>JARWGK010000001.1:0-19024 GCA_040409725.1 Natronomonas sp.
CATACCTCCGGTCGGATCGCCTCGGGTTTGTAGGTGTCGTCCGTCCCAGACACGTCACGCTGATAGCCTTCGGTGACGAACGATCCGTATGGACACGGCGGCAGTGCGGGAACGCGCCTCGACGTTGCCGACCGATCCCGGCGTCTACACCTTCGAGAACGACGGGACCGTGCTGTACGTCGGCAAGGCCGTCGACATCCGTGATCGAGTTCGCTCCTACGCCGATCCGCGGAGTCGTCGCATCAAACGGATGGTCGAATCCGCCGATACGATCGACTACGCCGTGACGGACACCGAAACACAGGCACTGCTGCTCGAGGCGAATCTGATCAAACGACACCAGCCGCGGTACAACGTTCGGCTGAAGGACGACAAGTCGTATCCGGTGATCGCCGTCACCGACCACCCCGTTCCGCAGATCGAGGTCACCCGTGATCCGCCGGAGGACGCCACCGTCTACGGACCGTACACGGATAAATCTCGCGTCGAGACGGTGATCAAGGCGATCAGATCGGTCCACGGAATACGGGGCTGTTCGGACCACAAGTACAGCGGTCGAACCCGGCCGTGTCTCGACTACGAGATGGGGCTGTGTTCTGCGCCCTGCACAGACGAAATCGACGAAGCGGCGTACACCGCAGACGTCGACCGCGCGTTGGATTTCCTCGACGGCGAAACCGGTGCCGTCGCGGGGCCGCTCCGGACCCAGATGGAGGCTGCGGCGTCCGAACAGGCCTTCGAACGGGCGGCGACGCTCCGTGACCGCCTCGACGCCGTCGAGGCGTTTCACGACGACGAGTCGGCGGCTGTCAGCGGCGATTCGACGGCCGTCACCGACGTTCTGGGTGTGGCCTTCGACGGCGAGACGGCGACGGTCGCTCGCCTCCACAGCGAGGACGGCAAACTCGTCGACCGTGACCGTCACCGCGTCGAAACCGACGACCGAGCGGAACGACAGACGGCGGGCGTCCTCGCCGCCTTCATCCCCCAGTTTTACGCCGAGCGTCCCCTGCCGGATCGGCTGTTGCTGCCGGAACGACACGGCGATCCGGACGTGGCCTCGTGGCTCGACGGCGAGGGCGTCGAGGTTCGGGTACCGGGAGCCGGTCGAGAGGCGACGCTCGTCGATCTGGCGAGTAAAAACGCACACCGGCGTGGACACGAGGATGCCGCAGCCGAGACCCTCGGCGCCCGACTCGGCATCGATCCGCCCCGCCGGATCGAGGGCGTCGACGTGAGTCACGCAAGCGGCAAGGCCGTCGTCGGCAGCAACGTGACGTTCCTGGATGGTGCACCTCGGCGCGACGGGTATCGCCGGAAGAAACTGGACGAGCAAAACGACGATTATGCGAGTATGCACGCACTCGTCTCTTGGCGGGCGACGCGTGCTGTGGAGGGCCGGGACGACCGCCCCGATCCGGATCTGCTTCTCGTCGACGGCGGCGAAGGACAACTCGAGGCAGCCCGTGACGCGGCCGCCGCCGTCGGCTGGGATGTCCCGATCGTCGCTCTCGCGAAGGCCGAGGAGCGCGTCGTCACCCCCGACGGCGTGCAGCGCTACGCCGACGACGACCCGGCGCTGCATCTCCTCCAGCGCGTCCGCGACGAAGCCCACCGGTTTGCGGTGCAGTACCACCAGACCGTCCGTGATTCGGTGTCGACCCCGCTTGATGGGGTCGACGGCGTCGGAGAGACGATCCGAAACCGACTGCTCCGACGCTTCGGGAGCATCGAAGGCGTTCGCGCCGCTTCGGTCGAAGAGCTGTCGAGCGTCCCGGGCGTGGGCGAGGAGACGGCCGTCGCGATCGATCGATCCCTCTGATCCGCAGCGGGAGGCGAGTGTTCAAGTGTCACGCCGACGTAGAGTGAGTATGTCCGATCGCAATCCTCGAGACACCGTCGACGTGGACTTTTCAAAGTCCAACGCCGGGGGGTTGTCGACGCGAGCGACAGTGGCGGTTGGAGCGATCCTCCTCGTCGTCGCCGCGGCGACGTTCGGGTTCATCGAACTCAATCCGGTCGTCATCGCCGGTCTCGCGTTTCTCCTCATCTCCGTCGCGGCTGTCACGAGCGCCGTCGAGATCGTCGACGCCTACGAGAAGGAGGCGTTGACCGTCTTCGGTGAGTACCGCGAACTGCTCGAACCCGGAGTGCATTTCGTCCCGCCCTTTGTCTCCCAGACACACGCCTTCGACATGCGGACGCAGACGATCGACGTGCCGCGACAGGAGGCGATCACCCGTGACAACTCGCCGGTGACCGCCGACGCCGTCGTCTACATCAAGGTCATGGACGCAAAGCGGGCCTTCCTTGAGGTCGACGACTACAAGAAAGCGACGTCGAATCTCGCCCAGACGACGCTGCGGGCTGCGCTCGGTGACATGGAACTCGACGAGACCCTGTCGAAGCGGGAGAAGATCAACCGTCGCATCCAGCGCGAACTCGAGGGCCCGACCGACGAGTGGGGCGTTCGCGTCGAGGCCGTCGAGGTGCGCGAAGTCAACCCGAGTCAGGACGTGCAGGCTGCGATGGAACAGCAGACCGCCGCAGAGCGCCGTCGCCGTGCGATGATTCTGGAGGCGCAGGGTGAACGGCGGTCTGCGGTGGAGAAGGCGGAGGGAGACAAGACGTCGAACATCATCCGGGCCCAGGGTGAAAAGCAGAGTCAGATTCTGGAGGCGCAGGGAGACGCCATTTCGACGGTGTTGCGGGCGAAATCGGCGGAATCGATGGGCGAGCGGGCGATCATCGAGCGGGGAATGGAGACGCTCGAAGAGATCGGCAAAGGGGAATCGACGACGTTCGTGTTACCACAGGAACTCACGTCGCTCGTCGGTCGGTACGGCAAACACCTCTCCGGCAGCGACGCGGGTGGATTCGAGACGAGCCTCGAATCGATGGAGTTCGACGAGGAGACGCGGGAACTGCTCGGACTCGACGACATCGCCGACATCGCCGCGGGCAACAACAACGGCGATATGGATCTGGACGTGGACTCGATCGACATCGAAGGCGCAGAGGCAGAACTCGAACCGGAGTAGTCGTTCAATACACCAACTCGCCGTCGATGAACTTCCGGGCGCGGGGATCGTTCGGGGCCTCGAAGACCCGGTCGGTCGGCCCGGCCTCGATGATCGACCCGTCCAGAAGCACCGCGGTTCGGTCGGCGATCCGCTTTGCCTGATGCATGTCGTGTGTCGCGATTGCGGCCCCGATTTCCCGCGTTCTGGCCGCCGCCGTGGCTTCCTCGAGGACGGCGGTGTTTCGGGGATCCAGATCCGAGGTCGGCTCGTCTAAAAGCAACACCTCCGGTCCGTACGCGAGTGCGCGGGCGAAGGCGACGCGTTGGGCCTCGCCGCCGGACAGCGACCGGGCCGGTTGATCGGCGCTCTGTTCGAGCCCAACCGTTTCGAGCGCCTCGGCGACCGTTTGGGATTCCGACTCCCCGGCGAGTCGGCCGACGGCGCGGCGAATCCGCTCCTGCCACCTTCGGCGCACGCGGAGTCCGTACCCCACGTTGTGACGCACGCTGGCGTCGAAGAGATTCGGCTCCTGAAACACCATGCCGATGCGTCGGCGCAGGTCCCGCCGTTCCCGCTCCGACAGCGTCCAGACATCCACACCGTCGACCCGAACGGTTCCCTCGTCGGGTTGCTGGAACAGTCCGAGAAGCCGGAGGAGGGTCGTCTTTCCGGCACCCGACGGACCGATGATCGCAAGCACCTCCCCGGCGTGAATCGAGAGCGACACGTCCTCGAAGACGGCCTCCCCGTCGAATCGCTGTGTGACGCCCTCCAGACGGACACACTCGCCGGTCGGCCCTTCGGCCTGTGCCGATGGCTTCTCGGTCCCGGTGGACATCGGCTCCACGGCCTCGGTCACCCCGGATGCAGCCACCAGCTTCCCGAGTCGGTGTATCACTGTAGATACAACGAACCGGAGCCGTGGTATTGAATCTTTCTCACGCGTCGGCGACCGTGACGACGCACAGACAACCGAACCTTTTCTCCAAACAAACACAGTTTTCCTAAAACAACCACAATTGTTTTACCTGCGGTTGTACTTGTACTTCCATGGCACGCGTAGCGCTTCCTCACGACGCCAAGGCGGGGCCGACGAAGCCCGAGGTCAGGTCCGTAACTCTCGGGAAACTCGAGTTGGGTCCCGAGGATCACTTCGTCGAGGTCGGCTCCTGTACCGGTGCGGTGACGGCCGAGGCGGCCCGTCGGGCCGGCCGGGTGACGGCCCTCGAACGGAAATCCGAGCGTCTCGAAACGACCCGCAAGAACCTCGAAGCGAACGACCTCGGTGAGAACGTGACCCTCCTGAACGCCGAGGCTCCCGACGGATTACCGACGGATGCCGACGCGCTGTTTCTCGGCGGTTCTCGAAACTTCGAGTCGGTGCTCGATTTCGCCGTCGAGGCCGGGATCGATCGAATCGTCATGAACGTCGCACGGCTGGAGGTCGCCGCCGACGCCGCCCGGGCGTTCCGCGAGCGGGACCTCCTCGAGGAGACCCTGCAGGTACAGGTGTCGACCGGCTACGAACTCGCGGGGGCGACAAGTTTCGACTCAGAAAACCCCGTTTACACCTTCGTGGGAGGAGCCGAATGACGCTGTACGGCGTCGGTCTCGGCCCGGGTGATTCGGGGCTCGTGACCGTCCGCGGCCGGGAGGTGCTCGAATCGGTCGACGTGGTGTACACCCCCGGTCGACTCTCTCGGGCCGTCGCTTCGGCGTACGTCGAGGCCGATCGCCTCGGCGATCTGGACTTCCCGATGACGCGGGACGAAGAAAAGCTCCGGCGGGCGTGGAAGGCTGCGGCCGAGGAGATCGCTCCGACCGCCCGCGAGGGCGATGCCGCCTTCGTGACGCTGGGTGATCCGAACGTCTACTCGACGTTCGGTCACCTGCGGCGGACGATCGATCGGTTCCACCCCGCCGTCGACATCGAAATCGTTCCCGGCGTCTCGGCGGTGACGGCGTTTGCGACCGCTCTCGACGTGGAAATCGCCGCCGGATCGGAACTGACGCTGCGGGAGGCCTCCGGCGGTGCGGCCCCGACCGGTCCCGATCGGATGGTGCTTTTCAAGATCACCGACGTTCCGGCGACCGACGAGAAGCTTCGGGCAGCGGGGTACGACGTGACCTACGGTCGCCGGCTGTACATGGACGGCTACGAGACGGTCGTCACGAGCGATCCGAGCGATCTCGCCGAACGGGACTACTACACGATCGGCTACGCCGAACGGGAGGGGTTCGAACCGGATCACGCCACGGCGGCGTTCGGAACGGAGACGACGACGGACGGCGGCGACGCCGGCCGCGAGATCGCAGAGGCCGTCGCAAGCGGCGACGAGGTGCGACGATGAGCGACACCGACGTCGATCCCCAGACGGCGATCGACGCACAGCGGGAGAAACACGCCCACGAGCGGGACGAACGCGTCTACCGACACTCCGCCGGTGACGAACAGGAGGGGATCCCCTTCGTCGGAGCCGGTCCGGGCGACCCACGGCTCCTGACCGTCGCCGGCCGTGAGCTGCTGGCCGAGGCCGACCTCGTCGTCCACGCCGGATCCCTCGTCAACAGCGAGCTTCTCGAGGCGTACTGCGAGGATCCACGGCTCGTCAACAGCGTCGGCAAGGATCTGGAGGAGTTGATCCCGCTGATGGCAGACGCATACGAGGACGGCGAGCAGGTCGTTCGACTCCACTCCGGCGATCCGGCCATCTACGGTGCGGCCTTAGAACAGATGGACGCCCTAGAACACGAGGGCGTCCCGACGTACATCGTCCCGGGCGTCACCTCGGCGTTTGCGGCGAGTGCGTCGCTGCGAACGCAGTTGACGCTCAACGAGACGGCGAATCACGTCGCCTTCACCCGACCGCAGGGCAAGACGCTCGACTCCGAGGACGATCACATCAGCGAGTTCGTCGAGATGGGTGACGTGACGACCTGTATCTATCTCGGGACCCACGCCGTCGACGAGACGATGGATCGACTGCTCGCCGATGGCGTCGACCCAGAGACGCCCGTCTCGGTGGTGTATCACGCCTCCTGGCCGGACGAGGACATCATCGAGGGGACCGTCGGCGACATCGGCGAGAAACTCGAGGCGGCGGGATACCGCGCCTCGGCGATGGTTCTCATCGGCGATGCGGCCGCCGGGGCGGAGTACGAACGCTCGTTCCTCTACGGCGACTGGGCGGGCGGCGGTCAGTCCGACGACAGCAGCGAATCGACGACGAACGACACGGCGGAGAGTGACGACTGATATGAGTACCGACAACGACACGACAGAGACAGACGACGGCGGTCACTGCTCGACACCCGACTCCGACGGCGAGGTCGCGGAGGAAATCGCCATCGTGAGCTTCGAGCGGAAGATCCCCGTCGCCGAATCGATCGCCGAGGAACTGGCCGAAGACTACGAACTGATCGACATCCTCGAATACCACGGCGAGGTGTTCGACGAACACTGGGGCGAGTACGACTGCTTCCTCGGCCTGATGGCTTCCGGCATCGCGATGCGGAAGACGGCACCGCTTCTCGACGACAAGTGGGACGATCCGGCCGTCGTCGTCGTCGACGAGGAGTTGACGTGGGCGATCCCGATCACCGGCGGTCACCACGGCGCGAATCAGGTCGCCTACGACCTCTCGAAGATGGGTGCGGTCCCGGCGATGACGACCGCCTCCGAAGCCGCGGGCAAACAGGGCGTCGAATCGAAGGCGAAGGCCCTCGACAGCCACGTCGTCAACGGCGACTCGACGGTCGCGACGAACCTCGCCGTCCTGAACGACGAACTCGGCGCCGTCGAACGCCTCGACGGGCCGCGCGCCGTACTGGTCGACGACGACGTGACCGTCCTCAAACGAAACACCGACGGCGTCGTCCTCGGGACCGGCACGGTCTCCGGCGTCGACAAGGAACAGGTGTTAGACGCCTGGGAAGCCGCCCTCGACAATCTCGATCTCGACTTTTCGGACGTCGAGTTCGTCGCCACGGCAACCAGAAAGGACGGCGAGACAGGACTGTACGAGGCCGCACAGGCGGTCGATCTCGGCGTCGTGCTCTTCGAGAAGGACACACTCGTCGACCACGAGGGGCCGACGCCGTCGCGGTCGATGGAACTGATCGGCTGGCCGGGGATCGCCGAATCCGCCGCCATCGCCGGTGGCCGCGAACACGAACTCCTCAGGGAGAAGGAACGCTTCGACGAGGCCGTAACGGTGGCGGTCGGGAGATGAGCAGCGACGACACGTCCGACCCCGACGCCGACGAGCGGAACGACCGCGCGGAAACCGACGACTACGGAACGCTGTACGTCGTCGGAATCGGTCCCGGCCTCCCACACGCGATGACCCAGCGGGCCAGAGACGTGATCCGGACCGCAGACTGCGTCATCGCCTCGAATCTGTATCAGGAGTTTCTCCGAAAGGACGGAACGATTCCGCCGGAGGCGGCGGCCGACGGCGGTGCGGTGACGCGCGACGGGACCGATCAGGAGATCGTCCGGTCGTCGATGGGCCAGCAGGTCGAGTTGACGCGGGAGGCCTTCGAACGCGTCCGTGCCGGCGAGGACGTGGCCCACGTCTCCGGCGGCGATCCGAACGTCTACGGCAAGAGCGACCTCGTCTTTTTGATGGCAGAGGAGGAGGCGGCCTACGACGTTCCGATCGAGATCGTTCCGGGCGTCACCGCCGCGTTGGGCGGTGCGGCGAATCTCGGCGCCCCGCTTTCGAACGACTTCTGTACGATCTCGCTGTCTGATAAGTGGCGCGGCTGGGAGGAAATCGAAGAGAAGCTGCGGGCGGCGGCGATCTCGGGGTTCGTCATCGTCCTGTACAACTGCTGGCGGGACCACGAGCGCGCGATCGACGTGATCCGCGAGGAGCGATCCGACGACGTTCCGGTCGCCATCTTCAACGACGCCGGACGCGCCGAGGCCGGACGCAACCTAGACGACGAGACCCACACGATCACGACCCTCGGAGAGACCGAGGAACACGGCGCGAAGGTGGGCGGCATGGGAACCTCGATTCTCGTCGGGACCGCAGAGAGCACAGAGTGGCAAAACGACCACGGAACGTTCCTCGTGACGCCGCGGGGCGGCCGCGAGGTGGAGGATTTCTGAGAATGAGCACGGACGACACCACTACGACGGAGGCATCGACGACGGAAACCGAAACCGAGACATCGACGTCGAGCTGTGGCGGCGGGACGACCGAAACCGAGAGCAAATGTGGCGCATCGGCCACCGAGTCCTCGGGATCGTCGGGCTGTGGTGCGTCGACGGACGACGAGGAGACGGTCGGTTCGACGGTCGAGGAATTCGAGGCCGATCCGGGGACGCTCGTCACCGTCGGCCTCGGTCCCGGCAAACCGGAGGGGATGACGGCCCGGGCGAAGGCTGCACTCGCCGAGGCAGAACACATCGTCGGGTACCGGACGTACGTCGATCTGCTCCCCGACGAGATCACCGAATCGGCCGAAGACGTCTACTCGACGCCGATGTGTGGGGAAGTCTCCCGCACCGAGGAGGCGATCGACCGGACGCTGGCCGGTAACGACGTGGCGATCATCGGCTCCGGCGATCCGAACGTCTACGCGCTGTCGGGGCTGGCACTCGAGATTCTCGAATCGAAGGGTGGCTCGGCCGAAGCGGTCGACTTCGAGGTCGTCCCCGGCGTCCCGGCGGCCCAGTCGTGTGGGGCGCGTCTGGGCGCACCACTCGTCAACGACACGGTTTCGGTGTCGCTTTCTGATCATCTGACGCCGATGGCCGAGATCGAATCACGGCTCCACGCCGTCGCCGGCGAGGGGTTTACGATCGCAATCTACAATCCGTGGAGTCGCAAGCGGCGGGAGAACTTCCAGCGCTGCTGTGAGATCCTTCTCGAACACCGGGACCCGGAGACGCCGGTCGGGATCGTCCACGGGGCCTCACGCGACGACGAGGAGACGCTGATCACGGACCTGGAGACGCTGCCTGATCTCGGCGAGGAGGAGATCATCGACATGACGACGACGATCATCGTCGGCAACGACGACACCTACGTCTTCGAGGACCGGATGGTGACGCCACGGGGCTACGAGACGAAATACGACTACTGATCATGTCAGACACATACCGAATCTCGGTCGATCTCGAGGCCTGTGACGGAATCTTCGCCTGTCTCGTCCGCGATGGACGCTTCGAGGAAAGCGCCGACGGACTGGTGACGCTGCCGGATTCGAGCCGCGAAAACGGCCACGTCTCCGGGATCTTCGAGGACGACGCACGCGCCGACGCGGAGTCGGCGGCGGCGGCCTGTCCGCTCGATGCGATCACCGTCGAAGGAGTCGAGCGCACGGAGGAAATGCGATGAGCGTCGAAACTGGCTCTCCGCGGGACCTGCTTTCGGCACACCCCGAAACGGCGTACTTCTGGGGGCGGGTCATCGGCGACGGGACGGTGTCCGCAGACAGCGTCACCGTTCGGACGAACGACGAGACGGCCGCCCGACGACTCGCCTCGATCGCCGGAGCGGACAGCGTCGATCACCGCATTCAGAAGCGGGAGTACGCACACGACACCTCGATCACCCGGACCGAGGACGACTACACCGTCGGAATACACGGCTCCCTCGGCGACCGCGCCGCAGCAGCCCTCGGCTTGCCGTTCGAGGGCGACCCCGGCGGCTACCGTCTCGATAGCCTCACGGCCCACGACAAACAGTTGCTTCGCGGCATACTCGAGGGCTGTGGGACGGTCTGTTTCAAATCGGACTCGGGAACCGTTGGCATCTCCTTCGTCGGCGACGAGCGACTGCTCGAGACGGTTCGGGATCTGTTCGACAGCGCCGCAGTCGAGGTCGCCTACGGGAACCTCGCCGAGACGTCCTCCGGTGGCTACTACTTCAGCATCGACGAAACGGTCGTCCCGACGGTCGGTTCGTGGCTCTACGACGGCAGCGAGGAATCGGGGCTGTTCGCACCGAGCCGGCGTCGGAAGCTCCGCCGGAGCATCGAACAGGCGGAGGCGTACTGATGCTGGACTCCGAGGCCGTGTTGCTCGTCGGCCACGGCTCCAGACGGGAGCGTTCGAACGAGCAGGTCCGCGAACTCGCAGCAGACCTCGAAGGACGGCTCGGGCTGCCGGTCGACGCCGGGTTTCTGGAGCTGGCCGAACCGTCAATCGAGGAGGCAATCGACTCCCTTTCCTCGCTCGTCTCCGACATCAGCGTCCTGCAGCTGTCGCTTTTCGCCGCCAGTCACGTCAAAGCCGACGTGCCACTCGCGGTCAAGCAGGCCAGAGAGCAGTTCGATGTTTCGATCCACAACGGAAGACACCTCGGCGTCCACCCACAGATCGTCGAACTGCTCGACGATCGGGTGGCGAGCATCGAGGCCGATCTCGGAGTCGATCGGGAGGTAGACGACCTCGCCGTCGTGCTCTGTGCGCGTGGCTCCTCCGATCCCGACGCGAACGGTGACGTCCACAAGCTTGCCCGGTTGCTGTACGAGGGGCGGTCCTTCGAGGGCTGTGAGGCGTCGTTCATCGGCGTCACCGAGCCGCTGCTCTTGGAGACGCTCCACACCGTCGCAAAGCGCCGCCCGGATGCGATCGCCGTCGTCCCGTACATGCTCGGCGACGGCGTTTTGACGGAACGAATCCGCGAGCGGACGCGGGAGTTCGACGACGACTACCCCTACGTCGCGGCAGCGGCCGGCGATCCCCTCGGGACGGACGAACGACTGCTTGCGGTGCTCGCCGACCGCTTCGAGGAGGCCCGATCCGGGGACGTCTCGATGTCGTGTGACACCTGCAAGTACAAGGTCGAGATGGAGGGCTTCGAAGACGAGGCGGGCGGCGCGCGCGCGATGCTCCGGGCGCTGACACACCAGGCGACCCACGCCGACCGCGAGACGGTCGACGACGAGCCACACGTCCACGACGCCCCGAAGAAACACGTCGCCGTCTGCACCAACCGGACGTGTGCGGGTGAGGGGGCCACCGCGGTGCTGGAGCGGCTGAGACAGGCTGCAGACGAACGCGACGTCGACGCTCGGATCACCCGTTCGTCGTGTCTCGGCCGATGTGGCGAGGGGCCGAACGTCGCCGTCTATCCCGACGGCGTCTGGTACGGGTCCGTCGCCCCCGACGACGCCGACCGGCTCGCCGGTGCGCTCGACCGCGACAGAATCGTATCCGACTTAGTCGACCAGACGCTCTGAGTAACCACATGACCTGCCACGAGATCGAAGCGCTACGACTCGGCCTGATGAACAGCCTCGGCGTCGGCGACGCCGCCGCGGAAAAACACGCCCGCGACGAACTCGGCGACGAGCCGGAACCACACATCGCGGCACTCGCAGACGCCGAGACGCTCGCGGCCTGTCGCCGTCACCTCGACACCGCACTCGTCGAACTCGAGGAGGAAGTTGCCGCGACACAACCGGACGACCCGGAGTACGACTACCTCCGCGGCCGACTCGTCGCCGTCCGGGACGCCGAGGCGGCGCTCGATCGGCTCATCGACCACGGCGAGGCGTTCCTCGACGACATCGGGAACACACACGACATGCTCCACGAGACGTTCCCGATCGATGAGTGAATCGCGGGAGATTCCGCTCGGCGACGTCGACCCCTGTGGCTCCCGTCAGGCGGGTCGTCGCTCCGCCGTCTGTCTCACACCCGACGGCCCCGTCGTCGGACGCGCAGACGGCCGTCTGACGGCGTTCGATCGAACCGGCGAGGAGCGCTGGACGGCGGACGGCGAGGGAAGCGTCGTCACCCTGGTCCCCTTCGACGGCGGCGTCCTCGCCGGCGAACGCTCGAAGCGCGGAGCGATCAGGCTGTTCGATGCCGACGGAACCGAGCGGTGGTCCCACGAGACTGCCGACGACATCGGCGCTCCGACGAAGGAAACGCGATTCTTCCTGCCGTTCGTCGTCGACTGTGTCGCCGGTGAGACGGCATACGTCGCCGCCCGCCGATACGAACGACGCGACGGCGACCGCCACTTCGAGAGCGTGGTGTACGCACTCGGAGGAGACGGAACGGAGCGGTGGCGGTACGCCGCAGACGCCTCCCTGATCGCACTCGCCGCCTTCGACGGCGGTGTCGCTGCCGCGTACAACCGGTGTCCGGGAGACCACGACGCCGGTCTCGTCGTCCTTGCCGACGGCACCGAACGGTGGCGGTGGAATCCAGGCGAATCCGATCGACGGGTGGGGGATGTCGCGGCCGTCGACGACGAGACACTCGCCGTCACGAGTCACGCCGACTACTGTGGGTACCTGCTCTCCGACGGCGAGGTGACGCGACGGATCGAACTGGCGACGCCGCTGGACCGCGGCGACGACCGCGTCTACGCCTACCCGAATCACGTCCACGCCACCACGGATGGTGCCGTCTTCTGTACCGGCAACACCTTCCCGACCGACGGCCGCGAGACCGGCGCTCGTCATCCGCTCGAACACACCGCCGTCGGCGTCGGCCGCGACGGAACGCGACGTTTTCGAGCCGACATCGGCGGCTTCGCCCACGAGGTCGCGACGGATCACGAGCGACTGCTGGTGCCGGTCGCACAGCACTTCCGGGACCGCGACCCCGCCGTCCACGGCTTTCGGCTGTTCGACGTCACGGACGGCCTCGTCGATTCGGGAGGAACGGCCGGTGTGGCGACGGCTGCCGCCGTCGACGGCGACAGACTGGCGGTCGTCGAGGAGCCGGTCGTCTACCACGACGACGGGGCCGAACGCGGACGGTACGCCCTCCACCTCCGTCGCTCTGCTCACCGACAGTAGCAGTTGTCCTCCGGAGAGAACGTCGCCTCCCCGTCGCCGATCGACAGGTCGAGTGAAACATGCAATCCGAGGATTCGCGCACCCGCCGCCGTCGGCGAACGGACCGCCCGCTCGTTCGGTGGATCGGACCCCTCAGAGCCTTCATACCGGCCGTTCGATCGAAATAAAACCGCTCTGGGTCCGTGTCTCCGATCACGGAATCCGTTTCTCGCGGCGAATGCTGTGTAAAAGCACAACACTATGTCGGAGCAGGCAGAAACCGACCTATGGCTGATCGTGTCGTCGTCAGACTCGATACGGGGCGTGGCAGCGAAACGCGGTGGCTCGATCCGGAGGCGGCGGCGATCGTCTGCCGTCCGACGAGCATCGAACTGCTGCGAGCCGTCGCGCGCGACGAACCCGAAAGCATCCGCGCGGCGGCCCGCCTCGTCGACCGGGATGTCCATCAGGTCCACGACAACCTCCGGGAACTCGGTCGTATCGGGCTCGTCGAGTTCGAACGCAGCGGCCGTTCGCGGGCGCCGATCGTCCCCTACGAGCGCGTCTCCGTCGAGATCGATCTCTGATCACCGCATCTCCTCGACTGCGGCGTCGACGGCTTCGGCGGTGAGGGCATCGAGCGAGACGAGACTACCGTCCGTCGTCTCGATCACGTCGCCGAGCAGCCCGGTTTCCTCGCCGGCATCGACACAGACGACCGCCGCCTCCGTCGTCGCCAGCCGTGCCGCCGCCTCCCGGGTCGCCTCCGTCGGCCGCTCCCCGCTGTTCGCCCGTCCGTCGCTGACGAGGACGACCACCGCCGCCTCAGGGTCCGCCCGACGGATCACCTCGGCCGTCGTTTCGAGTCCCGAGGCAAGCGGCGTCCGATCACCCGCCGGCAGTTCCTTGAGGTGTCTGGCGGCGAGTGACACCGAATCCGTCGGGGGAAGAAGCACCTCGCTTTCGTCGCCGGCGAAGGCGACCACCGAAACGGCGTCACGCTCCGTGTAGGCGTCCTTCAACAGTTCGAGAACCACGCCCTTGGCCTGCTGCATCGCCGGTCGCATCGAGGCACTGGCGTCGACGGCGAAGACGACGAGCGCCTCGGCATCGCCGGCCTGCACCGAGCGGCGCAGATCCCGGTTTTCGACCTGGTCCCGTCCAGCGGTCGCCGCGGCCCTGACCGACGCGGCCGCGTCGATCCCCGACCGATCGTCCGTCCGTTCCGTCCGGACCGTCGCTCCCCGGCCCGTCGCCGACGGCTCTGCATCGGCTCGTCCACCGCCACTCTCCGACGTGGCCGCCTCGATCGACTCGGCGATCGACGGGGCTGCCGCCGGCCTCGGCTCCGGTTGCTCGCGGGATTCGCCGGGCAACAGTGGGACGGCCGTCTCTTCTTCCGTGTCGTCGCTTCCGCCGTCGCTCGAATCGCCGCCGTCACCCCCTTCGCCGCCGCTCGTCCCCGGAGTCTGGCCGTTTCGTTCCGTTCCGTCTTCCGTCTGTTCGCTTCCCTCCTCATCCTCGCTGTCCCCCACGTCCTCGTCGCCCCCGTGCTCCGGACTGCCGTCGCGTCGTCCACCGGGTTCATCCTCGGTGTCCTTCGATTCGGCGTCCTCACCACCTTCCCGAGAAACTTCGCCTTCGGCCGCATCGTCATCCGATCGGTTGTCGGTGTCTTCGCCGTCTTCTGTCGCTTCGCCGTCTTCGCCGCCTTCCTCGTCGAACCGCTCGTCGAGGAGCGATTCGGTGTCGACGCTCTCCTCGAATGGACGCGACTGCGTCCGATGGCGGAGGGCGAGCTCGGCCGCTCGGCGGAGGTCCCCGTCCAGCACGGTCGGCCGACCGTCGAGTGCGGCGAGGCCTCTTGCGGCGCGGGCGGTGGCGATGTCGCCCCGGTGGCCGTCGACGCCGGCCTCCAGACACACCTCAGCGATCGTCGCCTTCTGGTCGTCGGTGAGTTCGACCGCCTCGATCGTCTCCGCGCCGGTTTCGAGCCGCCGGCCGTACGCGGCGGTGTCGTCCTCGGTAGTTCCGTTCAGGGCTCCGTCGATGACGGCGACGCGGTCCTCGATCGCCTCCTCGCCGGTCACCTCGACGGACAGCCCGAATCGATCCCGGAGCTGTGGTCTGAGGTCGCCTTCCTCGGGGTTCATCGTCCCGATCAACACGAACTCCGCCGGGTGGGTGACGCTGACGCCGTCGCGTTCGACGCGATTGCGGCCCGAGGCGGCGGCATCAAGCAGCGTGTCGACGAGGTGATCGTCCAGCAGATTCACCTCGTCGACGTACAGGAGTCCACGGTTCGCCGCCGCGAGCAGCCCCGGATCGAAGTTCGTCTCGCCTTCTAAGGCGTCGGAGACCGACAGGGTGCCGACGACCCGATCCCGCGTCGCCCCGAGCGGCAGCGTCACGAGCGGCACGGGCCGCGTCTCCACCGGGGGGTCGGTCCGTTCTCGACAGTCGGCACACCGTCTGTCGTCGCCACCCGCCCCCGGCGGCGGACAGCCGTACGGGCAGTCGGCGACGACCCGTTGCTCGCCCAGAAGCTCCGAAAGCCCCCGGACGAGCGTCGATTTCGCGGTTCCCTTCTCGCCTTCGATCAACAACCCACCGAGGTCGTCCTCGAGGGCAACGAGCAACAGCGCCTCCTTCAACTCCGTCTGCCCGACGACGGCTCCGAACGGCGTGGAAACGCTTTTGGTTGTGCCGAATTCAAACACAGTTGTAATAGATCAACCGGAGTTTATCAAACTTATGCCAAGGATTGGACTTTACACGGCGACGGAGAACGAACTGGGGGCGCTGGGACGGGCGGCGACGGCCGTCGACGCGGATCTGACGGCCCGCTCGGAGAGTGACCTCGAGGAGCCGGAGGCAGTCGAGACGTTCTGTGGGGAACTCGAGGGGTGTGACGCCGCCGTGTTCTGGCTCCACGGCGGCGAGGACAGCATGCCGGGGTACGATCGAGCCGTCGAGCGCTGTCGGGAGGCCGGCGTTCCGCTCGTGGTGAAGGCCACCGGAGACGCCTTCGCGGTCGAGGATACGACCGTCCCGACCGCGGTCAGGGCGACGGTCTGTGAGTATCTCGACCGCGGCGGCAGCGCGAACCTCGCAAACGCCGTCCGGTATCTCGTCGATCGGTTCACGACGGAGACGGTCGCCTACGACGACCCCGTCGAACTGCCGACGGAGGGCGTCTACCACCCGGATCACCCCGGTGTCTCCTACGAGGAGCTTCGGGCGACGCTCGATCCCGAGACGCCGACCGTCGCCGTGTGGTTTTATGAATCCCACTGGACGCACGAAAACACCCGCTACGTCGACGCGCTGGTTCGGGCGATCGAAGCCGAGGGCGCCGACGCCCTGCCGATCTTCTGTAACCCGGTGACCGACAGCGACGAACAGCAGGACGCGGAGTGGGTCGTCGACAACTGGCTCACCGAGGGCAACACCGACGAGGCGGGCGAACCGATCGTCGATGCCGTCTGCTCGTCGTTCATGTTCTCGCTGTCGATGGCCGAACGGGGCCGGGATGCGGCCGACGAGGGGACGGACGCCGAGGAGGTGTTCCTGAAGCGACTCGGCGTGCCCGTGCTTCAGACGATCACGACGATGCGCTCCCGGTCCCGATACGACGCGAACGACACCGGGGTGATGGGCTTCGAACTCGCGCTGTCGGTCGCGCTGCCGGAGTTCGACGGCAACGTGATCACCCACCCCATCTCCGGGAAGGAACGAACCGAGGACGAGGCCGGGATCGGCAGCGCGCCGAAACAGCACTTCCCGATCGAAGACCGGATCGACCACGCCGCTTCACTCGCGGTGAACTGGGCCCGACTCCGGTATCTGGACAACGAAGAAAAGCAGGTGGCGGTCGTTCTCCACAACTATCCGCCGAGTGACGACGGCATCGGGACCGCCTTCGGGCTGGATTCGCCGGAATCGACGGTCAACTTGCTCGAGGCGATGGACGAACGCGGATACGCTCTCGGCGGCACGGTCCCCGACTCCGGACAGGAACTCATCGAGACGCTCACCGCACAGTTGACCCTCGACGACCGCTGGGTCGCCCCCGAGGATGTCCGGGAGCGATCCGTCGACGTGGTCTCGCGGGCGCAGTACGACGAGTGGTGGGCGACGGCCGACGACGAGTTCAGGGACAACGTCACGGCGGAGTGGGGCGAGCCACCGGAGCGACCGTTTGCGATCCCCGGCGTCGAGTTCGGCAACGTCCTCGTGACGGTTCAGCCGCCGCGTGGCTTCGGGCTCGATCCCG
This sequence comes from Natronomonas sp., assembly GCA_040409725.1. Classification (GTDB taxonomy): domain Archaea; phylum Halobacteriota; class Halobacteria; order Halobacteriales; family Haloarculaceae; genus Natronomonas. The sequence goes on from JARWGK010000001.1 coordinate 17,056, forward strand.
AAAAGGTGTACCACGACTCCGACCTCCAGCCGCCACACGACTACTTCGCCTTCTACTCGTGGCTCCGGGAGGAGTTTGCGGCCGACGCCGTCGTCCACCTCGGCACCCACGGCTCTCTGGAGTGGCTCCCCGGCAAAACCGTCGGTCTCGACGCCGAGTCGGCGCCGGACGCACTCGTTTCCGACCTCCCGAACATCTACCCCTACATCGTCAACAACCCCGGCGAGGGCACACAGGCGAAGCGCCGCTCGTATGCGACGGTCGTCGATTATCTCACGCCGCCGATGGCCTCGGCCGGAACCTACGACGACCTCGCGGAACTGGAAGAACTCGCAGACCAGTACCGCGAGGCCGGAAGCGAGGCCGGCGAGACAGTCGAGGGGCTCATTCGTGAGACGGTTGCGGAACTGGATCTCGCAGTCGAGTTGGGCATCGAGGGCGACATCGACGACGCGGTCGACGTTCGCGGTCCCGAGGCGGCGGGAACGACACTCGCAGAGGGCGCCGTTTCGGGTGACACCGTCGACATCGAGACACTCGTCGAACGGATTCACGCCTACCTGACGGACGTGAAGACGACCCAGATTCGGATGGGGTTGCACACGATGGGTGAACCCCCGGCCGAGGACCGACTGGTCGAGTATCTGGTCGCGCTGACCCGCCTGGAAAACGCCGGTGGGCCGTCGCTCAGGGAATCCGTCGCCGGCGTTCTCGGCGTCGATTACGAGCGGATGCTCGACGCCCCCGGTGAGTACGACGAGACGCTCGGGATGACGTACGCTCGGGCCGCCGACGCCGTCCACGAGACGAGCGTCGAGTTGGTCGAGACGCTCGCCGAGTACGACTTCGATCTGCCGGAATCGGGCGTCGATGCCGATCCCGACGAGACCAACATGAACCTCCTCGTCGTCGACATCGATCCGCTCGGGGACGCACGGGTCGCCGGCGGCGCACACGACGACCTCCGGGCGGCCCTCGAGTTCATCTGTGAGCAGGCAGCCCCGCGGGTACTCGAGGCCGAAGCGGAGATTCCACAGACCGCCGACGCACTGAACGGCGAGTACGTCCCACCGGGTGGGTCGGGGGCCCCGACCCGCGGTGGCGTCGATCTGCTCCCGACGGGGCGGAACTTCTACACGCTCGATCCACGGAAGATCCCGGCCCGGTCGGCCTGGGAGGTCGGCCGCGAGGTCGCCGACGGGACACTCCAGCGGCACCACGACGACCACGGCGAGTATCCCGAGGAGGTCGGCGTCGTCGCCTGGGGGACCCCCACCGTTCGGACGCGCGGTGAGACGATCGCACAGGTGCTCGCACTGATGGGCGTCCGACCGATCTGGACCGACGCCGGTCGGATCGACGACGTCGAGGCGATCCCACTCGAAGAGCTCGACCGCCCCCGGGTCGACGCCACGACCCGGGTTTCGGGGCTGTTCAGAGACGCCTTCCCACAGGCCGCCGGGGTCATCCACGACGCCGTCGAGGCGGTCCTCGACCGCGACGAGCCCCACGAGATGAACTACATCAAAAAGCACGTCGAGGCGGAGACGGCGGAACTCGAAGCCGAGGGCGTCGACCCGGATGCAGCACGCGAGGCGGCGATGCCACGGGTGTTCACGACCCGACCGGGCGGTTACGGCGCAGGGACGAACAAGGCCGTCGACGAGGGCAACTGGGAGGATGCCGGTGACCTCGCCGAGGTGTACGTTCAGTGGGGTGGCTACGCGATGGGCTCCCGCGGTCGCGTCAGCGAGGACAGAGACGCCTTCCGTCGCCGTCTCTCCTCGGTCGAGGCGACGGTCAAAATCGAGGACACGATGGAGCAAGACGAGTTCGACTCCTCGGACTGGTATGCCTTCCACGGCGGGTTCATCACCGCGGTGTCGGAGGTCTCGGGGTCGGAGCCAGCCTCCTACGTCGGTGACTCCTCCGATCCGGACAACGTGTCGGTTTATACCAACGAGGAGAA
>JARWGK010000002.1:0-3641 GCA_040409725.1 Natronomonas sp.
CGTCCACGACGAGATCGCCGCCCGATACGACGACGAGACGATCGTCGGGATCGCCGCGATCGCACAGGGGTACGTCGCACTCGGCGGGTTGATCGACGCCTTCGACCTCGAGTTGGAAGCCGACGCCGAGTTCCACGGCTGGGACCCACGGGGACAAACTGACGAGTAGGCCGCTCACCACGGTTCGTTCTTCAACCCGAGTGCGTAGGCGCCGACGTTCGTCGAGACGTGTAAAAGCGGCGTCACGAGGAGAACTGCCACGATGACCGGGAGGGTGAACACCGACAGGAACCAGCCGGTTGCGACGACGGCGGTCAACGAGAGGGAAACGACGACGAAATCGAGTTGATCGACGCCGGGGAAGGAGGCGCCACGCTCGCGGCCGGTGCGGCGCTTCAGAAACGACGCGAGGATGTCGCCTGCCATCGCGCCGAAGGCGAGTGAAACCGCGGCTGCCGGCGGAAACGTCGGGACGGTGACGGTTCCCGACAGGAGCGGCTGGAGTTGGTTCAAGACGAAGGCGAGGGCGATTCCGGCGGCGGTGCCGAAGGCAGTTCCGCGCCACGTCTTGCCGTCACCCAGTATCCGACGACCGTTCCACTCCCGACCGCCGTCGATCGGGCGGCCGCCGCCGGCCAGCACGGCCACGTTGTTCGGAACGTAGGCGGGCAGCATCGCCCACATCGCAACGACGAGGGTCTCGACGACCATACCACCCCTCGGACCGGCCGTCCCATAAGACGACGGGTTTGGACTATTGCAGGAATTTCGGCACAGAGCACCCCGAATATCCGGGAAAGTTGCTGCTTCGCTGAGAGGGCAGACAGATTCATTGCGTTCGGAGCAGTATTTTATGTATGCTCCCGCCAGTTGCATCCCGGTTCCTCGCCGGCACGACTGCCCCGGAGGCGCTCGAACGCGCCAGAGTACTCCACGGAGAGGGAATCGGAGCGATCCTCAATCTGCTCGGCGAGCACCACGAACGGCGGGAACTCGCCGACGCCGACACGGAAGCGTACATCGAGTTGCTCTCCGACACTGCCGACACGGCCGACTCCGTCTGCGTGTCGGTGAAACCGACACAGCTCGGCCTCGACATCGGCGAATCTGTCTTCGAGGCCAATCTCGATCGAATCCTGTCCGCTGCTGCGGCCGATCAGTTCGTCTGGATCGACATGGAGGACCACACGACGACCGACGCCACGCTTTCGGCATTCGAAACGCGGGTGACGGAACACCCCAACGTGGGCGTCTGTCTGCAGTCGAACCTTCGGCGTACCCGGGACGACCTCCGGCGTCTCGCGCCGTTGCCCGGCAAGGTTCGGCTGGTCAAGGGGGCGTACGACGAACCCGAATCGATCGCCTATCGAGGGAAGTCACGGATCGACGAGGCCTATCGGACCGACCTCGAGGTCGCGTTTCGGAACTTCGACGGTGGCATCGCCGTCGGCAGTCACGATCCGGCGATGATCGACCACGCCCGTCGCCTCCACGAGGAGTACGGCACCGACTACGAGATTCAGATGCTGATGGGCGTCCGGGAGGACGCACAGCGTCGACTTGCCGGTGAGGTCCCCGTATACCAGTACGTTCCCTACGGAGACCGGTGGCTCTCGTATTTCTATCGGCGGGTGCGCGAACGAAAGGAAAACGCCCTCTTCGCACTCCGGGCCGTCGCAGGCGTCTGATCGGTCTTCACATCGATCGGGAGCGCAAGCGTTTCCTTCGGCCACCGCCTCTGGTCAGTCGATGGGCGATCCCTCAGTTGGGTCGGTTCTTCTGGGTGAGGTTCTGCCCCGGATCGTGGGTATTTCGATCGCGATCGGTGGCGGCGTCGCCTTCGCCAACCTTCTCGTTGCCTTCGGTGCCGTGAGATACATCGCGTCGCTCTCGAAACCGCTCACCGGACCGGCGAATCTCCCGGACGAGGTGGGGAGTGCGATCCTCACCACCGCCGCCTCGACCACGGCGGGATACGGAATGCTGGCCGAATACCGCGATTCGGGTCTGCTCGACGACCGGGCGACGCTCGTCGCCGTGACGATCAACACCTTCTTCGGCTTCGTTCAGCACATCTTCACCTTCTATGCACCCGTACTGATCCCGATCCTCGGGCTCCACGTCGGGTTGCTGTACGTCGGATTCCGCGCCGGAATCGCGCTGGCAATCACGGCAACCGGTGTCGTCGCCGGGGCAGTTCTGCTGTCGGGGCGAAACGTCGATCCGTCGGCGATGGACCGCTCCGACGACGGCGAAACCAGAGCCGACGGGGCCGGCGACGATCGGTCGACCCGCGAGAAGGTCGTCGATTCGCTCCGCTCTGCCGGCGAGAAAACGCGGGAGATCCTCCCACGGTTGATCGTCGTCTACACCCTCGTCGTGCTCCTCACGACGTACTACGACGTGGAGTCGCTGACCGGTGGTGCGGCCGATCCGCTTCAGGCGGCGACCGGGCTTCCGGCGGCAGCAGTTCCCGTGATCGTCATTTTCGCCTTCGATACGACGAGTGGCGCAATCACCATCGCTCCGCTGATCGACGACGGGATCTTCACCGCCAGAACGGCCGTCGCGACGATGCTCGTCGGCGGAATCGTCTCCTTTACCGTCTCCACGTTTAAGCGGTCCATCCCATTCCAGTACGGGATCTGGGGAGCCGAGTTCGGCACGAAGGTCATCGTCGTCAACACGACACTGAAGATCGCCTGGATCCTCGTTGCGCTGCTGTTGCTGCTCGGCCTCTGATCGCTGTCGGCGCTACCGACGCCTCTGACCGGGTTCGAATCCGATTCGTGAGCCGCTGTCACACGCACAGACGCCGAAATCCGGATCGGGAACGATACCTTTATGAACAATAGTGTAATACAATGGAGTAGATGCTTTCAGCAGTCGTCGTACGCGTACGCCTCCTTTTGTAACCACCAGTTCCGACGACTGCATCGAGTTGCCAACCGCACTCCCGACGATCCCTCGCATATGAGCACACACACACCCCAGACCCAGAACCCCCAGCCGACCACCCGACGCACAGATCCGTGGGCCGCCGACGCCGACGCGAGTACGACCGCCCTCTCCGTCGCCCGGGCGCCGCGACAGTTCGAACCGACCTCCCGCGTCCGCATGAAGAACCTGATGGACGAAGAAAACGCCTACTCCTCCTGAGTCGCCGTCTCGACGGCGCGCTGTTTTGTTTGCTCCGGTGGCGCCTCACCCGGTAGCGCGTCGACGAGGACGATCGCCGTCCCGTCGATCACGACCTCACCGTCCTCGTCGTAGACCGTCGTCGTCAGTTCGAATCTGTTCTCACCGAGTCGATCGATCACCTCACACACCGCCGTGACCGTTTCGTCGATCCGCACCGGCCCGAGGAACCTGATGTCCTGTGAGAGATACACGACGAGTCCCGGAAGTCGGGCCAGTGCCGCGCTGATGACACCGACTCCGAGAATCCCGTGTGCGATCCGACCGCCGAATCGACTCTCCGCAGCGAATGCCTCGTCGAGGTGCAGCCGATTCGTGTCGCCGGTTGCCTCCGCGAATCGTTCGACGTCTGCCTCCGACAGCCGCTTTCGGAACCGGATCGTCTCCCCGACGTCGACCGCACCCTCTCCGAGACGGTCGAACTCCCAGTCGGGGTCGTCGTA
>JARWGK010000003.1:0-3627 GCA_040409725.1 Natronomonas sp.
GTCGGCGTCCTCGCCGTCGTCACCCGGCAGTGGGTCGGTCTGCTCGTGTCCCTCGGTGTCGTCGGATTCGCCGTCACATTCGCGCTCCAGCAGCCGCTTTTTTCGCTCATCGGCTGGCTCTACATCATGATCAAACGACCCTACACCGTCGGCGACCGGGTCGCAATCGAAAATTCGAAGGGCGACGTCGTGGAGGTCGATTTCTTCGTGACGACGCTGTGGGAGATCAACGGCGAACTGGTCTCCTCGAATCAACCCTCCGGTCGGGTCGTGACGGTCCCGAACAGCGTGGTGTTGTCCGCACACGTCTACAACTACTCCTATCGCGAGTTTCCCCACGTCTGGAACGAACTCACCGTACAGGTCGCCTACGAGACCGACCTCGCCTTCGCACGATCGGTCATGATCGAGGAAGCGACGGAGTATCTCGGCGACGAGATGCAACGGGCGATCGAACAGTACCGGCGGCGACTCGCGGAGACGCCGGTCGAACTGGAGGTTCGGGCCCAGCCGACGGTGAACGTCACACAGGAGGAGTCGTGGATCGACCTCAGGCTGCGGTATCTCGTCCACCCGAGACAGGGACAGCGCGTCCGAAACGAACTCTACGAGCGCATCCTCGGACGGATGAACGAACACCCGGATCGGGTGGCGTTCCCGGTGAGCCGAAACCGCTGACGACCGCCCGGATCCGATCGCTCGCCGGACCCCTTTTATCCCGAGCGGCCCAGATCGGCGTATGGCGGTTCCGCCGGAGATTCAGACCTTCGCAGCGACGGTCGGCGTCGAGCCCGACGAAATACAGCGGGAGATGCAGCGCCGAGGCGAGGAAACCGAGTTTCCGACCATCGGTCCGGAACTCGGCGGCTGGCTGTACGTGCTCGCCCGGCTGACGAATGCCCGCCGCGTCTTCGAGTTCGGATCCGGGTTCGGCTACTCGGCGTACTGGTTCTGTCGGGCCGTCCCGGCGGACGGCGAGGTGGTGTTGACCGAGGTCGATGCGGCGGAACTCGAGGCGGCCCGGGAGTATCTCGACCGCGGCGGTTTCGGCGACATCGCGGCGTTCGAACTCGGGGATGCAATCGATACGATCGACGCCTACGACGGTCCCTTTGACGTTGTTCTGATAGACAACGAAAAGCGCCGGTACCGGGAGGCCTTCGAGGCGGTTCGGCCGAAGATCGCAGCCGGTGGTGTCGTGATCGCCGACAACGCGATCGTCGGACCGCACGACTTCGAGGCGGTACACGACCTCGTCGTCGGTGAGGCGTCGGGGGACGAACGGACGACCGCGTCCGGCATCGCCGAGTACGTTCGGGCGGTCCGGGCCGATCCGGACTTCGAGTCGGCGGTGCTCCCGCTCGGCGAGGGGGCGATCGTGAGCCACAACTCGGGGGAAACGACATAGATTCTTTGTGACGGAGGACGATCGAAGGCGTATGCAACTACTCGGCGAATCGGTCGTTCCGGAGTCGGCACGCGGCATCAAGGCGGAAGCGCGGGAGTTCGCGGCGGAGTCGATCGAGCCGGTTGCCGCGGAGTATCACGACTCCGGCGAGTATCCGTGGGAGGTTCTTGATGCGGCCAGAGCGGCCGGACTTTCTGCTGCCGACATCCCGGAGAGATACGGCGGTCGCGGCCTGTCGCTACATCAATCGCTGGCGATCGTCGAGGAGTTCTTTCGGGCCGACGCCGGGATCGGGCTGACGCTGCAGCTTTCGAGTTTCGGCGCGAAGATCCTCGTCGATCACGGAACCGACGAGCAGTGTGAACGGTACCTGCCACCGATCGCAAACGGCGAGGCGATCACCGGTCTCGCGGTCTCGGAGCCACAGACCGGCTCGGATCTCGCCGGAATGGAGACGACAGCACGGAAGGACGGCGACGAGTACGTCCTCGACGGCGAGAAGTACTGGATCGGCAACGGCGTCGAGGCGGAGTGGCTGACGGTTTACGCCAAAACCGGCGACGGCGAGGACCCACACGAAAACTACTCGATGTTCGTCGTCCCGACCGACGCCGACGGGTATCACGCCGAGCACGTCCCCGAGAAGATGGGCTTTCGGGCCTCGAAGCAGGCACACGTCACCTTCGATGGCGTCCGGATTCCAGCGGAGAACCTGATCGGCCGGGAAGGCGAGGGGTTCTACATGGTCGCCGACTTCTTCAACAGCGGTCGCGTGATCGTCGGCGGCCACGGAACCGGCCTCGCCGCCGCCGCAATCGAGGAAGCTGAGGCGTTCGTCTCCGGCCGCGATGCCTTCGACAGACAGATTTCGGAGTTTCAGGCCGTCCGACACTCGATCGCCGACATGCTGACGGAATTCGAAGCCGCACGAACGCTCGTCTGGCAGGCCGCAGACCGCGTCGCGGCCGGTCACCGTCCCGGATACTGGGCGGCTGTCGCGAAGATGAAGGCCACGGAGACGGCCACGGAGTGTGCCGAGGAGGCGATGCAGCTTCACGGCGGCCGGTCGATGCTTCTGGAAAACCGGATCACCCGGATCTACCGCGACGTTCGAGCACCGGTCATCTACGAGGGGGCAAGCGAGATCCAGCGCGACCTCATTTATAAACAAGCACCCCGGTAGCCGGTCGCTCGCCGCGGACGAGCCACGCCCAGCAGACGAGCGCCGCCGGAAGGAGGAACATGGCGGCGAGATACGCATAAACGACGCTGAGTGCGGTGAGCAGACCGAACTGACCGATCGCCGGAAACGGCGAGATGACGAGGACGCCGATCCCCGTCGCGGTGGTGAGGACGCTTCCGGTGAGTGCGCCGCCGGTACCGGAGACCGTTCTGTCGAGTGACTCGACCACGCCGCGACCACGTTCTTCGAATTCGTCGACGAACCGGTGTGTGATGTGCACCGAGTAGTCGATCCCGATCCCGATCGTGATGGCGAGCAGCGTCGCGGTGAAGGCGTTGAACGGGACGCCGGCGAATCGCATCGTGGCACCGATCGCGGCGACGCTCACCAACACGGGAAACAGGTTCACCACCCCGAGTCCGGCCCGCCCGACCAGAACGTGGTAGGCGGCGACGAGAAAGACGCTGAGGGGCGTCTCGAGGCCGGAGACCATGAAGTCGGTGTAGGTCTTCGAGAGGTCGACGTTCGGGCTCTTCTGGACGTTCTCGTTGAACTGCTTGAGCAGGCCGAGCTCGAACTCCGGAGCACCTTTGGTCATCTTCCCGTCGGGGCTGAACATCCCCATGCTGTCCTTGAGCGCCTGGACATACGAGTCCTTGTCGCCCCCGTAGTAGTCGGCCGGGAGCTTCTCGGCGATCTCAAGCGGGCTGTGCGTCGCGATCCACTTGAGCGTCTTGACGTATGCGTTCACAACGCGCTGCGTGGTGTCCTTGTTCTTTGCGATGTAGTCCGCGCGCGCGAAGACCGAGATGAATGGGTAGTCGCCACCGAGCGCCGCGCGCGTGGTGTCGATCTTGGACAGGTCCACGAGCAGGACGCCGTCCCCGGTCTTCTGCATCCGCGCGACCGTGGGCTGGGTCGTGATGCCCACATCGATCTTGCCCTGCTTCATCGCCGCGATGAACGTGTCACCGGCCCCGGCCGCGACGAAGTTCACGTCCGCGACGTTCAGGCCCTTGTAACGCACCTCGAGCGT
>JARWGK010000004.1:0-18946 GCA_040409725.1 Natronomonas sp.
TTCTGCTGCTGTGGGTAGGCCTTATCGACCTCGCCGTCGAGGTACCGTCGCATCGCGGTTCCGATCGCATCGGGGATCGAGTTGATCTGTTCGCCCTTGTCCCAGGCGACCTTCGGCGAACGAATGCCCTGCAGTTCGCTTGCGATCTCCTCGGGTTCGACACCGCTTCTGAGCGCCGTCGAAATCGTCTTCGCCAGCGCTTCGGTGAAACTCGCCGTGAACCCACCGGAGTTGCCGATGTTTGCGAACAGTTCGAAGGGCCGGTCGCTGTTTGGATCCTCGTTGATGTTGACGTAGAGCTTCCCGTAGCCGGTGTCGATCCGCTGTGTGACACCGTGAAGCACGTCCGGCCGTGGCTGTTTCTCGCCGAGGCCTTCCTCGACCGTGAGGATGGACTCGACGTCTTCCTGTAGTGCAGCCTGCACGGACTCGTCCTCGAGGAATCCTTCGAACCCGCCGAAGACCTCCTGGATCGTCTCGGCGATCGTCTCGGCGGCTTCGGCTTCGTCCATGTCGGCGAACTCGGTGTTGTCCGCACGCGTCGTCAACACCTGCTTCGAACGCGTTCCGTCGCGGTAGTAGGTGACACCCTTGCCGCCGTGGTCGTAGATGTACTCGAAGACCTCGCGGGCGTCGTCGGCAGTCGAGTCGTTGGGGGCGTTCACCGTCTTCGAAATCGCCGAATCGACGCCCTCCTGACAGGCACACTGAATCGCCGCGTGCTGTTTGGCCGTGAGGTCGCCGGTCGTCACGAACAACTCGCCGATGGCGTTCGGCACAGTCGAGAGGCCGTCGATGCCGTCGAACTCGTTTGCCGCCATCTGTTCGGTCGCCTCCTGTTTGACCGCCTCGACGTCGATGTCGTTCGCCTCCAGCGTCCGGAGGAAGTAGTCGTCGAACTCGACGAGCATCTCGTCGCCCTGTACGTCGTCGGAGACGTTCTTGTAGTAGGCGACGTTGTAGATCGGCTCACAACCGCCGGTCGTGTTCCCGACCATCGACGTGGTGTTGTGCGTGACGAACCCGTCGGCGATGTACGTGTTGTTCGACGGAACGCTGATGTCTTTCGTGTACGCTTTCTCCTCAGCGACGGTGTCGACCGTAGCGACATAGAGGTCAGTCAGCGAACGACCGTCGATTCGGACGGTTTTGCCGGTTTCATCCTCGATGTCTTCGACCAGTTTTCGTGACACCGAACCGTTGATTGGCGACTGGTTGACACGCTTTTTCACGGACTTGCTGACCGAGTCGTACCCATCGACATCGCGGAGTGCGCTGACGACGGCAGGTGGGTACACGTCGTTTTTGTACGACTGCGCGGTGAGGTCGAACGCCGTCGACTTCGTGATGAAGCCGATTTCGTCGACGAACCGTTTGTCTTCGCATTTGTTTGCACCGCGGACGCTGTGGCGCGGGCGGTCGCCGTAGTGGTCTTCCATGTCACCAGTATCCAGCGTGTCCCGAACGAACACGCAACCGAGCGACAGCAGAAGCGTCTGAACCTGATCCGCGAGGGTTGAGGAGACGGTCGACAGTTCGACTTTCCGCGAAGCAGTTCCGTCAGCCTCGAACAATCCGCGAAGGTATGCTTTCGCTATCTGCTCGTTGCCCCGGAGAATCTCCTTGGGGACGAACGCACTCGCGGCTCCTTCGCCCTGATTGCCATCCTCTTTTTTCCAGCCGTTGTCCTCGAAGTAACGGGGAAGATGCCGGCCGCCGAAACAGAGGATGTGACGTGTATCCCGGTCTTCGACAGTCGGCGTCACTCCAAACAGCGATTCACCGAGATTGCGGAGATACGTGTCGAGCTCTTCGGCGTCCGACTCGACAACCAGTTTGACTCCAACCTCGTCATGGACGTATCCATCGCCCATGAAGTAGCCGAGGAACTCCGCGAGCTCCGACGTCATCTCCGCCGGTAGCTGGAGGTTCTCGTCCGTGTTGTGGTAGAAGTTTTCCAGTTCGCTCGTGTCGAGATCAGCACGCACTCCGCCGTCGAAGGTGTCGCGCTGGAGGACGATGTGGTCCCCAGCCTCGAAGTCGTCGGCCTCCTTCCACGCGTACTCACCGTCTTCGGTGATCGTTCTGAATCGGTGGTTCGGCGTCGAAGCAACGCTGAACCCACCCTCAGTTTCGATCTGGCGAACATCGGCGAAGCCGTTATCGTAGACTGCCGTCGCGGTCTTCGTGCCGCCGTCGGTGGAAACGCCTGTTTCGATTTCACCCCACTGCTCGAATTCCGCGCCCGTGTTATCGAGATCTTTGATCGGCCGGAGGCCCTCGTCGGTCGAAACGAGTGAGTCCTCGTCGACACATCCGGTCGGCGCAATCGTCGTCGTGTTGTGGTTCCGAATCGGGAACCCCTCAGCCCACTCCTCGGCGTCGAGTCCGGTCTGTTGCTCGAACCACTCCCGGTACTCGGTCGGATCGGCGTATTTGCTCTTCTCGAACTCCTGGAACACACCCCGTTCCTCGGCGAGTTCGTGTGAGGTCCACTTCGAGGTGTGGTTGATGTGGGTCATGACCTGACGGGCGACCTCGTTGCTCTCCTCGCTGCCGTAGTTCATGCCCAACTGGATGTACAGTTGAGCGAGTCCCATGATTCCGAGGCCGATCTTCCGCATCTCCCGGACCTTCTGTTCGATCTTCTCGACCGGGAAATCCGACATCGTGACGACGTTTTCGAGGAATCGCGTCCCGAGTTCGATCCGCTTGTCGAACTCCTCGTAGTCGATCGCTTCCTCGAGGAACGCCTCGATCGCTGCCTCCGTGGAGTCGTACTCCGCGGCGTGTCGGGCCGACCAGACCCGCCAGTCCGGGGCGTCCTCGCGGACGAGCGTGGAGAGATTGATGTGTCCGAGGTTGCAGGCCTCGTACTCTTCGAGCGGCTGCTCGCCGCACGGATTTGTCGCAAGGATCTGGTGGTCGGGATGTTCCTCGACGTCGAAGGAGTGCTGTTTGTTGATTCGCTCCAAGTAAACGACGCCCGGTTCGCCGTTTTCGTGGGCACCTTCGACGATGTCCTCCCAGATTTCCGTCGCCGGGATCGACAGCTCCTCGCCGACCTCGACGTACTCGCCGAGGCCAAACATGTCGTAGAGTTCCTTCGTCTCCGGCGTCGCAACGTGTGGCTGTCCGGTCCGTGGATTGGTGAAGGTGAACTCCTCGTCGTTTTTGACGGCGTCCATGAAGTCGTCGGTGATTCCCACGGAGATGTTGAAATTCGAAAGGTGACCTTCGACGGCGTTTCGGAGGTGCTCCGGAACCTTCCCGTCCTCGTCGATCAACTCTCGAGCCTCCTCCAGAGCCGCCTCGAAGGAGTTGTGTGTGAAGTCGTCGGGGTCGTTCAGACGGAGCGTCTCGGCCAGGGAGACATCCTTGTTTTTCGCGTGGATGAACTGGATGACATCGGGGTGTGAAACGCGCATGACCCCCATCTGTGCCCCGCGGCGGGCCCCTCCCTGTGCGATCGTCTCGCACATCTGGTCGTAGGTCCGCATGAACGTGATCGGTCCGCTGGCGATACCACCCGTCGACCCCACGGCGTCGCCGTACGGTCGCAATCGCCAGAATGCATATCCCATGCCGCCGCCGCTGTTGTGTGAAACGATCCCATCTGTGACGTACTCGTGGTTGTCGGCGACGGTGATGTCATAGACCGTTGCCGGGTCGGATTCGACTACCGAGTCGACCTCGACAGTGTAGCCGTCTCCGATGACGTGTGAATCACGGGAGGCGACGGAGTCGATGTTCGAAATGCCGATTTCCCGCCTTTCGTCGATGAAGCCGACCTCGTGTAAGAACGCCTTACGCCCCTCGCCGGTCGTCGGAACGAGTCCGTAGTAGGGGTGTGCATCATCGTCGCGGATGACGGATTTCTTGACGGGGTAGCCGAGCCCCATCATCAGAGTTGCGACGTCGTCGATGGCTCGCTCGGAGGAACTGTACAGTTTGGGATACGTGTCGTCGAGAAGCGTTCCATCCGCGGTGAAGTATCCCCGGAGGAACGCTTCGACGACGTTTGCGGGCGCACGCTTGATGACCTGCGGGACGCGGGCGGACTGTGCACCGTCGGCCTTACAGTCGAAGTTCGCTTCCCACCAGCGTCTGATCTCGTGGCTGTTGATACCGACCTCCTGACACCCGTCCGCATCGGAGACCGAAGTCGGCGTCCCGAACAGTTGTCGGGAGAGTTGATCGATGTAGTCGGCGACGCTCTCGCGGCCGACGTGGAATCGGACGCCGTCCTGATGCCACGATCCGTCACCGACCCAGAGCCCGACGAGTTCGGCGACATCCTCGGTCAACTGCTCCGGTTGCCGAACCGTTTTGACGGCCGTTCCGTTCGGAGTGAGCTGCTCGCGGGCACGGAACTGTCCGACAGTCGTCTGGTGGACGCCGAGTTCGTCGGCGATTTCCGCGTCGGTATGTCCGTCCTGATAGAGTTCGGCGACCGTCGACTCGTCGAACGACGTGGAACCGGGATTCCGGCCCCCGTTGCCGTTCGGTGGGAGATCCAGCTCGTGGCTCCGCCGCCGCTGAACCGTGGATTTCCCGCAGTCGAGACGCTCCGCGATTTCGTAATCACTGAGTCCTTCCCGGTACAGATCGAGGATCTCCGCGTTCCGGACCGTTCTGTTTTCGCTCCACTGAGCGCCGCTCGCCACCGACTCGAGTTCGGGGACTGCCCGGTCAGCATCCCGGAGCCACCCCAGCGCGTAATGTACTTCCTGGCCTCCTCGAATCTCGTCGAGTCGCGTCCACTCGTCGTCCACCATGAGACGGTGGTTTGGCGTTCCGCGAACGGTAAGCCCGTTCGAGAGGTTGACGGTGAGCGTCTCCGCATCTTTGTAGGTATGTGTTTCCTCGACCGGTTTGTATTGGAATCCCGAGTCGGTTCGCTGTGCGACGCGATCCCCGGCTTCCACGTCCGCGACGCTGACCGTCCCTTTCCCCTCGACCAGTACGGTCGATTCCTCGGTGAGACACTGAAACACCTGTGCGGCTTCCTTCGCCGTCTGATGGATGTCGTCGATGTCGTCTTCGGGAGAGTCGACGAAACACGCCGAAAGCTGCTGGAGTTCGTCGCCTGCGTTCATCAGGGTCGGCGAGTTCGGGATGAACGACAGCGACTCCATCACGTTCTGGAACTCCTCGCGTTTCTGTTCGACGTGGTCACGAACCGCGTCGGGGAGTTCCGGAACCAGCGTCTCGTAGGCGAACTTGTTGACGTTGTACACCGAGAGTGTGGTTTCGGCGTCGGAATCGGCCGTGACACCGGCGCCGAAAACCTCGGCGGCGAGTTCGTCCCGTCGCGGGTGCTCCGGCTTGAGTTGATCCGGCGTGACCGTCACCTCGGTGCCGCGTCGTTCGGCCTCGAAGACGGCCTCTGCGAGTGCGATGTTCTTCCCGACGCGCTCGAAGAGATCCTCCTGCTGTTCGACGAGCTCGCCGTCGGCGTTCTTCTTGAGATAGCGCGCAGGCAGTATGTTGTGATACGCGTTGCCCGTCAGTCGCTCTTCCATCGTCTCTCCGGTCGTTCGCTTGACCGGGAGTGTGATTTCGTCCGCGGACCACTCGGTGTTCGACATTACGCTGCCCCCCGGGTGAGCACGCGGTGCTCGGCCCCGTTTTCGAGTATCGTATCTGTTGAGTTATGAGTCATTCGTACTGATTCCTCCTTCGCTTTCGTCGTAAATAATCCTTCTCACTGCGTCGTATTACGCGAATTTGTCACTTTCTACACGCGTTGCTGTGGCTCCATTCGGCACTCGTACCCCGGTGGGTACGCACAGGAACAACGTGGTCGCGGAGCGCTAATAAGAGTAGTCAGACCGAAGTGAAAGTGGAATTAATCGTTCGATATTCGCCGGACTGGAGTCGAATCTGCAGGAGAAATCATCGGGGGGTTACTGATGAGTCGTCTCGGGAGGGACGTCGCTGTGCCGTCGGGGAAACCTGCAGTCGAAACGGGCGATCGGCGACGAGGGAGCGCTGTCGTGTCAGCTTTTATCAACGATATCGAGAAAGTTCTCGATGAGGTCGTGTCCGACGCCGGTCAACACCGATTCGGGGTGAAACTGGACGCACTCGATCGGATACCGACGGTGGCGAAGCCCCATGACGAGTTCCTCACCGTCGTGATCGGTCGTCGCGGACACCTCGAAGACGTCGGGAATACCTCCGGCGATCAGGGAGTGATACCGGCCGCCACGGAACCCCTGATCGAGTCCCTCGAACACGCCGCGTCCGTCGTGATCGATCGGAAACGCCTTGCCGTGGAT
Organism: Natronomonas sp.; assembly: GCA_040409725.1. GTDB lineage: Archaea > Halobacteriota > Halobacteria > Halobacteriales > Haloarculaceae > Natronomonas. Next base: position 6,285 of record JARWGK010000004.1, read on the forward strand.
CGGTTCCGGCGCGCGGTCGACGGATCCACCGTAGGCGTACGCCGCCGCCTCCAGACCCAGACAGACGCCGAGCGTCGGAACCTCCGTGCTCACCTCGGTCAACACGTCGGTCGTCACACCGACATCGCGGTCGTTTTTCGGATGGCCCGGACCGGGAGAGATGACGATTGCATCGGGATCACGCTCCCGAACGGTCTCGAGGTCTGCCGTGTTGCGAAGTACCTCCGTCTCCGCGTGCTGGCTGACGTACTCGACGAGGTTGTAGGTGAAGGAATCGAAGTTGTCGATGAAAAGCACCCGAGTCATCGTCCACCACCCTCGGATTCGATCGGCGGTGTATCGTCGTGGTCGCCACCTGCGACGGTGATTCGGTCCAGAGCGAGGAGCGTGCCGTCCATCTTCTGTTCGGTCTCCTCGTACTCCGCAGTCGGATCGGAGTCGGCAACGATCCCGGCCCCGGCCTGAACGACGACCCGATCTGTTCCGTCGACGCCACCGCCGCGTTCGATCGTCGCCGTTCGGATGACGATCGCAAAGTCCGCATCACCGCTCCAGGAGTAGTAACCCACACCGCCGCCGTATATTCCACGGGGCCGGCGCTCGAGGGCGTCGATGATCTCCATCGCCCGGATCTTCGGCGCACCGGAGAGGGTACCGGCGGGGAAGGAAGCCCGGGTGGCATCGAAGGCGTCGCAGTCTCCTCGAAGTTTGCCCGTGACCGTCGATTCGATGTGCTGGACGTGGCTGTATTTGAGCACGTTCATGAACTCCTCGACGCGGACGCTGCCTGGCTCTGAAACGCGTCGCACGTCGTTTCTGGCGAGGTCGACGAGCATCGTGTGTTCGGCCCGTTCCTTGTCGTCTGCGAGCATCTCTCCGGCCAGACGCCGGTCTTCGACGGGACTCGATCCTCTGTTGCAGGTTCCGGCGATCGGGTTGCTCATCACCTCGCGGCCGCGGACGGAGATCAGCGTCTCCGGACTCGCCCCGACGACGGCGCGTTCGCCGTAATCGAGGACGTACATGTACGGCGACGGGTTCACGTCTCGTAACGATTCGTACAGTCCGAGCGGGTCGACGTCACCGTCCCGCTCTCTCCGCCGAGAGATGACGCCCTGATAGATGTCGCCGTCGAGGACGTGTTCCTTCGCACGTCGGACCGCGTCCTCGTAGTCTTCCTGTGGGTCGGCACGGTCGGCACGGGGGTGAAATCCGTCGGTCTCGAAGGTGTCGGGATCGCTCAACAGCCCCTCGACGCGTCTCGTCTCGTCTTCGATCCGATCGTAGATGGCGTCGGCGTCGGTATCGTCGTCGACGAGTGGCGTGAACACGAGGGAAACCGTCCCTGCGGCGTCGTCGAAGGCGAGAGTTTTCGTCGTGAGCACGAACTGTGCATCCGGCAGCGGGGAGTCGGGCCGGTCGACGCCGACCTCGTCCAGCCAGAGGTCGTAGACGGCGTCGTAGGCGAGAAATCCGACCAGACCGCCCTCGAGTTTCTGCCGTTCGGCGTTGGGGAAGTTCCGCAGTCTGACGTCGGGCAACGACGCCCGAAGCGAGTCGACGACATCACCGCCGTCGAGTGAGATGTGTGCCGCATAGCGGTCGTCGAACACGTCGATTTCCGTCGGCTGATCGCCGGTGACGGTGACGACGGCAGCCGGATCGTAGCCGACGAAGGAAAACCGGGCGTGTCGTCCGGCACCACGGTCTGCGGTGAAGGCCCCGTCGGGGTCACTCGAGGCGACCTTCCCTGCACTCTCGAGGAGGAAGGTGTAGTCTGCACCCTCGGCGTCCGTCGTACGACCGGTGAGAGCAGCGTAGGCCGGGAGCGGATCGATGTCGACGTCGAGGGTGGCGACCACCCGCACGACGGCTGGACCGTCGGCAGCGAGTTCACGGAATCGCTCGCGGTCGATCACAGCCCCCTCCCTGCAGCCTCGAGGAAGGCTGCGACGGCATCCGGATCCTTGCGGCCAGGATCACGCTCGACGCCGCTTGCCACGTCGACGGCGAAGGGATCGACGACGGCGATGGCGTCCGCAACGTTCTCCGGCGTCAGCCCACCGGCGAGGACGACCGGCGTCGAAAGCGCCTCGACGACCGATCTGGTCTGCTCCCAGTCGTGTGTCTCGCCGGTCCCCCCGGCACCCGACTCGTCGACGGAATCGATCAACAGGGCGTCCGCGACCGCTTCGTAGGCCGCTGCCTCCGTCGGACCGATCGCCTTGATAACGTCTGCGCTGATCTGCGCGGAGAGATACGCCAGATCTCCCGGCGTCGAATTTCCGTGAACCTGAATCACGTCGGGTTGAACCCGGTCGACGAGATCGACCGTCGCCTCGGGGTCGTCGGGCATCGTCACGAGAACGGTCGTCACGAACGGTGGTGTCGAGCGAGCGAGATCGACCGCGGTCTCGGTGTCGATCTCCCGGGGCGTATCGACACCGACGTCGGCGATCAGTCCGATCGCGTCGACGCCGGCCTCGACGACGGTGTCCAGATCCTCGCCGGTGGTGATGCCACAGACCTTCACACGCGTCATGGCTCGAACCCGGCGAGCGCGTCGAGACAATCGGTGGCCGCCCCCGAATCGATCGATTCACGTGCCATCGAGACACCGGCCTCCAGTGAGTCGGCCTCGTCGGCGACGTAGATCGCCGCGCCGGCGTTTGCGAGGATGATGTCGCGCTTTGCCCCTCCGACATCACCGGAGAGAATCCCGCGAATGTCGGCGGCGTTTTCCGCCGGTGACCCGCCGGCGACGGCGCCGATGTCGTGACGGTCGAGACCCAGATCCGCTGGCGTGACGGTGTACTCGGTGACGGATGCACCGTCGACCTCGGCGACCGTCGACTCGCCGTGGACGCCGATTTCGTCCAGTCCGTCGCCGTGGACGACGAGTGCCCGCTCGACGGACATCTGTGCGAGTGCCCGCGCGAGCACCGGAACCAGGTCGGGATCGTAAACGCCGACGACCTGTGCGTCGGCACCAGCGGGGTTGGTCAACGGCCCGAGGACGTTGAAGATCGTTCGCATTCCGAGTTCCTTCCGGGGACCGATGACGGCCTTCATCGCCGGGTGAAACACCGGCGCGAGCATGAATCCGATCCCGTTTTCTTCGATACACCGCTCGACTGCCGGTGGTTCGGCCTCGATTTCGACGCCGATTTCCGCCAGTACGTCGGCGCTTCCGGAGGACGACGAAACGGAGTAGTTGCCGTGTTTGGCCACCGAAACGCCTGCCCCACCGACGACGAAGGCACTCGTCGTCGAGACGTTGATCGTGTCGTGGCCGTCGCCACCGGTACCGCAGGTGTCGACGAGCGGTCGGCGGTCGGGATCGATCCGCCGGGCCGCCGCCCGCATCCCCTCGGCGAAGCCAGCGATCTCCGTCTCCGTCTCGCCCTTCGCACGAAGCGCCGCGAGCAGCGCCCCGATCTGTGCGTCCGTCGCCTCCTCGAAGATCGCCGTCGCAGCGTCCCGTGCCTCCGCTTTACTGAGATTCTCACCCTCTGTCACGCGCTCGATGTAATCCTGCATAATGAACACCAGTGTCCGTCTCTGTGTTGTGTTGTACAACTTCGTACAATTTTATAACGCTGTCGGGTTCGCGGCCGATGCGAGCGGTCGGAATCCCGGCGGGTGTCACACTGACCCGTTCCGAAACCTTCAATTACCTCACCGGGGTACGATTGAGTGCAGCGAGGGTTCGTGGTCTAGGTCGGTTATGACACCTCCTTGACATGGAGGAGGCCGGCGGTTCAAATCCGCCCGAACCCACTGTTACTGCGAACGACACGTGAGTAGTACCCGCTTTTCGCGGATTTGAACCCAGAGGACGGAGTCCTCGTGGTTCGACATCCGCCCGAACCCATAGGATTTTAGAAGTTTGCTTACCTCAAGTAAGCGAACAGTCATAGGTTTCAGCCGGGATCGCCGATGAGTTCAGGCGCCTCAGAGGGCGATCTGGACGTCGTCCAAGCTACTGTAAGGTATCACCACCTCCGAGAGCGCGTCGTCGACAGGATTTTTTGAACCGGTCGTCTACCACGGTCGATGACCGATCTCTTCACCGTAGACTGTCCGGGGTGTGGAACGACGGTCGGCCCGTACTCCGAGACGATGACCTACGGCTCCCACGAGTGTGACTGTGGAACGCGATTTACCGTCGACGTCCAACGACAGACGGTCGGAGAGGTGGTGGACAGCGGCTGAAGGGACCGTCGTTCGACGGCCCCGATCGGAGGTGGGGGATCGCTGGCAGTCGACAACAGGCGGCTGGATCCGGATCGGTGGGTATGTCTCCGGATCCATCGGGAATACCTGCTGGAGTTAATAAATCTCTTCTGGCCATCGACGGCGGTTCACCCCTCGAGATCGCGCAACAGCGTTTCTGCGGTCGTCGTCGTGGTGTAGTAGGTGTGTTTTTTGTGGGTCTCGTCTTTGGGCTTGAGTTTCCGTTCGTTGCCCTTGATGATACTTCCGTCGTAGACGGTGACGACCCCGACACGCCGGAGGGCGCGATACAGGTGTCGGACGTACTCGAAGTCCATCCCCAGTTCTTCGGCGGTCATGCGTGGGTAGTCGGGCCCGCCGCGGTCGAGTCGACGGGCGATCCGTTTCCCGTCGGGCAGGTGACGAAGGACGTTCAGCTTTCCCTCGTCGCTTTCGAGAAATCTGAGCAGTCGGTCGCCCTCACGCGAGAGCCGATAGTAGGTGTGGTGTTGCCGGACCTCGTCGGCCTGTTTGGCCTTCACGCGTCGCTGTTTTACCGTCCCGGATTCGACGCGTTCGAGGATTCCACCCGTCTCCATCTCTCGACACAGCGTCTCGACGTGTGAGCGTTCGGCATCGAGGTGGCCGGCGATCGATCGCGGGTAGTTGCCCTCGACGCGCTGGAGGTGATAACAGACGAGATAGGCGACCGGATCGACCGGCATCGGCGCGAGCTTTCCGACGACGGCTCGTTTGCGTTCGAGTTCGGCTTCGAGTTCCTTCAGCTCCTCGTACCGTCTCTGGGCGTTTTCTGCCGCATCGCATTCGATGTCCAGTTCGACGGTGATCGGCTCCCCCGTCGGCGTTTCGAGCGTACACTCGATGCGTCCCCGGTCCCAGTGGTCGCCGTCGCAGCTTCTGGCCTCCTGTATCGCCGCGTTGGCCGCAGACATCCGCGTCATGATGGTGTCGGCCTCGCGTCGGAGTCGCTCGATTTTGGCACTCGACACCATACTGGGTGTACGACGAACCGAAACAAAAGTTCGGTCCCTCAGACCGGGGCCGAACCGCCGCCGTCTCAGATGGGTTCGTTCGGAACGGCGTCGGTCCGTGAGATGATGTCGACGTCGGTGATCTCGAATCGAGCGCCGCCGGCGTCGCTTTCCGTCACCGTCACCGTCCAGCAGTGGGCCTCGGCGATCCGATTTACGATCGCCAGTCCGAAGCCGGTGCCGTCGTCCGCCGTCGTGTATCCCGGCTCGAAGACGTCCTCGCGCGTTTCGGGGGGTATCCCCGGTCCGTCGTCGGCGACGTAGAAGCCGTCGTCGAGTTCGCCGACGGTGACCGTCGCCGGCCCGTCTGTGTGTTCGATGGCGTTTCGAAGCAGGTTCTCGAACAGGCGTCGGAGTCGATCGGGCTCTGCCTCGACGATCAGTTCCGTCGCGACATCGAGGGTGTCACGGTTGCCACTGACGGCATCCCAGGACTCCGACAGTATCGTCTCTACGCTAACACTGTCGGGCACGGCGACGGTTTCACCCTCCCTCGCGAGGGTGAGCAGTTCGGATATCATGCGATCGATGCGGTCGTGTGTGTCGTCCAGTTTCTCGAAGTACGCCTCGTCACCGGTCTCTCTTGCGAGTGTCGCGGCGGTCTTGGCCTCACCGAGTGGTGTCCGAAGGTCGTGTGAGATCACCGACGCGAACTCCTCGAGGCGTTTGTTCTGTCGGATGAGTTCCGCTCTCGTCTGTTGTTGTTCGGAGACGTTCCGTAGGATCCCGACGGAGCCGCGGAACTCGTCTTCGAACGGTAAGGCGGCCATGTGATCCCGACACGGGACAGTTCTGCCGTCCCGTGTCTGGATGTCCACCTCGAACTGCATCGTCTCGGGACCGGTACTCGAGACGATCGCTCGGAGCGCATCGTTGGCTCGCTCGGTGCCGTCGTCGGATTTGATCAGATCGGGCGACCCGCCGATGATCGTCTCTCGGTCGTAGCCGGTTAGCTCACAGAAGGCCTCGTTGACGTACTCGAACGTCCCCGTCTCGTCGACGACGTAGATGGGATATCCGAGCGCGGTCAGGACGGTCGAATACCGCTCCGACTCCATCTTGGCCCGATATTCGGCGACGGCGTGTTCCACGCGGTTGATCAGCCTGCGATGTTGTTCTGGCCCCCCTTTCTGGAGGTATCCCGTCACGCCAGCGTTGATCGCCCTGCTCGCGATGTCCTCGCTTCCCTTGCCGGTATACAGAATGAACGGAAGCTCCGGGTGCTTCGCTCTGACGGCCTCGAGGAATTCGAGGCCGTTGGTGCCCGGCATGTCGTAATCGCTGACGACACAGTCGAAGGATCCGTCTTCGAGCGTCTTGAGGCCTGCTTCGGCACCTGTCGCCGTCGTTACCGTGGCCGCTTCGAGTTCTCGCTCGAAAAACACACTCACGAGATCGAGGAACGACGATTCGTCGTCGACGTGGAGTACGTCGAACGTCCGCACAGAAGCCGTCTCCGTCCGCTCCGAAACCATGCGTGTCACTAACAGTAACGTCGGCACACAAAAAAGCCTCCCGGCAGGTGAAGCCGTCCACCGGATCGACTCGTTCGAAGACTGATCTGTTGCACCCGACTCCGGGCCGATTGGGACAGGAGGCCGAACCGGGAGCCGATGGAGTGATATGTGACTCGCCACACTGAACGAACAGATGTCGGGTGAAGACGACCGCATCGAGCGAGCACTCCAGGCGTCCTCACACGAACAGTTCGACCGACGGGTGGAGTCACAGGCCGCCGAGTTGGCCGACTCCTTCGGAACGGGCGCATTCGACAACCCGACGTTCGGGATCGGCATCGAACTCGAACTGTACGCAGTCGACGACGGCGGACGGCTCACGGAGGTCCCCAAGTCGGCGTTCGGCGGCGGCTGTGACAAGGAACTGGGAAAGCACAACGCCGAGTTACACACCGATCCGAATCGCCTCACCGAAGCGGGGATCGAGGCACAAACAACACAGCTGCGGCAGCGATACGAACGGGCGAACGACGCCGCCGGATCCGGAACGACGATCGTCCCGAATGCGATGTGGAGTGTCCCACCGAAGGCGGGAGCGAAACCGTACCTCTCGGCGACCGAAGACGGTCGCAGGTGGGTCATCGCGTCGAATATGACGCCTTCGGTGCGGTACTACGCGATCGACAACGCGATTTTGGATCGTGCCGGCGGAACGGTTCCCGTGTCGGTTCCGGGCGTCGACGCGGAGTTTCCGTCGATCCTCGTCGAATCGCTGACGAGTTCGATCCAGCCGCATCTGCAGATCCCGGATCTGGAGTCGTTCCCGCGGTATCACACACTCGCGATCAGGACCCTCGGTCCCGTACTCGCGGTTGCGACGAACTCACCGCTTTTGCCGGTCGATCTCTACGATGTCGAGGACCCACACCGGCTGCTGGAGGAGACACACCACGAGTTGCGAATCCCGGTTTTCGAGCAGTCGGTCAACGAGGGCTGGTCGGCACCGAAGGTCCGGTTTCCGGAGGACATCGACGAACCCGAGACGGTGCTGGAACGGCTGGTCGAAGACCTCACCTGCGCGCCGTTTCTCCGGGAGTGGATCGAAGACGACGACCGCGGTGACTCACTGGGGGATCGCTACTGGGAACTCAACTACAAACGGGGTACGTACTGGCGGTGGGCGCGGGCGGTCGTCGGCGGACAACCGGTCGCTGGCGGAACCGAACGATCGATTCGAATCGAGTACCGGCCGATCCCGACACAGCCGACGATCAGGGGCAACGTCGGCATGCAGTGTCTGGTCGCCGGACTGCTCCGCGGTCTGGTCGTCACGGATCATCCCCTCGCCGAGTTGGAACACGAAGCGGCGAAGGAATCGTTCTACAGCGCCGTCGAGTCGGGGATCGACGCAGACCTCGCCTGGGTCACGGAAAACGGAACCCGGACGACCGACAGCGACGTCATCTTCGAGGAACTGTTCGATCTGACGCGACGAGGATTACGCGAACGGGGAGTCTCCGAGGAGACGATCGCCCGGTATATCGGGCCGATCGAGCACCGCTGGGAGGCCGAGACGACGCCGAGCGTCTGGAAGCTCGATCGGGTGCGGGAGGGCCTCGATGCGGGCAAATCGCTGTCGGAGGCAGTGCGTGAGATGCAGCGGGAGTACGTCGACCGGTCCGGTGACGAACCGCCGTTTTCGACGTGGATCGGCGACTGACGACGTCGACCGTCTATTCGCCGTAATCGCCGCCGTACTTCATGAAGAAGTATCCCAGCCCGAGTGTCGTCCCCATCGCAATCAGTGTGGCGACGGTCAACGCGAGTGCCTCGTCGGGGATGGTCACGGCCGGGCCGGCATCGGCGAGGTCGACCGTCGGCACGTCGTCACCGACGGCGATGCCACCTTTCATTCCCTGCCCTTCGTGTGGCGCACAGTAATAGAGGATGATCCCGTCGTTTGCCTCGATTGCGTCTTCGGTGACGGTGTAGCTCCAGGTGTGACCCGCCTCACTAACGATGTCCTCGAAGCCAAAATCCTCGATCCCGTCGTGACGGGCGACGTTGTGTCCGCCGCCTTCGCCGGTCCACTCGAAGGTGAGTTCCGTCCCCGGATCGACCCAGATCGTAACCGGATCGAAGGCGAGACCATCCTCGCCGGCACCGACCTCGATGGTTACCTCCTCCTGTCCACGCAGATCGTCCACGTTGTCGTCGAATCCCCGAGCATCGTTCAGATACGGCCCGAAGTCGGGGATTTCCTGTGCCGCAGCCGTTCCCGAGGCCCCGGCTGCTGTCGCGGCTGTGGCCGCACCCGCAGTCGCAGTCATGAAGCCGCGCCGACCCATGTTGCGTTCGCTCATAAACGGCCTTTGTGACTACCCCGTACTGAATCTGTCCATTCGGTTCGGGGTGGCTACAGCCGATAGTCGTGGCTTCCGTCTTCGGTTTCGAGGAACGCATCGAGGAGTTCGATCACCGCAGCCACGTCGTCGGTGTGGACGCTTTCGGTCGGCGTGTGGAGATAACGCGTGGGGACCGAAATCGCCCCGACGGGCGTCGCCCCCGAACTGCGCTGGAGGCCACCGGTGTCGGTCCCACCGGCCGGAAGGACCTCCAGTTGATGTGGGATGTCCCCGTCGTCTGCCAGCCGACGGAGGCGGCGGTGGAGCTTGTGGTTCGTTATCACGCTCGAATCCTTCAGCTTGATCGCCGCCCCTTCGCCGAGACGGGTCACCTGATCGCTGTCGTCGAATCCAGGTACGTCGTTTGCGACGGTCGTATCGAGGGCGACGGCCACGTCCGGATCGAGGTCGGCACCGAGTGCCTCTGCACCCCGGAGTCCGACCTCCTCCTGTGTCGTCGCGGCGAAGTGAATCGTCGTCTTCTCGGGGACATCGAGCGTCTCCGCGACGGCCAGCATCACGAACACCGAAACGCGGTTGTCGAGTGACTTTCCGGTGACGTGATCGCCGACGCGCTTCGTCTGTTGGTCCATCGTGACGAGATCACCGACGGAAACCAACTCCTCGGCCCGCTCGTCGTCGACGCCGAGATCGACGTGAACGTCGGCGACCTCGGGCGTTTTCTCGCGCTGTTCTTCGGTGAGCGTGTGTGGCGGAACCGAGCCGATGACGCCCGGTACGTCGCCGTCGTCGGAGTGGATCGTGACGCGCTGGGCTCGCAGGATCCGCGGATCCCACCCACCGAGTGCGTCCAGTTCGACGAATCCGTCGGCTACGTGTTTCACCATGAAACCGATCTCGTCGACGTGGGCGGCGACGAGGACCTCGTGATCGCCATCGCCGACCGATCCGACCAGATTCCCCATGGCGTCCGTACGGACGCGGTCGACGTTCGGCGACAGCCGGGTTCGAACCGCCTCGCGCACGCGCTCCTCGTAACCGGGAACGCTCTGTATCTCGGTGAGTTCGACGAGGGTGTCGTAGTCGAACGGCAACGGGTCCGATGACATACTTCGTGTGGTGTGCCGAGTCGGTATGTCGGTGTCGACTCCGGTCAAAACACCGGGGTGGACTCCGGAACGACGGCGACCTCGAGTCGATCGACAGCGTCGATCCGGACGGGAGTCTCGGGACGAACCTCGGCCACTGCGTCTCCGTCGACGCACAACAGCACCTCGGCCTCGTCGCGTTCGACGGCGAGTGAGACGCCGTCGGTCGGAAGCACCCACCGATTGCTGTCGATGCTGAACGGTGAGATCGGTGCAGCGGCGAGTGAGTCGGCGGCTGGCGTCACGAGCGGACCACCGGCGGCACGCCCGTAGCCGGAGCTTCCGGCAGGTGTCGAAACCACGACGCCATCCGCGCGGAATCGCGTGAGCCGCTCGCCGTCCAGGGAGATGCTGTACTCGGAGATCCGTGCCGATTCCGCGGTCAGAAGCGTCACGTCGAGCAGCGCATGCGCCGTGGTGGACGAACTCGCCGCGGCGAGGAGCGAATGCCCGTCGATCGTGTAGTCGTCGGCGAGGAGACGCTCACACGCAGCGGTGACATCCGCTGGCTCGACCGACCGAAGCCCCGAAACCGTCGGTGAGACGGCGAGTACAGTTGCATCGGTGCCGGAGTGTGCGAGTTCGAGGAGTGCAGACTCACCCGACACGACGACGGCGGCGAGGTCCGACACCGTCGAAACAGTCCCGGTCACCGGTTCGGCACCGGCGGCGGCAACCGACTCGACGAGAGCCTCGTCTCCGAGTACACCGATAGACTCCTTGTTCACGGGAATTCGCTCGGACCGACGAGGCAAAAAGCCTCGCCGTCGTCGGCGGTCGATTCCGTCCGGGAGCCACGAGTGGGGTTTTTGTACCGACGCCGAAGACTGGGATACATGTACGACACACTGGAGGAGTGGCGCCCGACGATCGACGAGACGATCGAGTCACTTCTCCCTCGATCGGTCGATCCGGCGTACCTCGCCGAGATGTTCGGTGAGCCGACGTACACGTACGATCCGGAGGCGGTCCAGCGGGCGCTTTCGGATCCGATCTGGACGCTCCTGGACCGCGGCGGCAAGCGCTGGCGTGCGGTGTTGTTCCTGTGTTTCATCGAGGCCGTCGGTGAGGACCCCGAGTCGTATCTCGAGTACGCGCTCGTTCCGGAGGTGTTACACAACGGAACGATCATCGTCGACGATGTGGAAGACGGCGCAACGCACAGACGCGGCGGCCCGGCCCTCCACCACAGCCACGGAACGGACGTCGCACTCAACGCCGGTAACGCGATGTACTTCCTCCCGCTGAAGGTTATCGCACGAAACCCCGGCGACCTCCCCGCAGAGCTCCAGCTTGCCGCCTACGAGATGCTCACCGTCGAACTCAACCGGACACACCTCGGTCAGGGAATGGACATCTGCTGGCACAACGAACGCGAGATCAACGTCACCGAACCGGAGTATCTGGAGATGTGTGCCTGCAAGACGGGGTGTCTCGGACGGATCGTCGCTCGTCTGTCGGCGATCGTCACCGACAACCGAGGGCTCGAGGAGGATATCGCCAGATACGCCGAACGGCTCTGTGTCGCCTTCCAGATCGCAGACGACGTCCTCGATATCGAACACGCCTTCGAGGAGGGCGGACGATTCGGCAAAGGCGTCGGCAACGACATCCGTGAAGGGAAGAAAACGCTCCCGGTGATCCACGCCGCAGCCAACGGCGATCCCGAGGACGTCGCCAGACTCGAATCGCTCCTGTGGGCCGAGGAAAACACCGACGAGGAGGTTCTCGAGGCGATCGAAATCCTCCGTCGAACCGACAGCGTCGAGTACGCACGCGGCGTCGCGAGTGAACTCTCCGTCGAGGCGAAGGGTCACATAGACGACCTCGACCTCGCAACAGAGCCACGGAGAAAGCTGGAGGCGTTTGCAGATTTCGTCGTTCAGCGGGACATCTGATCCATCGGCGGTATCAGAAACACATTAATGCCCCCGGTGTTCACGGGTGGATATGGACCCATCGGTCACGCTGTTCGGCCCCCTCGATACGTTCCTGGCCCCCGTCATCCCGTACGTGATGCTGGCACTCATCGTGCTGAACATCGTCGCTCGTGGGATCGAGTTCAGCCAGATCAAAACGCAGGCCACGGAGGGTGCCGAGGCACTCACGCGAAATCCGATCCGGGTCGCCACGAACTTCCTGCTCGTCGTCGGCGCCTTCTACTACCTGAGTGTCGAGCGCCACGCCGGAATGATCGTCTCGGTGCTCGTGTTGGGCGTGTTCCTCACCGACCTCTTCGAGTTCGAATCCCGAAAGGTCGAGACGAGACAGGGCTGGGACCTCGACCGCCCGTGGGGTGCGATCGGTGCCTCGCTTTTTGCCTTCCTGTATATCGCCTATCAGTCGCTGTTTTTCCTCATCGCGCCAGTGTGGGAGCTTGTGGTATAACGACCTTTTTTCTGCGGGGGGTCGCAAGCGACCCCC
>JARWGK010000005.1:0-3602 GCA_040409725.1 Natronomonas sp.
CGCTACTCCCGACGTAGACCGTCCCATCCACCACCGTCGGCGACGATGCGAGCAACTGAACGTCGTACTCCCGAACGAGTTCCGCCGGCAGCGTCTCCGACAGCAACTGACCGATACGTTCCGTGTCGGACACCACCGTGGAGACGACGGTGTCGTCGATAGTCCGAAAAACGTGTTCGGTATCGCCGTGTTCTTCGAGTCTATTCGCAATCGTCTGGCCGCTGCCGGGCGTTCCATCGACGGTCAGAAGGAACGACTGTCCCGTCTGCAGCATCTCCTGGTTCAACTCGACTGTAAATCGCTCGAGCAGTCCGATCTCCCGGAGTCGATCGATCCGATCTGAGACCGCCGGGGCCGACAGCCCGACCGCGTCCGCAATTTCACTGTACGGTTTGCGGCCGTCTTCCAGTATATGGGAGAGTATTTTTTCGTCGGTTTCGTCGAGTCCGCGCATACTGTGTTCAGCGCGGTGATGGATAAACACTTTTTCCTGCCCGCACGACCTCTATACAGCCCCCCTACGCTGTCTTGACTTCTTCACCGGGTGGTCGGACGCGGATCGAACCCGCGATCGAATCCGGCAACGAAACTGTCCCCTCCTCTCCAACTCGTACCGTGATCATCCCGATCGGTGCCACTTCCTCGATTGTGACTGTCGTGCCCGGCGTGATCCCGGCATCCTGCAGGTAGGAGAGTTCCTCGGGATCACGGTCCCGCACTCGTGTGACGACCAGTTGTTCCCCTTCCTCGTGATTACTGAGTCGCCGATCGCTCCCCTCGGCCACGGGTTCGAGCGCGTCGTTTGGAATCGGATCGCCGTGTGGGTCGACGTCGGGGTCGTCGAGTACCTCCGCGACGCGTTGCTCGAACTCTTCGCTTATGTGGTGTTCGAGCGTATCCGCCTCCTCGTGGACCTGCGCCCAGTCGTAGCCCAACTGTTCGGCGAGATACGTTTCGAGCAGGCGGTGGTGACGGATCACTTCGAGCGCGACGGTTTCCCCCTCCCGGGTCAACTCGACACCCTTGTACTTCTCGCGTTCGACCAGTTCCCGCTCTTCGAGTTTTTCCATCATACTCGTCGCTGTCGGCGGCGTCACGTCGAGCACCTCCGCGATACTCGACGTCGAGACTGGTTCCCCCTCCCGCTGTTTGATCTCGTATATCGCCTTCAGATAATCCTCCATCTTCGCGCTCAACATACGACCAGCTAATAGAGTTCAAAGTAAAAACATGCCGAATGGTTCCACGTTCGGTCGAACTGGCCAACGCACTCCCCGCGGGAACCTCTGTTTTATATACGTCAATTTTGTGTCGACTACGAGAACAGAATTCGGGCCGTCATCGCTACCCCGCGGTATTCGGCCAGTAGAAGATCTCTCGAACCCGTATTCGACCTGAACTGACTGTATTCTTTTTCGACCTCTCAAATCTAGGTGAAAATTGATATATAGGGTAGAAAATGACTACCACGTAAGGTGTTACCAACACACATGATAGTGAACAAGCGGTGTACAATCTGTCAGGAGGTCATCGAGACAGAGTTCGAGTCCTGTGGGACGTGCGGACAGAAAGTCCACACGGCGTGTGCGGAGTTCGTAAAGACATTCGACTGTTCGGAGTGTGCCGACGAACTCGAGGTTGGTGCCGTCGAGTTTTGAGAAGCGTCACAGACGGCCGTTTTACTCTTCTCTATCCGGTTGTTCTTCGGCAACTGTCGCGAAACCAAACCGCGGTTTGACGTCGTCGACTTCGACCCGGTAGCTCTCTCCTTCCTCGGCGTCCGCAACGAACAGCGTAAAGCCGTCGACACGTGCGATGCCGTCCCCTTCCTCACCGGTGTCGGTAATCTCGACGTCCAGCCTGTCGCCGGGCCGGACCGGTGCGGTCAGGAAATTTTTCGCGACGAGATACAGTTCCGAGGAGGACTCACGCGAGGCGTCGGGGCGGACCTGCCGGACGTACTCGAACTCCTCGTCGATTTCGTCTTCGAGATCGGTCAGGTCACGGCCGTCGAAGACCTTGACTGCGAGATCGCCGCCCGCGGTGAGCAGTTCCGTCGCCAGATCGAAAGCCTGTCTTGCGAGATGGACCGATCTGGCGTGATCCAGTTCGTACTCGCCGCTCATGTTGGGGGCCATATCCGAGATGACGACGTCGACCGGTCGCTGGGTTTCACTCGAGCCGACGGTCTCTCTGATCTGGTCGCGAGTCCAGTCTTCAGTGATGTCGCCACGGATATACTCGACAGTTGCTTCGGGATCCTCGAGATCCGAGATGTTCTGTCGGTCGACACCGATCACAGTTCCGTCGGGGCCGACACGCTCGGCGGCGACCTGCATCCAGCCACCCGGCGCGGCCCCGAGGTCGACGACGGTATCCCCCGCGTCCAGCAACCCGGCTGTCTCGTCGAGTTGCTGTAGCTTGTAGGCCGAACGGGCACGGTAGCCCTGCTGTTTGGCCTTGTTGTAGTACATGTCCTTGTCGCTCATAGCTACGTCCAGGCGTTCGAGCCTGGTAAGCGTAGCGAACCGTTCGGTTCCGTAGGCCTGGCAAACCGTCCGGTTCACAGGCGGCGCGAACCGCCCGGTGACCTCGCCAGCTACGGGACCGGGCGAAAAATAATCGCTTCCACGGACTGTGCGCGGGAGTCAGAGGCCGGGGACGCTCTCTTCGGCTTCGAGTAGTTCGTGGTATCGGTTGCGGATCGTCACTTCGGAGATGTTCGCCACTTCGCTGACCTCGCTTTGGGTCACCTTCTCGTTTGTCAGAAGCGAGGAGGCATACACTGCAGCGGCAGCAAGTCCGACCGGGGATTTCCCGGAGTGGACGCCCTGCTCTTTCGCGTTCTGGAGCAACTGCCGGGCTCGCCGTTCGACCTCCTCGGAGAGCTGGAGATCCGAGACGAACCGGGGCACGTAGCTCTCGGGATCGGCAGGTTTGATTTCGAGGCTCAACTCCCGGACGACGTAGCGGTACGTCCGGGCAATCTCGTCTTTGTCGACCCGCGAAACGGTCGTCAACTCGTCGAGTGAACGGGGGGTACCGGCTTTCCGGGCAGCAGCATACAGCGATGCCGTCGCGACGCCTTCGATCGATCGGCCGGGCAACAGATCCTCTTCGAGGGCTCGCCGGTAGATGACACTGGCGGTCTCCCGGACGTTCTCGGGGAGGCCGAGGGCGCTGGCCATCCGGTCGATTTCGCCCAGCGCCTGCTTGAGATTTCGCTCCTTGGAGTCACGCGTGCGGAACCGCTCGTTCCAGGTCCGCAGTCGCTGCATCTTCTCGCGCTGGCGACTCGACAGGGCGTTGCCGTAGGCGTCCTTGTCCTGCCAGCCGATGTTCGTCGACAGCCCCTTGTCGTGCATCATCTTCGTCGTCGGGGCGCCGACGCGGGATTTCTGGTCCTGCTCCCGGGAGTCGAAGGCCCGCCATTCGGGGCCGGGGTCGATCTCGTTTTCCTCGACGACGAGTCCACAGTCACCACAGACGGTCTCGCCGTGCTCGGCATCGTTGACGAGGTTACCGCCACACTCGGGACATACCTCTGTCTCCTCGTGTTGCAGTCGCTCGTCGGCCTTCGTTTCCTGTTCGGCCTGTTCTCG
>JARWGK010000006.1:0-3594 GCA_040409725.1 Natronomonas sp.
ATACCTCGGTGAGACGACACTCGGTGGACTGCTCGACGCGGAGTTCGAGGCGACGGAGGCGTCGCTTGCCGCCGCCGATCGACCGAACGTTCGGATCGAGATCGATCGACTCGACGCCGAATCCGTCGGCGAGTTGCTGTACGGAATGGAGGCTGCCTGTATACTGTACGGCGAGTTGGCAGGCGTCGAGACGTTCACACAGCCGGCAGTCGAGTGGGGTAAAAACGCGGCCCGGGGGTTGCTCGGAGGCGGCGAGTTCGAGGAGGCCGAGGCGGTTGCGAACAAGCGGGTCGAGTGGATCGACTAGATCGTCAGCCCGGAGGCGATGTTTCCACCGAAGACGATCGCGTTGTAGAGGCCGTGTGCGACCGCCGGGACCAGCAGGTTACCGGTGTGTTCGTAGACGGCACCGAGGAAGCCACCGAGAAGGAGCAGTATTCCGAGCGTCGTCAGGAGTTCCGGACCGAGTCCTTCGGTCGCGTAGGCCGGGATGTGGACGACGGCGAAGATCACCGAGGCGACGAGAACCGCCGATGCGGCATCGAAGATCTTCCGGAGTCGCGTCTGAATCACCCCTCGGTAGAGGAGCTCTTCGGCCGGACCGGTGACGAGAATCGAAAGCGGAACGAGCGGCAATAACACGAGTGGATCGTCCTCGGCGGCCTCGGCGACGGAGTGTTCTGCCGCCGACAGCCCGAGCCACTCGATGATCGTGACGGCCACGAACAGTGCGGCAAACAGCCCGATCGTCACGCCGATCGTCCAGCCCACGTCACGCAGCGTCGGCATTCGAACCCGGAGGAACGACCACGAGAGGCCTCTGTAGCGAAGATACCCGACGGCGACGATCGCGATGCCGATACCCTGTCCGGCTGTCGCGATCGCAAGTGCCGGGGCGCTGTTCTGCTCGATCGACGGGAACACCGCCGCTGCGAGGCTGATCCCGACGACGGCGATCAGGAAGCCGACTAACAGCCCGGCGACTCCGAGGCCGATTGTTCCCGTGACGACGGCCGGCCGCGAGCGACTCAGACGGTCGGCTGACGTTGACATTGGAGAGGGTACGTGAGCGGGACCGATTAACCTTTCAGTTGTCCTCGGCCGACGACCCGTTCGATCCGGTGTCAGACGGCCGTCTGCTGAGGATTTTTGTGATGTGATACCGAACGACAGGCCAATGCATCGATTCAGCATCGTCCTCGAAGCAGAACACGCAAACGAAATCGCGTCGCTTTCGGATCGATACGGGATCACCGGAACGGAGGTGTTGCGACAGGTCATCGAGGTCGGCCTCGAAAACATCGACGCGGAACGAGCCCGCTGACGCCGGAGGTGCCCGGACGCCCGGTGGGTCACGCCACGAGAACGGGGGCTTTTAATCGGTCGCCCTCCGAATCGATGCGATGGACGTGGTGATTTCTCTCCTGACTCCCGGTAGTTGGCTCGGCGCCCTCGTCGTTGGGCTGTCGATCGGGGCCGGCGTCGGGACGGTTGCTCTCGTCTGGTATCTCTCCCGGTATCGGGGACGGCCGGGGGCGAACTGGTTTCTGTTGACGCTTTCGGCGCAGGCGGTGTGGTGTCTCTCCTACGGCGTCGGACTGTTCGTCTTCGATCCGACGCTTCGGTACGTTCTGGAGGTGTCGATGTGGATCGGGATCATCTGGACCGGGATCCCGTTTCTGGCGTTTGCACTGGCGTACACCGGCCGCGGACACATGATCCGCAGTCCCGGATTCCTACCGATCGTGGTTCTCGGTGGCCTCGGAACGGCGCTGGCGGTGAGCAACCACACACACGGCCTCCTCTTCGGGAACTTCGCCGTCGATCCGGTGTTCGGTATCGCGACGGTTTCGTACTCCTTCACGCCGATCACCTTCGTGTTGGTGGCTGCGGTGAGCATCGCGGTTGCTGCCGGGGTGACGATGCTCTTCGATACCGTGTTCAGCTACGGTCCGCTGTACAGACGCGAGGCGACTGCGGTTGCCCTCAGCACCCTTCCGCCGACGATCGGCCTCTACGCGTGGCTGTTCGAGTTCGGCCCGTATCCGGAACTGAACCTCGCACCGGCGTTGTTCGTCCCACACGTCGTTCTGGACGCGTACGCGTTCGTCGGTACGAACATGTTCGAAAGCGATCCGGTGACACACCGTACGGCGGAGCGGTCTGCCGTCGACGACCTTCCGAATCCGGTCGTCATCCTCGATACGAACGGCCGGATCATCACGGCGAACAACGAGGCGAGCCGGCTGTTCGGTTCCACAGTCGCCGTCGACACGAACATCTCACGGCTGCTTCCCGCCACCGAGATAGATCCCGAAACCGCCGGTGATACGCCGGTCACGATCGAGACAGTCGACGGACGGCGCTCGTTTCTCGTTTCGACGTCGGCGCTTACGGATCCTCGGGGAATCCGTGTCGGAACGACGGTCGTGCTGCAGGACATCACGAGCGAACAACGCCGCGAACAGCGACTCCAAGTGTTCAACCGCCTCCTTCGTCACAATCTTCGCAACGAGATGGTGCCGATCAAGGGCCACGCCTCACAGATCGCATCGACTACGGACGAAGAACACACAGCGGAGATGGCGAATGCGATCGTCGAGAGCAGCGAACGGCTGCTCGACACCGTGGACAAGGCCCAAACGTTCGAGAAAATCCAGGACGACCGTTCACCGAGTGCGGTCGACACGGTGTCGGTACTCACCGGGGTGGCGACGGCGCTCCGGGAGCGGTTTCCCGAGGCGCGGATCGATGTCGAAACCCCGCTTTCGTCCTGTCGTACGGATCAGCGGATACTGGAACTCGTCTTCCGGAATCTCGGCGAGAATGCCCTCGAAAGCGGCGCGACCCACGTCCGGTTCCTGGCGTTCGACTCCGAGGACGGGACGGCGACGTTCCGCGTCATCGACGACGGACCCGGGATTCCAGCCTCGGAGATCGCACCGATTCAGGAGGGCGCCGAGACGGCACTGACACACGGCAGCGGAATCGGGCTGTGGCTCGTCACGTGGAGTGTCGACCTCGCCGGCGGCGACATCGAGTTCGACACCGGCGACGGGACGGTTGTCACCGTCCGACTTCCGAACACCGGGTGATCGGACTCTCCGCCCGCCTTACTGTGGATTCTTTCGTTCGAGGCCGGTTCCACAGACGACACAGCGGTCTCGGTCTTCGTCGAAGGTCCGACCACAGCCCTGACACTGGAATTGCCAGTTGCGCTGTTCCTCGATGCCGTCCTGTGCGATCACCTCGACGGACACGTCGAGCTTTTCGGCGACGTTCTGCATCGCGTAATCGTCGGTGACGAGCGTCGCGTCGAGTTCGAAGGCACTCGCAAGCAGTCGGATGTCAGTCCGCGAGAGCGTTCCGTCGTCGCCGGTATCCCGTGCGACGCGTTCGACGCGTTCGACCGTCCCGGAGTCGGGGACGTGGATCTGCATTCCGGAGCCCTCCAGCGCGTCGAAGCGGTAGCCGGCCTCACCCTCCAGTTCCTCGCGGACGAGTGGAATCGTTGCGACGCGTTCGTCGGTCGTGTAGTCGTTGATGAACGCAGAAGAGTCGAGTATTCGCATCCTACCGAGAAACGATGACCGT
>JARWGK010000007.1:0-3553 GCA_040409725.1 Natronomonas sp.
ATGTACTCCTCTCTGTCGTACAGTTCCATCAGGTTCAGTTCGTACTCGCCGGGTTCGACGATCTTGATGGACTCGAACTGGTCGTTGAGCTGCTCCCGGAGGTCGTCAATGTCCGGGTCGTCGCCGCTCGGTTCGCTCACGACCGTTCCGTCGTCCGGGTGAGGCTTGTCCCGGGAACGCGCGTCGTCACGGGACCGGGACTGGGAGTCGGAATCCGAGGAGACGGGATACGGCGAATCGTTCCGATTCGCGTCGCTCGGGAGGTCGGACGGTTCGACGACGTCGGTCCGGGCACTCGCCTGTGCGGTGTCCTCCTCGCCGCCGGTCGGTTCGTGATCCGATTCTATCGTTTCTGCGTCTGTTTCGGTTCCCGTCTCGGCGTTTCCGGTCTCGGCGTCCGAGTGGGCCGTCGGGGTGTCCGAACCGGCTGGTTGCGTCCCGGCCGAAGGAGCGGTGTCGGGCGACCGCGACCCATCGTCGGACCGTGAGTCCTCGCTCGGCCATTCGGCGTCGGGATTCGGCGTGTCGGACGGTTCACCGCTGACGAAGTCACGGACGCGGGTCGTCGCCCGGCCGACGGTCTCTGCGACGCCGCCGTCTGCGGGGTCGGAATCGCCCGGCGGTTCCGGGGGATCGCTCGATTCGAGGTCGGCGTCGGCGGGCTGGTCGGCCGAACTCCCCTCTGGGCGAAACTGGAAGGTGTTGCCGCCACAGTCGGGACACCCCGACAGCATCTCCTTGGAGCCGTCGGGGAACGTGTGGCCACAGCCGGTGCACTGATGGGGCATCTTACTGTCGTGTGATCAGCGTGCTGATCAGATTCTCGTCTTTGTGCAGTGTCTCGATTCGATCCGCAGGACCGATGACGGTGAGCGTCTGTGGCTGTTTGTTCTTGCCCATGAGCCGACCGAGCAGGCCGGCGTCGCTGCTCTCGCCGCTCGGATACGTCTCGATTTCGATGCCGGTGAAGCCATCGGGGTTGATCTCCGACATCGTCACCTCGATCAGCTTGGATTCCTCCTCGGGGTCGAGTCCCTCCTCCAGAATGACGATGTTTCCGTCGTGGACGCCATCGAGGATAAGTCGGATCTTCTCCATCGTCCGCATCCCGTTGATCCTGTCGGCGCTTATGAGATCGATCTGGACGCCTGGTTCCTCGCTTTCGTCGTCTTCCTGTGTGATTTCCGGCATTATCCGAAGTACTCCGCGATTTTGTCGTACACCTCGTCCATGTTGTCCCCCTCCAGTGCCGAAAGCGGGACCGTCTCGTGTTGCGGGAAGGCGTTTCGGATCCGCTGGACGTTCGCTTCCTCCAGATCGATCTTGTTCGCAAAGATCAACACCGGCAGATCCTGACTCTCGATGATCCCGACGAGCATCGTGTTCACCTGCGTGAACGGATCGGTCGTCGAATCGAGGACGTAGATGACCCCATCGACGTCCTCACGAAGCCAGTGCATGGCTTCGGCCACGCCTTCGGTCGCCTCTCGGGATCGACGAACGGCGTCTTCCTCCTCAATGTCGTGTTCGAGGAACTCCTTGTAGTCGACCTTCGTCGCGACACCCGGCGTGTCGACGATGTCGATCGTGACGGATTTGCCGTTGCGTTTGATCTCGACGTTTTCCTTCCTGCGTGCACGCCTCGTCTCGTGTGGAACGTGGCTCTCGGGGCCGATGGCGTCGCCGGTCCAGTCACGGGCGATGCGATTGGCGAGCGTCGTGTTGTGGACGACCAACCCGCCGGCTGTGGCGAACGTGTGATGATCCGGAACGGTCAGATCATAAATGTAGCCGTTGTGGTCGATCGTCTCGACTTCGACGACCTCGTCCCAGGTGACGTCGGCGTCGGCAAGGTCACGGACGAGATCGACGGACTGCTCTTCGGGGATCCGTGATGCCATCGATTTGATCCGGTCGATCGTGATCCGGTTTTTGCGCCGCATCCGGGCGACGTGTTTGCTGTCGCCGTAGAAGGCCTCCTGTGTCATCCCGCGGTTGGCTCGTGCGGTTTCCAGAAGCGGCATGATCGGGAGGGTGTGGACGGTCGCCTTCGACCCAGCCGTGGACAGTTCTGCCAGCCGATCGACTTTCGCTGGATCGTCGAATCCAACGTGTGTCTGGAACAGACGGTGTTGGTCGCTTCGTCCGATCTCCAGTTCGTAGTACGTCGCTCCGTCGTGGGTCCGCTCGCGAATCTTTCCGACGATGCCGAACCGGAGGAGGAGCGTTCCGACCTCCTGGATGAGCTGTCGACTCGCACTCGAAAGCGTCACGTATCGGCCCCGGTCGTCCTCCGGGTGGGAGACACTTCCTTCGCAGTCGTACAGCGCCCGAAGGAAGGCAGCAACCGTCTCGTTGTCTGCTGTGAGAACCGATTTCGGAACCCGTTTGTCGTGTGAGTCGGCCGGGTAGCAGTCGAACTCCTTCAGATGCTCCGTCAGCGATCGCGAGTTGACCCGAACAGTCGGCGTCTTGTTTTCGTAGTCGTATGTCGTCGCCTCGAGTCCGAACCGTTCGACACCGCGTCGGAACTCTTCACGGAGTCGTTCGCTTTCGTTTGCGAAGGCAATGAATCGATCGTCGTGTTGTGCTTCGGCGATGGTGAGTGCCATGAACCGGGCCAGATCCGAATCGAATGGCTGCGTCCGGACCGGTTTCGGATCGTGGTACGTCGAGTCGTACACCGCAGTTCCACCGTCCGTGGTGAGCGACAGATCGGCGCGGACACCGGAATTTCGCCCGCCACTTGAGGTTCCACCGCTCCACTCCCCGTGGATTCGATCTCCTCTCGGGGTGAACGACGAGAGAAGCGCAACACGCTGGCCGACCTCAAGATCACCGGCGGGGGTCTCTTCGATCCCATCGGGGGTCACAGAAATGAACGGATGACTCGGGCTGACCGTGACCTCGCGACCGAGGCGAGTCTTTATTCGGTAGAGTTTGCCGTCGTATCGCTGTCTGAACACGTGCGATATCGGGGTCGATTCCACCGAGAGGTCCGATCGAAGCGCCGGAACCTCGATATCGGTGTCGGATCCGCACGCCAGCCACCGTTCGTCGGGTGCTTCGCTGACATCCGGTGGATTCCGGTCAGCGACCGTCTCGAACAGGTCGTCGATGCGTCTGTGAGTCCCGTCTGCGAGCAGTACCTTTTCGTCCGGTGCGAGGCATTTGCCGGCGTTGGGCGGACCGTAAATGCCGATTCTCTTGGGTTCTTCCCCGGCGAACAGACTCGCTGCCGCACGGGATATGCTGTCTCGTAGTTCTGCTATCAGTCCCATCTCATCCTCCCGCCTCTGATTTCGAGGTGAAATCAGGGGCTTCTGACAGTATGAGACGGGCCAAGTCACTTAATTCTGCGTCAGACACGCGTCATATCGGCGGATTCGACCGCCGATGGGCTACGATCGACGGAAAAAAGCGGTCCAACCGACGGGAGGACGGTTCGATCAACGGCATCGAACGATCCCCCCGGGACAGTCGCGAACTGTGTGGCGGAGACGAGGACGGACTGTAGTGGAATCGGGGTCGAACTGTGGTAGAGTCGGGCTCG
>JARWGK010000008.1:0-3509 GCA_040409725.1 Natronomonas sp.
ATCGACGTTCTCGACGGAGAACTCGTCCGTGACGTGCGGCCGGGTGAACTGATCGTGCTCGGACCCGACGGCGCCGGCTTCGAATCGTATCAACTCGTCGACACCGACGACACAGCCCACTGCTTTTTCGAACACATCTACTTCGCCCGCCCGGACTCCCGGATCGACGAAAATCTCGTCTACGACGTTCGTCGTGAACTCGGCCGAAAGCTCTGGGAGGAATCGCCGGCGGATACGGACGTCGTGTTGCCGGTTCCGGACTCCGGGCGTGCCTTCGCCTCGGGCTACGCGGAGGCGGCGGCCGACGACGGATCGGACGTCGAGTTCGCCGAAGGGCTGATGAAAAACCGCTACGTCGGACGAACGTTCATCATGCCGACACAGGACGCCCGTGAACGCGCCGTCCGACTGAAGCTCAACCCGATTCAGGACGTCATCGAGGACAAAACACTCACCGTCATCGACGACTCGATCGTTCGCGGGACGACCTCGACGCAACTCGTCGAACTGCTGAAGGAAAGCGGCGCAGAGGAAGTCCACATGCGCATCGGTGCCCCGCCGATCGTCGCCCCGTGTTACATGGGTATCGATATGGCCTCCCGCGATGAACTGATCGCCGCCGATCAAAGCACCGAAGAAATCTGTGAGGAGATTGCCGCCGATTCACTGTCGTATCTCTCGATCGATGCGGTCGCAGAGGCACTCGATTCGAGTCGCGCCGATCTCTGTCTCGGCTGTGTCACGGGCGAGTACCCGTACGACATCGAAGGCGAAACGACCGACCGGGAGGTCGCTCGGCCCGAAATCGAATCGCCCGGGCCCGGAATCGTCGGCGACGATTGAGCCACGCCGCACCGAGTGGCCTCGATGCTTCTCCGACGCCGGAACTCGTATCACCCCCAATCGAGGATTGCATCCTCCGGAATCGGAATACTCTCGAAAGGTGTGCGTCCGATCGTCTATGCAGTCGTGATCCTCACTACCGGCGGCATTTTATGCCCATGTCCGTCGAAGGACGGGCGTGTCGATTCTACTCTCGTCGGTCGCCATGTTTGGGGCCGTCGTCATGTTGATCGCCGGTATGATCAACGGTGTCGCAGGCTTCGGGTTCGCACTCGTCGGAACGATGGCACTCGCCTCGGTCGTCGATCCCGCGACGGCGGTTGTTTTTATGATCGTCCCGATTCTTCTCGTGAATCTCTCCTTGACCCGTGGACTGTCCCTGTCCGAACTGGAGACATGTGGTCGCCGCTTTGCACCCCTGATGATTGCAGCGCTCCTCGGAACCGTCGTCGGGATGATGCTACTCGACCGCCTGCCGGCGGGACCGCTGCGGATCGTTCTCGGGATCGTGTCGCTTGGTTTCGTTCTGAACGCACAGCGAATCGTCTCGATTCCGGGGCGATCGACCGTCAGAGAGGGCTGTTTCGTCGAGACACCGGGGTGGATGGTGGGAATCGGCGGCGTTTCGGGGGTGCTCTTCGGCGGAACCAACGTCGGGGTCCAACTTGTCGCGTACGTCCGAAGTTGCGACCTTTCAGAAGGGCTGTTCATCGGTGTCATCGGAATGGTCTTCGTCGGACTCAACGGGATTCGGGTGATTCTGGCAGGAGTTCTCGGACTGTACCCAGATGTGACGACGGTTCTGCTTTCTATTGCCGCGGCGCTGCCGGCACTGGTCGGCGTTTCGATCGGAACGCGGCTTCGGGTCCGGATCCCCGAAGTGTGGCGACGGCGTGCCGTGCTCTGGCTGCTGACGATCATCGGGCTTCGGCTGGTGATCGGTGGTCTCGGTGTTCTGTGATCCGTCCTGCCTCGGCCATCCCCGTCGATTTTATACCGACCGCCCCGTGAGCCGTAGTATGAACCGGCGGGCGTTTCTCACGGCTGCAGCTGGCGTCGGGATGGCGACCGCCGGATGCACCGAGACGATCCACGACGACGGCGGCCAAAGCGGTGCCGTCTCCGTCTCCGCCGAGGAACTCAGGGCCGATGTCGATCCGGAGCGAATCCACAACGGCTGGGAATCGGCGAGCGGCGCCGAGTTCAACGTCTGGGGCTGGACGCGTGTCGAGACGGTGGTCGTCGCCGACGGAGACGACACGACGCGCTCCGTGTCTCCGACACGGGATGTCTTCTTCCAGCCGTCGTTCACCCTCGCAACCGACGAATCGATCGCCACCGGAGAGATCGAACTGCTGTTGCTCGAATCCGACCGTCGCTACCGTCCGATCGAGGAACTGCCGGACGGGACGGATCTCGGCGCGATCACCGACGACGACCAAGAGATCGAGACGCCGTTTTTGGCCCGTCTGGCGGCCGAAGACGCCGAGTTGTCGGGCGTCGATGCGACCGAACAGAATCCGACGAACCCGATCTTCGACGTCGAGGGACGGCCGGGAACGGAGCCGTCGGTGATCGACATCTCACCGTTCGTTCCCGACGAGGAGGCGCCGCGGTACCTCTGGATCGCCCCGGAGTGATCGGGTTCCCGCCGGTCGGTCAAAACAGGACGTACAGCATCGCATAGATCACGAGTCCCATGCTGAAGGAGATCACCCAGAGACTCGCCGCGACCCGTCCGACGAAGCGATGTTTCGTCTCGGGGAGTTCGTCGATCGAGTGCGTCCCGGCCAACAACAGTGCATAGAACACGAACGGCACACAGACGACGGCGAGGACGATGTGGACGGCCAACACCGGCAGATAGACGAACGTCTCCAGAACGGACGGCCCGGTGAACTCGGTCGGTCCTCGGACTGCGACGCGGTACAGATACAGGACCAGAAACGCCGAAAACAGCCCGAAGCTCGTCAGCATCAGCCGACGGTGCGTCTGTACCCGACCGTTACGCACCGCCCGAACTCCGGCGGCGATGGTCCCGATTGCGACGGCGCTGATCCCGGCGTTCAGATGCGGAATCGCCGCGAGCAACGACGCCGGCTGTGGCAGTCCGTCCACCGGCAACACCTGCAGCGCGGCGCCGAAGACGAACGCCAGCGCCACGACAGAAAGCAGTGCCGTCAGTGCAGGAACATGGTCTCGAGCCCATGCCTGTGCTTGCATACGTCCCCCTACACAGGCCGAAATCATAGGTGTTGTCACCGCGTTGTCTCCCGGTCGTTCCGACACCCGCCGCCGACCCCGCTTCCGTGCCGCCGATCCCGCTTCCGTGCCGTCGACCCCTTTTATGCGTTCGTCGGACGTTCACGAACAATGAGAACACTTAACACGTAACACGACGATTGTCTGACTAATATGAGCAATCAAGAGACAGACACCGGCCCACTGTACGAGTGTATAGACTGTGGGACCCGGCCCGACGACCCCGACGGTCGTCTCTGTCGCTGTGGCGGGTACCTCCAGAACATCGGCGTCAGCCGAAACCTCTGAGGCCCACCCAACGCCCGTGTCTTCCCGACACCGCGACGTACGTGTCCGTAGCACCGGCTGGGTCAATTATATCGTTCAGCTAGCTCTGTTGAAATCCTCAATCGGTGATAGGTTTC
>JARWGK010000009.1:0-3463 GCA_040409725.1 Natronomonas sp.
GCGGCCTCCCTCGCCGTCGGGACGGGTGCCGACACGGTCACCTACGACGATGTCGACACCCTCGAACTCCAGCCGGCGGGTGATGGGACCTACGTTCAGGAGGGCGAAGACGGTGAGATCCGTGTCGTGGTGGACGAGACGGATTCATCCGGTGGTGGCGTCAACGACGACGCGATCACCGAACTCGGGGCGGTGTTCACCGTCGAGAACGTCCTTCGGTTTGGCGATCCGACCCAGGAGGCCAACCGGGCGACCGTCTGGATCGACGGCGGTGACGGTGCCGTCACCTTCTACGACGTCGATACCGGCGAACCGATCGAAACCGAAGACGACGGCGTCACACTCTCGCCGGGTGAGACGGTGGCCGTCGGGATGGCCGTCGACACCACCGGCCCGCCGCCGGAAATCACGACGCTGTCGGTGTTTGCCACCGTCGAGAACCTCGCCTTCGAGGAACTCACGTCCGATCTCGACGGTGCGACACTCGAGTTGAACAAAAAAGAGCCCCTGACGGCGACAGCCCTCGCCGACGACGAGGAGATCGATGTTTCCGAGGCCGTGTCGGTCGTCGACAGTTCCGAGACGGTGCTCGTCGACGAAACCGGTCCGGTTCCGACGATCACGACGGTGAATCCCGATCCCGGTGCCCCGGCGGACGGATTCGTCGAGATCGCCGTCGACGACGGCGAACCCGAACGCATCGAGTTCGACACCGTCTGGCGTGAGACGACCGTCCCCGACGAGCGAGTGGCGGAGTTCGACGAGCTGAACATGATCGAGAAAATCGAGTTCGAAGAGGCGGTCGAAGGACCGGTGGAGATCCGAGCAGACGAAGAGCCGCCGGAGGAATCTGCGGTTCCCGAGGAGGCGGTGATCCGGGCCGCCGAGATCGACGTCCCCGAGTCAAACACCGACACGGACGCCACAATCGAGTTCGTTCTCGATACCTCGGTTGTCGATGCCGATCCCGCGGATCTTCGGGTCGTGTATGCACCGGACGGCGAGTTCACGACGGTCGACGTCGAGGACTTCGAGTCCCTCGACGTTGATACCGACGCCGCCGACGATTCGATCGTCATCGAGGCAGAGACGCCCGGGTTCAGCGCCTTCGCTGTCACGGACGAGCCACTCGACTCCGGCACGTCGACAGGGCGTTCGGGTTCCAGTTCTGATTCCGACTCCGACTCCGATTCAGATTCGGATCGGGACTCAGATACCGAGGAGGAGCCCACTGATACCGAAGACGAGGAGACAACCGATGCCGACGGAGGCGGGGCGACAGCCGATGACGCCGATGGATCCGACGGACCACCGCCGGAGGAAGGTGACACAGCAGCGACCGGAACTGCCGATGAGACTGACGACGGGGTGGTCCCCCTCGAAATCGGCGGAACCGATCTTGGACTGACGTGGTACCTGCTCGTGATCGCTGCCGCGTCATTACTTGCGGTATTCATATACCGCCGGCTGAAAGAGAATTAATGAGAGCCGGCGGAAACGGGGTGTCGTCCGCCGACACCACGCGACCCCACGATCCGACGGCGGTACGAACGACTTCTTCCGGTTGCAATCTCCCCCGATCCCGCATCGGAGCGTGACCGAGGGGCAAATGCTTCACCGTGTCCGTTGTCGAATCAGTTTTGTATGCGGCCCAATCAAAACTGCTGTGTGTCCGGAAGCTCCGGATCGGAGGCCGAGTCCTTCGGTGCCGCCGTGGTGCGGTCGTCGCATCCGATCGACATCGTGGCTCTCGGTTTGATCCCGACGGTGTCGATTGTCGCTTTTTTGTTTTCCTCCGGCCCCACACCGGAGGTCGTTTTTTCCTACGAGAACCCGACCCTCCGGACGGCTGTTGTCGCACATTTTTTCCACACCGGATTCGACCACCTGCTGTCGAATCTCGTGAGATACAGTCTGGTGATCCTGACCGTCTATCTCCTTTCGACGCTGGCCGATCGTCGATGCGTTTTTTATATACTCTTCACCGGAGTGTTGCTCGCTTTCCCGCCCGTGATATCGATCATGAACCTCGCGGTACCGCGCGATGGGGTCCTTATTGTGGCACCTGGGCTTGTGATGGCCGGGATCGGCCTGTTGCCGGTAATGCTCGGTGAGTACCTCGACCGGCGGTTCGATCTCAACCCTACCTCGGACATCGCCGGCTTCCTGTTTTTGATCGGTCTGACGATCACAGCGCTGTCCGCTGTCCCAGACGCCTTCAGATGGGTTGCCCTCCCCGCCGCCGTCGGGTCCGTTGGGTACGCTGTATCCGTGGTTCGGACGGGTATCGACACCGGTCGATTCCGCGACGCGCCGCCCGGGTATCTGGAGTTTGGTTTCTGGTCCGTTGGACTCTTTGTCTTCCTCGTCGTCACCGCATTCTCTGCCGGGATCGTCGACGACGGGACCATCGTCAACACGTACGTCCATTTCATCGGGTATGCACTCGGGTTCCTGAGCAGCTACCTCACGGTGTTGCTCGCCGATCTCGATCGACCGCAGCGCATTGTTTAATTTCATCGAAACCAAACGAAAGCCCGATGGGGTGGAAAACGCGGCTCGGACAGCTCCTTCAGTTACTTCTGGCTATCGTCCTGATTTCGCTTCTTGTCGGTGCGTTTCTCGGTCAGCCGATTCTGCTTTCCTTCGTCGAGACGGGGAGTATGGAGCCGACACTCGAACCCGGCGACGGGTTCGTTGCCGTTCCGACAGCTCTTTCAGGTGATGTCGAGACGGGCGATGTGATCGTCTTCGATGCACAGAATCTCCAGGGTGGCGGACTGACGACACACCGCGTCGTTGGCGAAACTGAAACAGGATTTGTTACGCAGGGCGATGCCAACCCCTTTACCGATCAGGACGGCGACGAGCCGCCTGTCACCGAGGGCCAGATCGTCGCCAGAGCCCTGCAAATAAACGGCGAGGTCGTCGTGATCCCACAGCTGGGCACAGCATCGGCGGCAGTCGGTGGTGTCGTCGAGTCCGTACAGCAAACGCTTGCGAATATCTTCAACACCAGGCTGTTTCTCGGTACACAGGGACTCGCGTTGATAATAACCGGAGTTGGACTTGCCGTCGTTTTGTATGACGTTTTTTTTCGGCGAGACGCAGACGCGCTCCGGGCGCGAGCGTACCCGCGACCGGAGTCGAAGCGGAGTTTACGATCCACGGACAGTCGTGTTGGCGATGGCATTGTTCATCGCACTCGTCTCGGCCGGGACGATGGTTGCAATGTCGGACACCCAAGAGTACGGGATGATCAGTGCCGAATTCGACTCCGAGGATCCAACCACCGTCCCCGCTGGCGAGACCGGTTCGATCGTCTATCCGGCGCTGAACGGCGGTCAGTTACCGGTGTATGCATTCTACGCCCCGGCGAGTGAGAACGTCGGCATCGAAACTGAGTCGATTCGAATGGATCGCGACGAAATCTACCGCCAGCTCCAGACGATGCCGAAGGACG
>JARWGK010000010.1:0-3427 GCA_040409725.1 Natronomonas sp.
GACAGCCCGCGAGGCCGAGATGTGTGCGGAGGTCATCACGTTCCCGGCCGCCATCCTCCGCGTGTCCCGTGACGGCGGCGTTCCGGAAACGGCGACCGTCACAGTCGAGGACGGCTGGGGGAGTCGGGACAGCTTCGACGCCGACGGGCGATAAAAAGCGCCTGCGGTGCCGTATTCGGCGAATATACCGATAGTAGAAACTACTAATATCGGCCAGAAGATATAAGTCGGCGGTGCATGGGGAACTGATCCTGTCGGCGCTACTGCTGTTGGCGTCGATCGGTGGAATCGGTGGGGAACTGTCTCTGAACGACGAAACACCGCAGGTCGAGGGCGAATCGTCACTCGACACACTCGAAGCCGCCGACGCGCAGGCGGTAGACGAGTCGGATGCGATCTTCCGGGAGGTGGAGACGGACGAATCACAGTTCGTCGCCGAAGTCGATATGTCACTCCTGGGTTCGGGGTTCGATCACGGTGAGGAACTTCGAATCGTCACCGGTGGCTCCGTCGACGACGAACGGGTCGTCTGGTTCGACATCGGAATCACTCGGAGCGCCGACGGCTTCGAGACGAAAGCCGACATGATGATCAACTTCCCGTCGATGGGAGCCTGATCGGAGTCGGGACGATTCACCGTCGGTCGGCAAGACAGTCCTCGATCGGTGAGAGAATCTCGTCGGCGACGGTGTAGGGATCGGTCTGCCGCGTCGAGACGGCCTCGACGTACTGATCGATCCCACCTCTGGCCTCGAGTTCCGCCGACAGAAGCGTCGCCGCGTCCTCCCGCAGCAGCCGCTGGATCTCCGCTCTGTACCGCTGTCGGGTTTTCGTCTCCAGTTTCCCGGTCGATTCGAGCCACTCCCGGTGGTCTTCGATCGTCTCGAGGAACGTATCGAGTCCCTCGCCGGTTTTGGCGACGGTCGTGAGAACCGGCGGCTCCCACTCCGTCTCGGAGTCGTCGGCGTCGGTCGTCGCATTCGCGCCGATTGCCGTGTCCTCGAATCCGCCGGCACCGTGGTGGCCGGCGACGGCCGAGTCGGTGTAGGACTGTACCATCTCCCGCAGTTCAGCAACGGTGCGATCGGCTCCGTCCAGATCGGCTTTGTTGACGACGAACACGTCGGCGATTTCGAGGATTCCGGCCTTCAGCATCTGGACATCGTCGCCGCTTCCCGGCGGAACCAACACGGCGACCGTGTCGGCGGCCCGGACGATGTCGACCTCGTTTTGTCCTGCACCGACGGTTTCGACGATGATTCGATCCTTGCCGAAGGCGTCGAGTGCCTTGACCGCGTCCGTCGTCGCCGTCGACAACCCACCGAGGGAGCCACGGGCCGACATCGATCGAAAGAAGACGTCCATGTCACCGACGTTCGACCCCATGCGAATGCGGTCACCCAGCACCGCACCGCCGGTAAACGGCGAGGACGGATCGATGGCGATGACGCCGACCGTGTCACCCTGCTCCCTGTAGGTGGCCGCCATCTTGTCGACGAGCGTCGACTTGCCGGCTCCCGGCGAACCGGTGATTCCGATGACGTCTGCGGAGCCGGTGTGGCCGTGAAGTTTCGAAACGAGTTCCCGATATCCTGGCTGTCTGTTTTCGATCTTCGTGATGACGCGGGCCAGCGCTCGGTGTTTGCCCGCCAGCAGATCGTCGATGAGTTCGGTGTCCGTCATCGCTCGGGGGCGTTGTCTCTGACGAACGCGACGGTCTCTTCCATCGACGCCCCGGGACCGAATATCTCGGCGACACCGAGTTCCAGCAGCTCCTCGCGGTCCTCCTCGGGGATGATCCCGCCGACGATGAGCAGCGTATCCTCGAAGGCGTCGTACTCCTCGAGGCCGTCGATCACCTTCGGGACGAGGGTGTTGTGGGCACCCGAGAGGATCGAGATTCCGATCACGTCGACGTCTTCCTGGACGGCCGCCTGAACGATCTCGTCGGGAGAGCGGTGCAGCCCCGAGTAGATCACCTCGAAGCCGGCGTCCCGGAAGGCCCGCGCGATGACGTGTGCCCCGCGGTCGTGGCCGTCGAGTCCGACCTTCGCCACGAGACATCGAATCTGCCGTTGACCCTGTTCGGTACTCATATGTCACCTTTGCTCACCCGCCTGTTTGACTCTAACGAACTCTCCGGACGCGGCTTCGATGGGTTTATGAATTCGCTGCAGGTAGAATCGAACGCGAGGGCCGATAGATCAGCGGTAGATCACTCCCTTGGCATGGGAGAGGCCCCGGGTTCAAATCCCGGTCGGTCCACTCGCCGTCTCTGCACGCAGCAACTGACTTGGAGCGTCGCTCGACGAAATATACGACCCTTGCAGTCGCGAA
Organism: Natronomonas sp.; assembly: GCA_040409725.1. Classification (GTDB taxonomy): domain Archaea; phylum Halobacteriota; class Halobacteria; order Halobacteriales; family Haloarculaceae; genus Natronomonas. The sequence goes on from JARWGK010000010.1 coordinate 2,338, forward strand.
CGGCGAAATGTGTGAGTACATTTGTCTCCGTTTGACTCCCGGTTACTCCGATCCGTACGTCACGGAGCGTCTGGGCTTTTTGTTCTCCTGAATCAGTCCGGGTCGGAGAGGCCTGTCGACACGTATTTTGCCCCGGGATGTAGTCGGCACGGACAGGAGTAGGGTCAGGAGGGACTCTCGTGACGCGACTGGAGTGACATTTCGGGATCTTAGATGAATACTCCGACACCTTCGAGACGACTGTGTGGTCCGGTCGGGCGGCGGCCACAGCTTCATGCTCTTCAGGCCCCTTGTTGTGTTAGATGTCCGTTTCAGTGCTCGATTCCTGTGTAGAATCGACGGTGCGTATCCAGCCCAATAAGGCGAACAACTACGAGAATACCCACGGGGGAGAGGTAGTCAAGCTGATGGACGAGCTGGCGGCCGTCGCGGCGATGACTGTCGCCGGAGAAACTTGCGTTACGGCTCACATCGGCAGCGTTGATTTCCAGCATCCGATTCCGGTCGGCCACGTTGCCGAACTATCAGCATACGTTTACGAAACCGGCGACAGCAGTCTCAAGGTCCGGGTCAATGTCGACAGCCACGACCCACGGGAGGACGATACTGTACGGACGACATCAGCGTGCTTTACGATGGTCGCTGTCGACGAGGATGGAAACCCTGTCAGCGTCCCAGCGGTTGTCCCAGAATCCGACCGCGGGAAACAGCTCGTTGCGAACGCTCCCTGCTGAGAACGAGCGAGGATCGAACCAGCGAAATTAGCGGTTTGGCACCAAGTTCATTGGTTTGCGCAGTGTTTGTCACGGTATGCCATGCAGGATCGAGTGCAATGAGTGCGATCTCGAAAGTCACATCGACGACTGTGTGACCGCACACAAACGCGCGAAGGAACACGAAGCAGAGCACGGCGACCACTTCGTGATACTGTACGACCCAGCGAGACGGTGAGTAGGTTCCTCTGCTGGATCCCAACGATAAATAGTAACCAACGCTTCGAACCGCAACCTACCATTTCACCGTCGAAATCCGGATATAAAAATGAAAGCGTGAGTTCAGTACGGGTCCTGACTGCTATTAGGAATCTCGA
>JARWGK010000011.1:0-3415 GCA_040409725.1 Natronomonas sp.
CCGACCGCGACCTCGATCGCCGCCGACAGCGCCAGATTCGTCTTCCCCGACGCCGGTGGGCCGTAAAACTGCGTCGCGGCACCGCGTTCGATCCCGCCGCCGAGTAACTCGTCGATCGGAACACAGCCGGTCGGGATCGGATCACTCACAGTCGGGTGTTCGCCGCCATCGGATAAAAAGACACGTCTCCCGGCCGACACCGCTCCGTGGCGCGGCACTTTTCTCGTCGCACACCAACACCCGTCTGTGATCGTCGTCGCCACGGAGAACTTCGAGGTGTACCACGGCGTCGTCGGAGAGCTTCGCGACCGTGGTGTTTCCTTCAGGACGATCGAACCCGGCGCCGAACTGCCGGAGGCGGCGGCCGTTGCACTCGTCGGTCCCGAGGACGAACACCCGCCGATCCCGACGGTTCGCACCGATCCGACGAATCCACGGGCGGCCGTCGAGGAGGCGATCAGGCTCCTCCGGGGAGCCGACGGACGAACGATCGTCGGCATCGATCCCGGTGATCGGCCCGGAATCGCCGTCCTCGCCGGCGACACGATCGTCGCGGTGTTTCAGGTCCCCGCCACCGACGCCGCCGCCGTCGTGCGACGGGAGGTCGCAGACGCCGGCGATCCCCTCGTGCGTATCGGTGACGGTGCCCGACTCCGCGGCGGCGCAGTTCTGGATCGACTTCCGGACGACGTTCCGGTCGAACTCGTCGACGAGACCGGGACGACGCCGCATCTCGGAACCGGCGTTCGCGGAAGCGACGACGTTCTCGCTGCGGTCAACATCGCCCGTCGTGAGGGCGAGGAGATCGACCACAGGGAGGTCGAACCGACCGCGGGCGAACTCAAGCGGATTCAGGAGCGATCCCGCGAGCAAAGCGACGATGGGCGAACCATCGACACCGACCTCGCGAGGCAGGTCGCGGTTGGAGAGTTGACGATCGAAGAAGCACTCGATAACCACCGAAAGCGCTGAGACATCGGCCACCGAACGGCTACTGCCGACGGTTCATCGTCGATTCCGGCGGCAGCAGTCGGTTGCCACACTCCGGGCAGGTCAGACGGAGTGGATTCCCCGTCCGTCTGCTCCCACAGCCTTCACACTCGTACGTTGCCATCGGCTTACAGGTCTCTCGAACGGCTGATGTTCTGTAACTGTCCCCCACAGCCTCCACAGATCTGTACTTCTGTTTCGCCCGCCCGCCGCCCGCAGGAAAAACATTCGTACAGGTCTGAAGCACTTTCGAACTTATTCGGTCTCATACACGTAGTATAGATGACTGTACAGTCACCTACGAACAAAAAAGTTTGTGTGCGGCGAATTACTCGTTCGGCGAGTCGTGATACGCGGCCTCCGCTCGCCGCTGGACCTCTCTCGTCGGAAGGTCGGTTTCGGCCGCGACGGCCGCGGCCTCGTCGTACTCGGCGCTCACGTCGTAGACCGTTCCGTCGTCGTACGTTCCGACCTTCACCGTCAGTTCGTGACGGTTCCCTCCGGCCTCGATTTCGACCGTTTCGTGGCGTCTGTCGGCGATGAGTCGGTGTCGAAACGCGGTCTCTCGCACGCCGAGCGTCCCCGTCTCGCTTGCGAGTCGGCTTGCGACCGCCTCGACGTCTTCCGGTGGGACGATCACCTTTATAAGATGTCCCGGACGCGACTTCTTCATCGTCGCAGGCACAACGGTCACGTCCCGCGCCCCAGCCTCCATAAGCGTCGACTGGAGGCCGCCGATCGCCTCGGGCGTCACGTCGTCGACGTTCGTCTCCAGCATCCGCATCGATTCGCGTTTCAGCCCGCCGGATCGGGTCCCGACGAGCGCCCGAAGGACGTTCGGGCGCCCGGAGATGGAGGCGTCGCCGGCACCGAACCCCGAGGTTTCGACCGAAAGCGAGGGGAGCGATCCGACGCCTTCGGCGAGGTGTGCGAGGACCGCCGCCCCCGTCGGCGTGAGCAGTTCCCGCTCGATCGGTCCGCCGCGTAGCTCCCACGTCGCGTGCTCTGCGATGTAGGAGACGACCGGCGTCGGAACCGGGTACCGACCGTGGCTCGTCGAGACCTCACCGCCACCGGCGAAAACCGGCGTCGAGAACACCGACTCGACGCCCAGATCTTCGAGAAGCAGCACCGCGCCGACGATATCGGCGATCGCGTCGTCGGCCCCGACCTCGTGGAAGGTCGTCGCTTCGAGATCCGTTCCGTGAACCGACGCCTCGGCCTCGCCGAGAATCCGGAAGATCGCTACCGCGTCGTTCATGACCGACTCCGACAGGCCCATCTCCTCGACGATTTCCCGACACTCGGCGTACGTCCGCGTTGGACCGTGACCCTCCGCGTGTGTGTGGTCGTGATCGTGTTTGGAGCCGTGGTCGTGCTCGCCGTGGTCGTGTGCACCGCCGTGACCGGCCGAATCGTCGTGCTCGGGGTCGTGATCGTGCTCGGAGTCGCCGTTGCTTCGACTGCCACCACCGTGGGCCTCTGTCGTCCGTTCGCCGTGCTCCTCGACGTAACGCACGTCGACGGTCACCGCGGTCACGCCCTGTTTCGTCGTCTCGTCGATCCGGTAGTCGATACCGAGGGCCTCCTCGACGGGACGCAGAACGTCCGGGTCGGCACCGACGGCGACGAGTGCGGCGAGGATCATGTCGCCGCTTGCCCCGGTACGACCGTCGAAGACGAGCGTTCTCATACCTCGAACTGCATCCCTGCGGCGAAAAATGTGCGGAATCCGGGCGTCGGTCCGGTGGCTCCCACGCCGATGACGGGCGTCGAACGGGCGGCTGTCATTTCTTGTCCGTGTGAGCAAAAGGCATATTTCCGGTCAGATCCGAGCGTATGGTATCGTAATGAACGAGGTTCAGCTGGAGGTGGCGAAAGCCTATCCCAACGACTCCGGGCGTGGTATTGCTCGTCTGGACCCGGACACGCTCCTGCATTTGAAGCTGTCTCCGGGTGACATAATCGAGATCGAGGGGGCCAATCGGACCGCCGCGAAGGTGTGGCGAGCCGATCGGCAGGACTGGAACACCGACACGGTTCGGATCGACGGATTCACCAGACAGAACGCCGATGTCGGCATCGGCGAGCGGGTGACGATCCGGAAGGCCGAGGCGACGAAGGCGGACAAACTCGTTCTCGCGCCGCCGGAGGAGGCGTCGGTTCAGTTCGGCTCCGACGCCGCCGGAATGGTGAAACGCCAGATCCTCAAGCGACCGGTCGTCGAACGCGACATCGTGCCCGTGATGTCCTCGACGAACCATCCGTTTATGCGCTCACCCGGGCAGGCGATTCCGCTCATCGCCGTCGAAACGGAACCGGAGGGCGTCTGTCTGATCACCGAGGACACGGAGGTCGAACTGCGGGAGGAACCGATTGCCGGCTTCGAGAAGACCGGCGGCGGAATCACCTACGAGGACATCGG
>JARWGK010000012.1:0-3389 GCA_040409725.1 Natronomonas sp.
CGTGGCGTCGAACGGAGCCGGTTTTCCGTCCACGTCGAAAGCGAGGTGACCGGCGAGTCGCTGCTCGTCGACTTCAGCCCGGATTTCCGCCAGCAGTTTCTGGACAACGATGTCGACCTGCCGGACGCCGGCGTCGTCACCCACATCCACTTCGATCACCTCGACGGCCTCGGCAACACGTACCGGCTGTTCGACCACCTGCCGGTGTACGCCGGCAACGAGACGGACCCACGGACCGACGAGAGCGTGGCCGAAACCGTCGAACGAAAGTACCACTACCTCGATGCACTCGACGTTCGACCCACGGCTCCCTTCGAGCCCATCGAAACCTGCGGGCTCGAGGTGACCTTCGTTCCCGTCGATCATCCGCCGTTGCTCTGTTATGGCCTCTCGATCCGGGACCCCGAAACCGGCGGCCATCTGGCGCTGTCCGGCGATACGAGCTACGGACTCGGCGCGGACTCCCGGGACATTCTCCGGGGCGCCGATCTGTTCCTTGTCGACGGAATCGTTCCGGCGTCGAACACGAAATATCACCCGCTCGGCGGGGCTCACCACGACGACGCCGGCGTCGCTCGCACCTTCGGTGACAAGCACATGACGATCGAGGGAGCCCGCGATCTCGCCGCCGACCTTGGCGTCGACACCCACCGCCTCGTCCACCTCTCTCACTACATTCCGGTGGAGCGTGCCTTCGAGGCGGATATGGCCGTCGACGGCGAGACGTTCCGGCTGTGACTACCCGAACCGATCCAGCCCCGCCTGTCGTCGCTTCCGCCCCGCCGGATCGGCGTCCCACGCCGAGTGCCGTTCGCGGGCCGCCTCGGGGTCCCCATCCGGCGGTTCCGCCGGTTCGTAGCCGTCACAGATCGGACCACACTCCCGGGCCTGTTCGACGAACCGACCCTTGTACCCGCAGTACGGCAGGGCGTCGTCGGGACGGAACGGTGGGCCGGTCGCCTCGGCCCGCCTGCAGGCCGGAAGCGACGGTCGCCAGCCCTTCCCGTAGGCCCGTTCGGCGATCCGACACCTGATTCGACGCTTTTCTTCCGGCGGTATCGCCTCGAGATCGACCCGCGTCGGCGTCGTCCGACCGATGGCGAGCGTCTCCGATTCGACCGGCAGCGAGGCCGGTTCCCGAAGCACGTCCCGCTCGCCGGTTTCCGGATCGACGCGCCAGATGCCGATTTCCTCGGGGATCCGGTTGCGGTGTGCGCCGGTGACGTGTGAGTGAGTCGCCAGGATTACCTCGTCGAAGACGGCGAGTGAGACGTCCTTCCGCAACTGAAGTTCCATCTCGCCCGGTCGACCGAGATCCGGCTTGTTCTCGATCGCCCGCAGTCGATCGAACCACTCCGGATAGCGGGCCACCTGCCGGACGTACCGGCGACCGCTTCTGTGTTCGGCCTCCAGAAAGCCGACCTCGATCGCCCGGTCGACGGCCGCCATCGCAGTCTCCCCGTCGCCTGCAACCGCCGTCGCCGGCCGCGCACGCCCGGCTCCGACGGCTCCCTGGATGACCGCCGGTGGGATCGTCTCGGCCGTGAGTTCGATCCGCGTGTCGAACTCCGGTCCCGGCTCGATCTCGACGAGATCTAGGATCCGACCGTCGGTTCCGAGCTGTCTGGCGACGAGGCCGTCTGTGGTCTCCTCGACCGCGGCGGCGACGGCCATCTCGAAGGCGAACTCCCGCACACACGGAGCGTGGGAGTCGGTCATAAAAAGCCGATCGCTCGACGGGCCGGCGCCGGCGCTATCCGGCGAAGTCGACACCGGTTATCTCGAAGGCCGCACCGCCCGCGTCGCTTTCTGTCACGCTGATCTCCCAGCCGTGGGCTCTGACGATCTCGCGGACGATCGACAGCCCGAAGCCGGTTCCACCGGCTCCCGAGTAGCCGTTTTCGAACACCGCCTCGCGTTCGTCCTCGGGGATCCCCGGCCCGTCGTCGGCGACGTAGAATCCCGCCTCGAGGAGCCCGACCTCGACCGTCGGATCGTCGCCGTGTTCGAAGCTATTTGCCAACAGGTTCTCCAGCAGCTGCTGGAGCCGGCTGCGGTCGGCCTCGACGACGGCGTCGGCATCCAGACGAAGCGTCTCGGCTCCGGTTCCGGCGGTGACCTGCTCCCACGCCTCCCGCGTGACCGTCTCTATGGAGACCGCCTCCGTTTCGTCGATCCGTTTGCCGGCCTGTGCGAGCGACAGCAGGTCGTCGATCAACTCCGACATCCGGTCCAGCGACGCCTCGATCGCATCGAGATGTTCGCTGTCACAGTCGACGGAAGCGAGTTCACACCGTCCCTTGGCGACACTCAACGGGCTCCGGAGGTCGTGAGAGACGGCCTGTGTGAAGCTCTCCAGTCGATCGAGCTGTCGCTGCCGCTCGCGTTCGGCCTGCTTGCGGTCGGTCACGTTTCGGCTGGTGACGACGTATCCGTCGATCGCGGCGTCCGAATCCGGGGCCGCTGCCGTGGCCGAAAGCCAGATCCACTCGCCGGATTTCGATCTGAACCTGAACTCGATCGTCCGCTGGTCCCGTCCTCGCTCCGCTTCGAGTTCGCCGAACGCCTCCTCGACCCGATCTACATCCTCCGGATGGACGTATGCGAGGGCCTCCTCGCCGATCAGCTCCTCCCGTGACCAGCCCTTGATCTGCTCTGCGCCCGGCGATTCGTACGCGATTTTCCCGTCCCTGTCGACGACTGTCACGACATCCGATGCTCCTCGAACCAGCTCCCGATACTGCTCCGCATCGAGCTCTGTGGACGGCATCTGACTGTTCCCCATCCCCATCGTCGTGAGGTAGCCTCGGCCACGGTAATAAACTTGATGTCGATCGGTTGATTTCTCGAACGGATACGCTGATAAAATCCGATACGCGTTAAAAAACTGAGTCTGCCGCCTCCTGTTATATTGTCTCCGGCAGTTCGAGGATCGACTCGATCGTCACGTCCGGATCGCCGGCGAAGCCGTCCCACGGCCCCTTGCCGCGATCCAGCCAGATGCCCGTCATACCGGCGTGACTCGCGCCCAGCACGTCGTAAAACAGCGCGCTGACGTGGGCGATGTCCTCGATCGGTGTCCCGACGCGGTCGGCGGCGTGGCGGTAGAGATCGGCCCGCGGTTTGAACGTCTCCACCTCCTCGGCGCTGATCGTGTCCTCGATCAGATCGCCGATAGCGGCGGATTCGATCATCGAATCGAGCATCTCGGGGTTGCCGTTGGAGAGGACGTAGGCGTCGATCCCCGCCGCCGTCAGCGCCTCGATGCCCTCCCGGACGTCGTCGAAGACGGCCAGATCGTGGTAGGATGACACCCTGGACCGACGTGTTCACCATCATGTCACAGAACCTGCCACGGTTTGGCGGCGTCTCCGAGCAGGTCGAGGACG
>JARWGK010000013.1:0-17949 GCA_040409725.1 Natronomonas sp.
GGATGTCGTCGAAGTTGATCTCCACGTAGCAGGCGTCCGGGCCGACGGACTCGACGTACAGAAGCGTCGACCGACGGAAGTTCGTTCCTTCGACGAACGTCCTGACCCCGCCCTGGCTTTCGGGAAACGCCTCGAACGGGAATCGCTCCTCGGCGGCTTCGATCGAGGCTGCAGCGACGACCGCGCCGGACGGACGCTCACCGACGGGATCGTACCACGCCGGCTCCGCCTCGAGTGGTCCGGCCTGTGCGCGTTCGTCCTGCAGCGACGGCTCCGCTCCACACCCGGCAAGTGCGACGGCCGCCGTCGTCGCACCCAAGGAGAGCACCGTCCGACGATCGAAATCCATACAGAATCCTCGGTGGTGCCGAATATAAATCGTCGGCGACTCACGGAGCCACCGACTCTCGCTGCCCTCACCCACCGAACCCGACGCGTGCCGCGTCCCGCCGTGCTCGCCTCGCCGCCTCGTCGATGTCGAACTCGGCGACGACCTCACCGTCCCGAAGCAGCGGTTCGAACAGATTGTCGCCGGCCGCGTCGGCCTCCGCCCGGGCGACCCCGTGGCCGCCGTCGGGCGTCCGATACACGTCCTTTCTGCCCGGCAGCTTTCCCCGTTTCGCGCGCGGTTCGCCGTCGACCTCGACGATGTCGAGGGCAAAGTCGATCGGATCGGCGTTCGAGACGTGACTGCCGACGCCGAACCCGTCGGCCACGTCCCGAAGCCGGCGCAACTCGGCCGGTCCGAGACCGCCGCTTGCGACGATGTCGACGTCCTCGTGTCCCGCGTCGTCGAGTTTCCAGCGCACCTCCCGCAGGATGTGCCGAAGGTCGCCTCGACGAGAGCCGGTCGTATCGATCCGGACGGCGTCGAATCCGGCTTCGGCGGCGCGGAGCGATTCGTCCGTTTCGTCGGTGTAGGTGTCACACAGCGCGATCCGGGGTACGTCCTCGTCGACGGCGTCGTCGAAGGCCCGCCACGCTTCCTCCTGATTGCCGACCCCGAAACACAGCATGAGTGCGTGTGGCATCGTTCCGGAGGCGTCTCTGCCGATCAACTCACCGGCTGCGACGTGTGAAAAGCCATCGAGACCACCGACGAGGGCGCTGCGCTCGACGGCCGCCGCCATCGACGGGTGGACGTGGCGAGCCCCAAAGCTCAGGACCGTCGACTCGGGCGCCGCACGCCTGACCTCGAGGGCGGCCGTGGCGATAGCCGAGGCGTGTGAGAGAAACCCAAGAAGCGCCGTTTCGAGCCGGCAAAACTCCAGATACGGCCCCTCGATCCGCACCACCGGCCCGCCGTCGAAGAGGGTACCCTCCGGTATCGCATCGGCGTCGAGATTCCGCCCTTCGAGCAGCGCCGCGACATCCTTCAGACCCGCACACACCTCGAAGTCGCCGGTCGGAAACTGATCTGCCGTCACCTCGGCGACGACGGTCGGATTCCGCCCCGCCGCTTCGAGCGTCTCTTCGGTCCGGAGGAAGTACGCGTCGGTGGCTCTCCCCTCCGCGATATCGGCGTCGGAGATGCTGTCGAACATACCCGAGAACACTCCGGCGACCCGAAAAAACCACGCGGTATCTCCCGCTGTGGGTCATCCAGCCGGTGCGTACACGCTTCCGAGGTCCTCGGCGGTCGGTGCGCCGACGATCGTCACCCGTTCGTCGTCCTGCCGCACCCAGATCACCCCATCGAAGGGGCTGTCGTCGTCCGCGATCCGCCAGACGTCGCCACCACCGGCGGTGCCGGCGGTCTCGCCGCCCCAGTGTTCGATCAGATCCTCGTATCCGCCGCGGAACTCCGTCGCGTTTGCGGTGTCCTGAAACTCGATCGACCAGACGTAGGCCGTCTCCGATCCGTCCTGATAGGCGTGGAGCCGATCGCCGTGCCACCCTTCGGCGTAGTCCACGTCGTAGGTGAACGGCCGTGTGTCGTCGAGCGTCCCGTCCTCGTTGCGATTCAGGAACGCACCCTGTTCGATGACGCCGACCTCGTTGTAGTCGTCGTACAGCGTGTAGGCGAACATCGTCGCCAAGCCGGTCTGTCCGAGGGAGGCGTGATCCGAACCGTCCGGGCGGACCCGCTCGTATCCGTCGCCGTGGCGATCTGACAGATCGACCGTCTCGTATCGATCCGTGCCGTAGGTTTCGGGATGGACGATCTCTGCGCCGTGTCGCGGCATCGCGTCGTACATCTCGTTTATCGCCGTCCAGCCACCCCGATCGCGGTGGTGTTCGATGAACGACGGCCCCTCGGCATACGGCGCAAAGCCGAGGAAGTAGACGCCGAAGTGGAAGTCGGGACCGATCGACGTTTCTCCGCTGTCTTCGATCTCGACACACTGCCACTCGCCGGTTTCACAGTTGCGCTCGTACGCCCGCTCGACTACCACGGCATCACCCTCGATCAGCCCCTGATATGCGGTGTGTTCGTCACGTGTATCAGCGGGCGATCCGAGTCCGAAATGCTGGTCCTGCAGGGCGTGGAGCAGCTCGTGGGCGAGTGTCATCTCGTCTTCCAGCGTCGGCGTGTCGCCCTCGCTCACGACGACGATCTCCTCGCTTCCCGGTGCATAGAAGCCGAGGATGTTGTCTCCGCGATTCCGCTGTCGCACCTCGGCGACGTCTTCGTCGGGTCCGACCAGAAACAGCGCCTCGTATTCGGCGTTTTCGAGCCTCGATGCCCCGTCGTCTCCGCCACCAAAGGCGTCTGCGTACTCCGTACGGAACGTTTCACGCGTGACCAACTCCACCTCGATTCGTTCCTCGAAGGCGAGGCCACGGAGCAGTTGTACCCGTGCCATCGCCCGCGAGACGACCGCCTCGAGTTCGGCGTCGGTCAGTCCGGTTTCGGGATCGATATCGAACGTGTCGTTGTACCAGTACCCGTCGACGTATCCGAGGTGATCTTCGCCGGACGTCGGCGATTCGGTGTCCGATTCGGGTGCGGTTCCGACGCCTGCCCCCGGCGCGTATCCGGTCGAGCAGCCGGCGAGCAACAGACACAGCACGAACGCGACAGCCGCCTTCCGTCCCATACCCGGTGGAAGGGACACGCCCTCAAAAGCATCTCGTCGACGGCGAGTGCCGGTTGCCCGACTGAAATCGTCGGCGCTCGTCTCGACGCACTGTAACGATTTTTGTCATCGGAGGGGTAAACAGGCACATGGAGTTCGACGCAGAAAACACCGCGGTGGTCGTCGTCGACATGCAGAACGGCTTCTGTCATCCGGACGGGTCGCTGTACGCACCGGGCAGCGAGGCGGCGATCGAACCGTGTGCTGCGGTCGTCGAAGACGCCCGTGAGGCGGGCGGTCACGTCGTGTTCACCCGCGACGTCCATCCACCCGAGCAGTTCGAGGACAACCACTACTACGACGAGTTCGACCGCTGGGGAGAACACGTCATCGAGGGGTCGTGGGAGGCCGAAATCGTCGACGAACTCGACGTTCGAGACGACGACCACGTCGTCGTCAAACACACCTACGATGCCTTCTACCGGACGAATCTGGAGGGGTATCTCGACACCCACGGTATCGACGATCTGGTCATCTGTGGAACGCTCGCAAACGTCTGTGTCCTCCACACGGCCGGCAGTGCCGGTCTGCGAGACTACCGACCGGTGTTACTCGAGGACGCAGTGGGCTGTATCGAGGAGGCCCACCGCGAGTACGCACTCGATCACGCCGAGTGGCTGTTTGGGGAGGTCACGCCACGCTCGGAGATCGACTTCTCGTGACCGACGAATCGGCCGACCTCGACACCGAAGGCCTCGTCGAGGAACTGCGGCGGTTCGGTGGGAGCGATTCCGAGCGACGCGCCGTTGCCCGACAGGCGCGAGACCTCAGGGACAGCGGGCAGTACGCCGAGGACGTCGGCACGAATCTGACCGTTTCCCTGATCCTCTCGGAGCTAACGGACGCCCCGGAACGGGCCACCGACGGCGGCCCGGCCTCGCGGTGGAACTGGTGGATCGGCTCACTGGAGGTCGCATACGGTGGCTACAGCCGGTTTCAGGTCAGACGCTGGCGGGAGTGAGGCGTGGGCCGGCACGCGGCCGAACCGAGAGATGAAAACCGACAGAGCACGTACGACCGGCAATGAAACTGGAGTTTCTCGGTGGGGTCGGTGAGGTCGGCCGAAGTGCAGTTCTCATCAACGACTCGCTGCTTCTGGACTACGGGATGTTGACGGCGACGCCGCCGCAGTTTCCGGTCGGGTCGCCGGAACCGGACGCCGTCGTCGTCTCTCACGGCCACCTCGATCACGCCGGCATCGTCCCGGCACTGTTATCCGGCGACCGACGACCACCGATCCACTGGACGCCACCGACGCGTGAACTCTCCTTGACACTCGCCCGAGATACGCTCAAACTCCACGGTGGGAGCTACAACTGTCCGTTCACCGAAACCGATCTCAAACGCCTGACGCAGGTCTCAGAGACCCATGGATACCGGGAGACGTTCGAGGCCGCCGGCCACGAGGTGACGTTCTACAACGCCGGTCACATCCCCGGAAGCGCCCACGTTCTCGTCAGCGAGGGAGGGAGTTCCTCGGGCAATCGGACGCCGTCCGATGACGACGGCGAGACGCGTCTGCTCTACACCGGCGACTTCCACACCGACGATCAGCGTCTGGTCTCGGGTACGACTGCTCGACCTGACGCCGATGTCGTCATCTGTGAGAGCACCTACTCCGACGTCGAACACGAACCGCGGTCGACGGTCGAGGAACGATTCGCCGAGAGCGTGAAGACGACGCTGTGGGAGGGTGGGACGGTCGTCGTGCCGGCGTTTGCGATCGGGCGAACACAGGAGATGATGCTCATCTGTGAGGCGTACGACATCCCGTGTTACGTCGACGGGATGGGCAAGGAGGTAACCGAAAGCCTGCGACACTACCCCGAGTTCGTCCGCGACGCCGACGCGCTCCGGCGAGCGAAATCCCACGCCCGATTCGTCACCGGCCGCGACGGACAGCGCAAGCGAATCACCGACCAGCGGGCGGCGATTATCACCACAAGCGGGATGCTCTCCGGCGGCCCGGCGATGACCTACATCCCGGAAATCCGGGCGAATCCGACGAACAAGATCACGATGACCGGCTATCAGGTCGAGGGAACACCCGGACGGAGTTTGCTCGAAACCGGACGCGCGGAAATCGACGGCCGGGTGATGCCGGTGAGCGCACAGATCGAACAGTACGACTTCTCGGCACACGCCGACAGAAGCGGCCTGCGTTCGTTTCTCGAATCCTACCGCGAGACGCCGATTCAGGTCGTCCACGGCGACCGCTGTGGGCGGTTTGCCGAGGAGCTGTCCGCCGACGGCTGGACGGCCTCGGCCCCGGAACTCGGCGAGACGATCGTCGTATAGCACCGACACGGGCGGGGAGATTAAATCGCCGCGGCCCCTTCTGTCGCGTAATGACCACTCGACCGCCAGTCGATCCGGGGGGGACACTGCTCGTCGACCTCGATGGGGTTGTCGCCGAGCAGCTACCGCGGCTCTGTGTGTATCTCGACCGCGAGTACGACCTCGACATCGCACCGCGGGATGTCGATCGGTGGACCTATCCGGTCGCGATCGACGGCTACGACCACATCGGTGACGTGATCCACGAGCTGATGTGGGAGCATCCGGAGTGGTACTTCAGCGGCATGGACCCCGCCGCCGGCGTCGCAGAGACGCTCTCTGCACTCTCGCGTGACTACCGGATCGAGATCGCAACCCACCGCGTTCCGGAAACCCACGACGTCTCGAAGGCGTGGCTCGAAACCCACGGCATTCCGTACGACGCCTTCCACGACGAGGTGCCGGAAAACAAAGGGCGGGTTCCGGGCGATGCGCTGATCGACGACTACCACCGAAACGTCGCAAACGCCATCGACTCCGGCAAGGAGGGGTTGTTGATGTGTCAGCCGTACAGCGATCCGACCGTCTGTGACGGGGCACACGTCGTCGACTCCTGGGACGACGTTCGATCGCTGTTCGAGCTCTGACCCGCCTACTCTGACTCGGATTCGCCTTCGGTTGCGGCTTCGACCTTCTTTGCGTGATCGATCAGATCGTCGGCGAGCGTCCGGGCCTCAGCGGCCGATAACTCGACCGTGTCGGCGTGTGGCTCGAGCGTGTCGAGCTGTGTGTTGTCCAGTTCCACCTGCAGGGTGACGTGATCCGGGTTCTTTCGCGGTGACGTGACGTTTACCACCGCGTAGGCCTCCTCGGTGAAGCCGTGTCCTTCGGCCTCTCCGTCGAGGAGATCGAGCGTCGTGTACGCGTTGACCTTCATGATGCGGTCGGCCATACTCGATCCTCGGACCCGTCGAGTGTAAGCGTGACGCCCTTACCCGAGCCGTCCGAGCACGTCGGACAGCAATCCACGCTCTCGGCCGGTCGCGCCGACGTCCTCGGCGACGACGTCGGCCGTGTGTTCGCCACTTATCAGACACATCGGAACGCCGATGCCGGGCGTGGTGTAGGACCCGGTGTAGTACAGGCCGTCGACACCGCCGCGGTGGCTCGGACGGAGCGGACCGGTCTGTTTCAGGGTGTGGGCGAGCCCGAGGGCCGTCCCGCCGGGGGCGCCGAAGTACTCGGAGAACTCCGAGACACACGCCGAGTGTTCGACGGCGATCCGATCCCGGAGGTCGACGCCCGTGTGTTCTGCGAGATCTTCGAGCACCTTCTCGCGGAACGACGCCCGAACGTCCGGGCCGTCGTCGAGTCCCGGGGCGATCGGAACCAAAACGACGATGGCGTGTCCGTCGTCCGGAGCGACCGTCGGATCGGTTCGTGAGGTGACGCTGACGTAGTAGGACGGGTCCGCTGGCCATCGGGGGTCCTCGAAGATGGCCTCAAAGTGGTCGTCCCAGTCGGTCGGCAGGATCAGCGTGTGGTGTTCGAGTGGCTCGACGTCGCCTTCGACGCCGAGATACAGGAGAAACGCCGACGGTGCGTACGTCTCCGTCTCCCACTCCGCCGGCGACTGGGTTCGGGCACCCGGCGGCAGCAACTCCTTTTCAGTATAGGCGGGGTTCGTGTTGCAAACGACCCGATCGGCCGTGTGGCGGCCCACCTCGGTCTCGACGTCGAACCGACCGCTGCCTCCACTTATTGACTGTACTGCTTCCCCGGTCCGGTATTCGACGCCGAGTTCCGACCCGAGGTCGGCGAGTGCGTCGACGACGCCGTGGATTCCTCCTTCCGGGTAGTAGACCCCGAGGTTGAGATCGACGTGGCTCAACATCGAGTACAACGCCGGGGTGTTGTACGGCGATCCGCCGAGGAAAACGAGCGTGTATTCGAGCAGTTGCCGAAGCTTCGGGTGCTCGACGTACTCCTGGACGTGGTCGTCCATCGACCCGAGGAGCGTCAGCCCCCGTGCGTTTTTCACCACGTCCGTGTCGATGAAATCCCGGAATCGGTTGCGGTCGGTGTAGACGAACTGCTCCATGCCGACCTCGTAAGCCTCCTTCGCGTCGGCGAGATACGCATCGAGGGCGGCTCCGGCACCGTCCTCGTACGATTCGAACAGCGCCCGAACCTGATCGCGGCTGTCGCTGACGTCGGCCCGGTCACCGTCCTTCCAGAACACCCGATAGTGTGGGTCGAGCCGCGTGAGTTCGTAGTACTCCTCGGGTCGCCGATCGAAGTGGCCGAAGAACCGCTCGAACACCTCGGGCATCAGATACCACGACGGCCCCGTGTCGAACCGGTATCCGTCGTCTTCGATCACGCCGGCGACGCCGCCGAGTCGCTCGTGCTGTTCGATCAGGGTCACGTCGGCGCCCATATCGGCCAGATAGCAGGCACTCGACAGCCCGCCGAAGCCGCCGCCGACGACCGTAACAGACTCCCCGTCCAGTTCCGTGTCGGTCATATCGTTCGACCTCCGACTCGAAGTCTCATCGTCGTTCGATAGGCGTCGGGACCCGGTGACTTCCCACCCGTGATAGCGCGGTTATTTTTATTCCTCGGTACAGAATACCGCTCTCAGTCAGTAGGACTCTGGTTATCTTTTTAATATCTGTGCCGCAGTACGTCGGGATACCGACAGCCGGTAGGTGATACCCGTGGACCCACTCCAGCTCCTGATCGTCGCCTCGAACGTCGTGACGGTGGTACTCGGCGGGCTCGTTACGATGCTTGCCGTCCGTGCCTATCGTCGCACCGAATCGACACCCCTTCGCGCGTTAGCCGTCGGCTTCGGATGCATTACCGCCGGATCGATCGTCAGCGGACTCCTCCATCAGGTCGGATTCGTCACGCTTCTCGGTGGCGTTGCAGTCCAGAACGTGTTCGTCGCCGCCGGATTCACCTTCGTCGCCATCGCGCTGTTCGAGCGAGGGCCCCGCGAAGGGCGGCATCCCGTCTCGACGTAGGGGCGATCGAATCAACGCGACCCCTCCGCCGTCGACGAGTCGGCCTCGAAGCCCGGCGGTTCGTACGGACACAGCGGATCCGCGGCGAGTGGATTCCCGGTCGTCGCGTAGGCCCGGGATCGGCTCCCGCCACACAGCTCCCGGTACGGACAGACGCCACAGGCCCCCTCGAGGCTGTCTCGATCCCGAAGCTGCTCGAAAAGCGGTGCGTTTCGATACGTATCGACGACCGAACGCTCACGGACGTTGCCCGCAGCCTTCGGCAGAAATCCCGACGGGTACACCTCCCCCCGGTGGCTGACGAACGCGAAGCCGTCGCCCGCGACGATGCCACGCCGATTTCCGGGGGTTTCGGTGCCTTCCTCGGCGCGCACCCGACGGTACTGCGGTGCCTCCGTCGTTTTCACACCGAAGGGCTCGCTTTCGGACACCGCAGACAGCCACCGCATACACTCCTCGGCACGCTCCGGGGTGATCTGCTGTAGGAGTCGCCCACGACCGATCGGAACGAGGAAGAAGACACTCCAGAGGACGGCCAGATCCCGGATCAGAGACCGTATCTCCGGCAGTTCTTCGATCGTCTCGGCACAGACCGTCGTGTTGATCTGGACCGGTATTCCGAGGTCTTCGGCATCCCGTGCCGCCTCGAACGTCTCCTCGAAGCTTCCGGACTCCCCGCGAAATCGGTCGTGACTCTCTGCCGTGGCGCCGTCGAGGCTGAGCGCGATTCGCCGGAGTCCAGCCGTCTTCAACGCGGCGAGTCGGTCTCGACTCAGAGACGACGTGCCACTCGGCGTCAGCGCCACGTGGAGTCCGAGGTCGGTTCCGTACTCGACGAGTTCCGCGAGGTCGTCGCGCTTGAGCGGATCGCCGCCGGACAGCACGACGAGCTGTCCGTCACCGAACTCGCGGGCGGATTCGAGCAACCGCTTGCCCTCCGCCGTGGTGAGCTCCTCGGGATGTCGCCCCGGCTTTGCGGCTGCTCGACAGTGATCGCAGGCGAGGTCACAGGCCTGTGTCACCTCCCAGATCAACACGAGCGGGCGGGTGTCCGAATCGACGGCCGGTCTCATACCGAAACGACCGCGGTCGTCGGTGGAAACAGCATCGGGACCTCCCACGCACCGAAACGCGGCGGAACGGTTATGAAACGGGGTCGCCGTCGCCGATCGGTGCGACCCCTCGACCCCTCAGCTGGAGTTGGGCTCGCCGACCTCGATTACCTCGATTTCGACTGCTGTCGAGTCGACACCGAGGCGGGCGAACTGCGTGCGGATGTGCTCTCTTGCGGCTTCGACCGCGGCCTCTCGGGTCTCGAACCCGCGTGGCATCGGTGACTCGAAGGCAACCTGCAGCTCCCGGTCGCCGACGCGCTGGGTCTGCCCGCCCGAATCGACCTCGTAAAACGCATCACACAGCCAGACGTACGGCGCACCTTCGTCCGGGGCCCCGCTGAACCGTGGTGGATCCTCTCCGCGTTCGTACAGCGTCCCCGTCAGGGCGGTCCCGCCGGCGTGGCCCCGAATGTGCAGCATACCACCTATAGGACGCTCGTGGACAAAAAGACCGCGTGTCGGTCACCCCATCGCGACGTACGTCTGTGTGTCTTCGACGCCCTCGATCGACTGGATGCCACCGGCAGCGATATCCTTCACCTCGTCTGGGGTCTCGACTTCGACCTTGGCGACGATATCGACATCACCGGCGACGATGTGTGCCGAGACGACGCCGTCGATCGACTCGATTTTGTTTTTCAGTTCGTCTGCCTCGCCGGTTCGCGCCTTCACCATGATGTACGCGACGACCACGCTCAGACACCTCCGGCGGTAGCCGCCTGTTCCGTGTCACCGACGATGATCCGCTGGACGTCTCTCAACACGTCGAAGTCGGCGATAGCAACGATCCTGTCGCCGGTCTCCAGGGAGGCGTCCGCCTCCGGCAACCGAAGTCGGTCGTCGCCCTTCCCGAAGGCCAGCACCCGGGAGTCGGCCGGAAGTTCCAGCTCCGAAAGCGAGTAGCCGTTCATCGGCGACTCGGGTGTGATCGTCAACTGCACCAACTGGAGGTTCTGTGCGACGTCTGCCACCGCCTTGATGTTCCCTCCGACGAGTGCGTTTTTCGCGACGACGGCACCCAGACGCTCCGGGTAGATCACCTCGTCGACCTCGGTCGCGTACCGGCGGAGGAGTTCCTCTCGCCTGTCGTTTTCGACGCGCAGGACGGTCCGACAGCCGTGGCCGTTTGCGATCATGCACACGAGGATGTTCGTCGCGAGATCGCCGGTGACTGCGGCAACCCCGTCGGCATCCTCGACACCGACCGACAGCAGCGTCGACTCGTCGCTGCCGTCACCGGCGACTATCTCGTAGTCGGCCGAGAGACGGTCGACCTCGCTTTCGTCGCGTTCGACCAACACGACCTCGTGGTCCTCCTCGGCCAGCACGCGGGCTGTTCGCCTCCCGACTACCCCGGCGCCGACGATGACGAATTGCATACAGCTTTGTATGACAATCTGCACCAATAATGGTATCGATTCACACGGTCCGGGGCGGGCGGCGGCGGTCGCCGGCGACAGAAGATTTTTTGATCGGTGTCTGTGAACGAATACCATGGCCAGTGCGTTCATCATGGTGAAGGCTGCCGCCGGCCGCGCCGAACACCTCTCGGAGACGATACGCGACATAGAGAAGGTCACCGAGGCGAGCGTCGTCGCCGGTGACTTCGATCTGATCGTCGAGGCCGAATCCGAGGATGTCTCCGACGTGATTCACTCCGTCGCGACAGAGATCCGCTCGCTTGACGACGTCCTGGACACGAAGACGTACGTGTGTCTCGCCTGAGGACGCCCGGACAGACAGAGCAAAGAACGTCGCCGCCGTAGGGTCGGCATGGTCTCGGTCTTCGAGGTAGTCGGGTTGGTCATCCTCGTTGGATTCAACACACTCGTCGCGTCGGTGCTGACACGGATGTTCCGCGTTCGACTCGATACGGGGTGGGGCGCAGCGCTGTATACCCTCCTCCTCACGCCGGTCGTCCTGATCGTCGTGACGCTCCTGCTCGGACAGATCCTCGGTCCGGATCTACAGGACCCGGCGACGGTCGTCGGCCTCACCGTCTTGCTCCCGCTGACACTCGGCGTCGCCTTCGATTACCTCTGGATGCCCGACCCGGACGACGTCGAGTTGCCCGATACGACGTGAACGCACCCCGGGGCACCCGCCTCGAACCGCCTGTAGACTCACCGGTGTTGTCTGATGGCCTCGATCGCGTCGCCCCTGACCGCTCCGGCCTGTCTGGTCGCATCGATGCGCACGAATCGATCCGGGTCGTCGTCGATCAACCGTTCGTAGTTTTCCCGAACCGTCTTCAGATACTCCGCCGTCTCGAATTTGTTCGTCGCACCGGATCGCTCTGCTCCGACCGTTGCCGGAACGTCGAGATACAGCGTCAGATCCGGCTTCCGGCTGAACGGTTCGTGTATCCGCCGAATGTACGCGACCGGATCGTCGATCACACCGTCGAGTGTCGCGCCCTGATAGGCGTAGCGGGAATCGGAGTACCGATCGGAGACGACGAGGTCGCCGGCCGACAGCGCCGGTTCGATGACGCGACTGAGGTGGGCCGCGTGGTCTGCGGTGTAGAGGAACAGTTCCGCCAGTGGATCGGCCGTCTCGTCGCCGATCGACCGCTCGACCGCCGCGCCGTACCACGAATCCGTCGGCTCCCGGGTGAACGTCCCCTCGAACTCGTCGTCGAGTGCCTCGATGACGGTCGATTTCCCGGCCCCGTCGATCCCCTCTACGGTAACGAGCATACCCGTGGCCTCGGTTCGGCGACTTATCAAATCGCCGCTCACGGGGATCTGCGCGTCAGCCTTTCACCCCCTCATTCGCCGGACTCGGTGGGGTTTTGAGGCTCCAGTCGGAGAGAGTCGTATGGACGCGTTCGAGACGACGACCAACGTACCCCGGGAGCAGTTCGACTTCCAGCACCGCCCGGAGACCGAAACGTCGTTCGAGAACGCACTGGACAGCGCCGAGGCCGGGAGACGGCTCACCGTCGAGGAGGGGATCGAACTGCTCACGACCGGAACCGACCGACCGGGGATCGACCTCACCCGAAAGGAACGCGTCCTCGAGGCCGCCGACAGGCGCCGCAGCGAGGTCGTCGGCGAGGCGGTGACCTTCGTTGCGAACCTCAACAACAACGTGACGACGGCCTGCAACGTCGGCTGTCAGTTCTGCAACTTCAAGGACCCCGCCGCCTCCTTTGAGTCCGATTTCGACGGCGAGACGGCCGGATTCTGCAAGACGCCGGAGCAGTCCCGCGAAATCGTCGCGGATGCCGTCGAACGCGGGATCTACGAGGTCTGCTCGGTCTCGGGGTTGCATCCGGCGTTTGCCCTCGATGCCGAACACCGGGAACTGCTTTCCGTCGACGGTGACTACGCCTTCGACTACCGCCCTCCATCGGTGTACGACACCGACCCCGGAACGTACGTCGAACAGATCCGGGCCATGTCGATCGAGGACCTGCACGTCCACTCGATAACGCCGGAGGAAGCCGCACACGCAAAGCGTGGGGCCGACTGGGGGTACGAGGAGGTGTATCGCCGGCTCTCTGCGGCAGGACTCGACTCGGTGCCCGGAACCGCCGCCGAAATCCTCGTCGACGAGGTTCGTGAGGTGATCTGTCCCGGAAAAATCGACAGCGGCGAATGGATCGAGGCCATGGAAGCCGCCGCCTCCGTCGGCCTCGATACGACCGCGACGATCATGTACGGCCACGTCGAAAACGAGGCCCACCGGGTGGAACACCTAGAAAAGATCCGACGGCTGCAGGATCGAACCGGCGCGATCACCGAGTTCGTACCGCTTTCCTTCGTCCACCACGACACGCCGTTGACCGATCGTGGCGTGATCGATGCCGGCGCGACGACACACGAGGACGAACTGATGATCGCCGTCTCGCGGCTGTATCTCGACAACGTCGAACACATTCAGTCCTCGTGGGTAAAATACGGCAGTTCGCAGGGCCTGAAGATGCTCGCCTGTGGAGCCGACGATTTCATGGGGACGATCCTCTCCGAGGAGATCACGAGCCGTGCCGGCGGAGAGTACGGCGAGTTCCGTTCCTTCGAGGAGTACGTCGACATGATCGAAGCCCTCGGTCGGATCCCCGTCGAGCGCTCGACCGACTACGAGAAGCGACGGACGATCGATCCCGACGCCGACGTGATCGGCCCCAAACTCGGGCCGCGGGCCGACGGCACCCCACTTTTGTAGCCGATCAATCCGACGCGACCGCCGCCGTCTCCGATAGCTCCTCGACGGCGGTCTGCATCCGTGGCGACAGCCACTCGGGGACGTACCGATCGTGAACCGCCAGCCGCTCGTGGAGTTCGACGCCGGCCTCGGCGGCGATCGTTTCGAGACGCTCGACCGCCGGCCAGGCGTAATCGGGGTTGATATGATCGTCTGTCACCGGCGACACGCCGCCGAAGTCGTCGACACCGCAGTCGAGCAACCGATCGACGGGTGCGAGATTCGGCGGCGACTGCACCGACACCTCCGGCGGCAACGCCACCCGTGCCATCGCCGTTGCTCGCCGAAGCGTCGCCAGGTCCGGTGATCCGGACCACCGCTCGTTGTCCGACACCGGCTGGACGATCACCTCCTGGACGTGCCCGTGGCGTCTGTGTAACTCCTCGATCGCCAGAAGCGACTCCGCTCGATCCCGTCGGGTTTCGCCGATTCCGACGAGGATTCCCGTCGTGAACGGAACGCCGAGTCGTCCGGCCGTATCGATCGTCGCAAGTCGTTGTCCGGGTTCCTTTCGTCGCTGCCCGGCGTGAGCGTCGACCTGTGCCGTCGTCTCGAGCATCACACCCATCGACGCGTTGCGGTCTGCGACCTGTTTCATCTGTGTCTCGGTTTGATCGCCCGGATTCGAGTGTGGCAGGAGGCCACAGTCGAGTGCGATCTCACACGCCGCCCGGAGGTAGCTGTGGATCGAATCGTGGCCGAGTGCGGCCAGTTCCTCGTGGATCTCGGTGTAGCGGTCGTCGGGGTCGTCACCGAACGTAAAAAGCGCCTCCGTACACCCGACCCTGGCACCGCGTTCACACACCTCTCGGATCTCCTCGGGCGTCAAAAGCGAGGCCTCACCCGGCGGGTCGTAGTACGTACAGTAGCCACAGGTGTATCGGCAGGCCGTCGTGAGCGGGACGAACACGTTCCGGGCGAACGACAACTGCTCGGCCCGGGTCACGTCCGATGGAGTGACCGAACAGAGCCGCCCGACCGCCGACTCCTCGACCGACAGATCCAGCCCGTACTCCGATGCACCGAACACAGCCACAGTCCGCACCCCATCGCAAAAAGGCTCTCGCGTCGCCGACAGCGGGACGATGCGACCCGGTGACGTTCAGGGTGCCCTCAACCGACAGTTCCGGGTCGCGACGCCCCTGCGTGGATCGCTCCACGCAGGAATACGTTCGATCCGATGGGACAAAATACTTGTTGACCCGACGATACGAATCTCGCCGGTCGCAACTCTCGATTACCGCGCCACGGACACGCGTCCATCACGGATCGTGAGTTCGAATCCGGCCGCTTCGAGAAACTCCCGGGTCCGCCCCTCGGCGTGTAACAGCACCTCCGAAAGATCGGCAGGGGTGTCGATGTCGACGGCGAGTCTGAAGGAATCGATCGCCGTCAGATCCGCCCCGACCTCGTCTGCGATCGTCCGGTGATCCCGTATCGACGCGCCGTGGTAATCGACCCGAAACTCCGGGTGGTCGACGACCAGACAGTTCGTCCCACCGCCGAGACCGGGGGCGACGGCGACGTCTGCATCGACGGCCGAATCGAACAGCCGTCGGAACGTCTCCGCCGTCGCCAGCGGAAGGTCGGCGACCACGACCGCCTGTGGCGGATCGAGCCGATCGTTCACCGCCTCCGACAGCGATCTGTCGTCGACGACGACTGCAGCGTCTCCGTCGATGTCGATCGGTGCAGTCGAAAGCACCGTCGGGTCGGCGTCGACCGCCCACAGTCCGTCGAGTACGTCCTCGAGCATGCTGCGGCTGAACTGCTTCCGTTCGGCAGCCGAAAGCACCTCCGAAAGTCTCGTCTTCGGATCGTCTGCCGCAAACGGAACGAGAACGTCCATCGCTCACCGGAGCCGTTCGGGTTCCTGCTGTCTGGACCGGTAGGCGTAGAGGCCGCCACCGGCGAGAAGCAGCACGACGACGGCAACACCACCGACCAACAGCCCGGTGCGGAGCAGGCTCGCACGGTCGGCCTCGCTCTGTGCGCGCTCTGCGAGTTCGATCGCGTTCCCGAAGTTTCCGGCCTCGTAGGCCGAAATCGCACTCTGGAGCGACGATTCGGCGTCGCTGCTGCCGCTTCCCTCGACTGCTTCTGCGGCGGCGTCGATCGCGGCGCGAGCCTCGCTACTCTCGGTCGTGAAGTGGTGGACCCGGTAGTCGGAAATCGCCTGTTCGGTTCCACCGCCCCGGACCAGCGTGAACTCCGCGTATCTGAACTCCTCCGGCGGATCGTATCGGAACGATTCGATTTCCGGTGCGTCACCGATGACCCGCACCTCGACCCGATCCGTTCCGTCGTCGATATCGACATCCGCTTCGACGAGTTCACCGTCCGTCGACGTCTGGCGCACCTGATTGCCCGCGGCGTCGAACTGCCGAACGGTCCAGGTGACGTTCGTCATGTTCGTCTCACCGCGAAGCGTCCAGGACTCGAAGTCCTCGAACAGATTGTCGAACTCGAAGGTCGCTTCGGTCTCTGCACCGACTTCCACCTCTTCCGGCAGATCGTCCGTTTCGCTGTCGACGGCTGCGGCGGGTGCGGCCCCCAGGGCGACGAGGGAAACTACCATCAACAGCGCGGTTCCGACGGCAACTAAGGTCGCGTTACTCCGCATCGTCGTACTCGATGAGGTCTTCGAGTTCCGATTCACTCTCTGCTCGCAGCTCCTCTACCTTCTCTTCGGCCTGAATCGCCAGCCGCTGCATCTCCTTGACACGCGGGATGTCGGTCACACCGGAGAGAACGACGATCGCAGCGACCTTCGATTCGTTCGGCAGCGGGTAATCACCCGCCCGAACCTCGAGACAGTCCGTCTCCTGTTCGAGCCACTTTCGAGCCTTGTCGATTCCCTTTCGGTTGAGCTGTTCCGGCGGCCCGGAAACGAGCAAAAGCGCCCGTTCCGTGCTGTCGACCTCACACTGCAGGGTGAGCTTTCCGAGCGTCGCTCGCCGAACGAGCGACGTAATCCGGTTCGTGGCGTCGCCGGCGTCGACAAAGTCTGCGCCGTTTTTGTCGCTCCGAAACCGGTCGAGAAGTCCCGAACTCTCCGATTTCGATTCGACTTCCTCACTCGCGTAGCCGATACTCGTGATTCCCCGTTCGCCGAGCGTATTGATGATCTCACTCGCGTCGACGACGGATTCGGCGACGTCGTCGCCGAGAGCCTCGAGTTCGCCGGCGGAAAACAGTGCACCGAATCGTGTGATGATCTCCGTGTTGATCTCGGCGTACCCCTGTTCGAGGCTCTCACCACCCGTCTTGAAGGAGTCGTTGTCGAAGGCGAGGAGATTGTCGACGGATTCGGCGAAGCGCTGGAAGGATCGAGCGGCGTTGCGGTTGTAGATTCCGCCCTCGTCCTTCGCCGGAAGCACCCCCAGACCGTAGATCGGTTCGACGTACAGTCGCTGGAGATGTTCCGCGAGAACCGGCGCACCGCCGCTTCCGGTGCCACCGCCGAGTCCGGCGATGATGAGGAAGGCGTCGATCTGGCTCATGTTCATGCCGTCGATCGCCGACTGGATCTCCTCCATGTCCTCTTTTGCACACTTCTCGCCGAGTTCCGGTTCCGTTCCCGCACCGTGGCCTTTGACCACCGACTGGCCGATGAGTACGCGATTTTCGTTTGGAATGTAATCGAGACCCATCAGATCGGCCTTTGCGGTGTTTACAGCCACCGCGTGGCCGATGATTCCCGTTCCGCGCCTCGAGTCGTACTCGAGAAACCGATCGAGAATCTTTCCGCCGGCTTGCCCGAAGCCGATGATTGCAAGTTTCATACAGGGTTCACTTACCGGAGATGGGTTCCACGAGGATGATAAGTTTTCGGCCGATGTCGGACGCTGCGATGACACAAATTCACAGGGAGCCGCCCCGATCACCCCGATTTACGCCTCTTCGAGTTCGGCCGGGTCGACGCCGAGATACTCCGCGAGCGTCGTCAGATCCGCCTCGGCGTAGCCGAAGGCGTCGATGTCGTTGTCGTCCGTCGTGTTGTCGAATCGGAGGGACCGGTACTGATCCGAGCCCATCGGTGCGCCGGGGACGAAATCGAGTGCCGAGAGCCCGATCTTCGTGAGTCCCATCGGGACGGAGATGACGTCCACGGGCTTGCCGTCTGCGGCGTGTGCGATCTCCGCGACGGCGGCAAGTGTCAACACCTCCGGCCCACCGATTTCGTAGACCGCTCCGTGGTGTGGATTCACAGCCGAATCGCCCTCCGCTGCCGTCTCG
>JARWGK010000014.1:0-3340 GCA_040409725.1 Natronomonas sp.
AGTCCAGCCGGCCACCGAAGCCGATCACCTGGTGTCGGTCCCGATCACCGGTCTCGTACAGGTGTCGGTTGAGCAGATCGACGGGATTCGACGTGGTCACGGAGATGTAGTCGTCGTTGTATTCGGCGAGCGACGAGCCGATGTCGTCCATGATCGGCGCGTTGTCACCGGCGAGATCGATCCGCGTCTGCCCCGGCTGTCGCGGAATTCCGGCGGTGATGATGACGACATCGGAACCGGCGGTGTCCTCGTAGTCGCCCTTCCGTACCGTGGTGTTCGAGTTGTAGGCGATCCCGTGGTTCGTGTCGGCTGCCTGGCCGATGGTCGTCTCCTCTTGATCCGGGATATCGACGAAGACGAGATCGTCGACGATATCGCGCAACGCGAGGTTGTAGCCGGCCGCCGCTCCGACCGTCCCCGCCGCTCCGATGACGCTAACCTTTGTCATAGACGTTCGGATCACCCCGGCCGAGCCGATTAATTCTTTCTAACTCGTCGCCCGGACGCCTCACATCCGCCCCGATTTCGTTCTGTCATCCACCGATCGTAAACCGCGTGTCGAACCGAACTCCGACAGCCGTCGATATATCTCGATCCGTCACCGACGCGACGAACCGAGGTCGATGTCGCAGTCGGCGAGGACCTCCTTCGCCTCCTCGCGTTTGTCCTGATGCTCCGCGAGAAACTCCTCCATCAGCGTCGCCGCCTGTTCCTTACAGTCCCCACAGAGCCGTTCGCCGCCGACACACTCCTCGTAAACTCCCGCGGCGAAGTCGTCGTCGTCGTCGGCGAGCAGGTAGGCGTACAGCTCATACACCGGACAGTCGTCGGCCTCGCCGCCGAGTTCGCGCTGCTCTTCGGCCGTCTCCCGACCGCCGGTCGTCGCGGCCTTGACCTTGTCGTACCCCTCCTCCGGATCGTCGAGCAGCGAGATGTGACTCGCCGGGATCGAGGACGACATCTTCCCGCCGGTCAGCCCCGTCATGAACCGGTGGTAGATCGACGACGGCGAAACGAAGCCGTAGCCGCCGTTGTCGACCTCGACCGCACGCGCGAGTTCCTCGGCCTCGGATCGATCGACCTCGAACGCGTCGACGTGGGCGTCGTACACCCGTTTCTCGCCGTCGATCCGGTCGATCAGATCCTCGAAGGCCGCCTCGGTCGCGTTGCGGTCGAGAAACCGCACCCGCGGTCGAAGCGGCTCCTTCCCGGCGGCTTCGAGCTTCTCGACGGCCGACTCCCGAACCGGCGACTCCGGACACTCGGCTTCGACCCATTCGGCGGCCTCGACACACCGAACCGGATCGCCGTCAGCTCCGTCCCCGTCGGCTGAAAGCTCCCGATAGGCCCGCCCGACGAGTTCGCGCTCGTCGTCGTCCAGCTCGAAGCTCGCATACGCCTCCGTCACGGTGAAGTAGCCGACCCGTGCGGCCAGGTCCCGCGTGAGCCGGACGTGGGGGTCCTGATCGGGACCGACGGGGATCACCGTCGGTTTCGGTTCATCGAGCTGTGGGTAGAGGATGTCTGCCGCCTGCGTGATCACGCTCTGGAGGTGAGAGATGTCCGTCTCGCCGTCGAAGCCGTAGATCGACTGCATCTCGGAGATGTTCGCCTCGATGCCCAACTCGAAGGCGAGATCCTGCACCTCGCGGTTGTCGGACTGTCGATACAGCGTCCCGGCCTCCGCGTCGAAGCCGAGTGCGATGAGCGACAGCAGGTAGTCCCGTGCGTGTGTGTCGATTTCGTCCCACGTCATCCCCCGGGCGCTGTGGGCCTCCAGATCGGCGATCAGTCCGTAGACGTCACCACCCTGCCGCTGATGGTAGATCAACTCGTCGAACACGAGTTTGTGACCGATGTGGGGGTCGCCGGTCGGCATGAATCCCGACAGCGCGGCGAAGGCCTCGTCGTTCCGCATCGCTTCTGCGACCCGCTCGTACCCCCGGTGGCCGAAGATGACGCCCCGTCGCATCAGGTAGTGTGGCTCCGGAACCTCGGCCAGCAACTCCTCGAAGGATTCGATGCCGAACGTCTCGAAGAGATCCCGGTAGTCCTCGACCGTCGCCGACCCCCAGGGATCGAGCGCGACGTCGTCTGCTCCGGCCGCTCCGCCGTCGGCGTACGCCTCGGCGTCACCCGACCCTCGGCCGTCGCCGGTGTCGTCTGTCATACTTCCGAATCGGGCGGGTTACGGCAAAAAACCGTTCGTTCGGCTCCGGCATCCCGTCCCATCCCGCCTACGGCGTCAACCGCCCGACCGATAGCCACCGGATCTCCTCGCCGACGAGGGCGAACACCATGCGTTTGCGCACGCCGTGTGCGAGCCTGACGTCGAGTGCAATCTCCCGCGGCGTCGCCGTCCCATCGTTCGGTAGCACGCGGATCAGAAGCTCCGAGTGACCGAGATTTTCGACGTCTTCGACCTCCGTGTAGGCCCGAAAATCGGCACCGAATTTAAATCCCGTCTTCGGAACTAACCCGCGTTCGCGGAGTCGGCGATAGACGGTCAGCCGTCTGTCAAACCGCTGTCCCTCGATGCCGCGTCCCCGCTCGATTACGGCCTCGACGTCGATTTCGAGGACGCCCCTGCGGGCGAGATACACCGCCTCGGTCAGCGACAACTGTAGTGCCGTCCCGTCGTCGTCCATCGGTTGTCCGTAGAAGCTCCGGTTGTGCAGCACCGCCGGCGGATTCCAGCACACCACCCGGTCACCGAACAGTTCGCCGTGGATCTCCGTGTCGAAGTACCGCTGACTCCGCCCCGAAACCGACGCCGTATCGGTTTCGAGATAGGTGATCTCACTCTCCTCGTCGACGATTCCCAGGACGACGTCACCCAGTTCGTCCAGTTCGATCGTCTCCCGCTCGTCCGTCACCCGGACCCGGTGTTCGACGGCCCCACCCCACGGCCCTTCGCCCCGCGGGTGGACGAGAAAGTCGATGGCGTCCCCGTCCTCGTCCGTGACGACGGAGACGTAGAAGCCGCGATCGCGGAGATCCTTATAAACCAGAAACGACGTGAGAACGCCGGCGTTCCCGAGAAACGCCGCGAAGGGCTGTCCGTCGACGCTGTCGAGATCACCGCGGTACAGCAGGTGTGCCGCCTCCACCGGCGACAGCACCACCCCCTCGCCGTCGGGCGTTCCGTACCCCCGCGAATCGTAGAACCGCTCGCGGGCGTTGTCTCCGACCCTGACGACCTCCCCGTCGTAGCGGCCCTCCATACCCGAGTCTGACGTACGCTGTTATAAAGGGGCTTCGACCCTCCCGTGTCGAGGGGTTGAAAACGCGCGCTTCTTCGATCCGAGATCGCCGAAGGCGATCGGTCCGAACGGATCGG
>JARWGK010000015.1:0-17782 GCA_040409725.1 Natronomonas sp.
TCGCTCCGACGGCGGATGTACGAGGGCGAACGCGTCCGAGGGAACATGCTCCCCGACGTGTTGACGAGTCAGCTCCGGGATCCCGAGGCGGCGAAACCGCAGGGGCTGCGCGTGATGCGGATCGCAACCCACGCCGCGGTCAGATCACGGGGCTTCGGCTCCCGCCTCCTCTCGGAACTCGAAGCGGAGTTCGGCCGCGAGGGAGTCGTCGACTACCTCGGCGTCGGATTCGGTGCGACGCCGGATCTCGTCTCCTTCTGGGCGGAAAACGGGTATACACCGGTACACCTCTCCCGGACGGTCAACGACACGAGCGGCGAGCGATCGGTGCTGATGCTCGACCCGGTGTCCGAGGCCGGAACCGAACTCGCAGACCGCCACACGGCGTGGTTTCGACGGCGCATCGTCGCCGCGCTTTCCGATCCACTCTCTGAGGCAGATCCGGAGACGGTCCGGGCCGTCCTCGAAGCGGGTGGGCGCCCGGAGCCTCCGTCGCTTTCGGACGCCGAGTGGCGACTCGTGGCGAGTGCCGCCTACGGCCCCGGTCTGTTCGACGTCTCCCCGCGTCCGTTTCGAGAACTCGCGGTCCGAGCCATCGCCGACGGGATCGTCTCAGACAGCGAGGCGACGCTGCTCGTCCGAAAGGTCCTGCAGGCGACGCCGACCGCGACGGTCGCAGACGAACTCGGCTACCACTCGACCGGCGAGTGCATGCGCACGCTCGGTGAGACGTTCCGTCCGATTGTCGATCGGTACGGCGGGGCGGTCGCGGAAGCGGAAGCCGACCGGTACCGGGAGTGATCGCGCCGACGACAGCGTTTCATCGCCGCCGGTCCATCCTCCGGTAGATGCTTCCCGTCGATCCGATCCTCGTCGCCCTCGCCTTCCTCGTCGCCGGTGTCGTCGCCTCCTTCGTCCCCCTCGTCCCCGGCGGCGCCCTCTCGACCCTCGGCGTTGGCTACTACTGGCTCCTGACCGACGAACTGGCCACGGTCGTCTTTGCGGCATTCGCCCTCCTGGGGGCCGTCACCGTCGTCGTCGACCTGCTCGGCGGCGCAGTTTCGGCCCGCGTCGGCGGCGCATCGACGACGACGGCCGCGGTCGCCGCCGTCGCCGCCGTCGCACTGTTGTTCGTCCTCGGGCCACTTGGTGCGATCCTCGGCGTCGCCGGGACCGTCTTCGTCGCGGAGTACCGCCGACACGGTGACGTTCGCCGCGGGATTCGGACCGCTGGCGTCACGACGGTCGGGATGCTTGCCTCGACCGCGATGCAGGTGGTCCTCACCGGATCGATGCTCGTCGGCTTTCTGTTCGCCGTCTACCTCTGAACTGCCCGACCGACGGTCACAGATTCGGCTCCGCGTACGACTACAGCACAGATCCTGCTTCGATTACAGCCGCCCCGAACGCCCCGGGTCGACGTCGATCGCATCGACCGGGCAGACGTCGACACAGAGCATGCAGTCGATGCACTGGTCTTCCTTCGTCGGATTCGCCTTCCGTTCGCTCTCCGGGTGGCCGGGCGTGTCCACCCACTCGAAGACGTCGACGGGGCAGTCCTCCAGACACGCGCCGTCACCGAGACAGATGTCGAAATCGACGGCGACGTGTGTTCCCCGGATCCCGAGTTGTTCCGGTGGCCTCGGTTCGCCCCAGACGGCGACGCCGTGTTCCTCCCCCGATTGCTCTCTGTTTTCTTCGAACGCCGGGTCGATCGCCATAGTTGCTCATTTACAGTACTGCGCGCTATTTAACCCTATCAGATCTGGGCTACCGGTGGGCGAAATACGCGATCGTCTCCGATTCCGTGTGGCGATCGATCCGGGCGAATCCGATTCGCTCGAACTGGAGCATGTCGTCGCTCCCGTACTCCAACACCCCGGGTTCGGCAGCCCCTCGAACGTCGCCGTCCATCGTCCGAAGCCGAAGCGGCACGCTTGCTTCGGCCGGCACCCAGTGGACGACGTCGACGCCCTCGTTGCGCACGATTCCGATCTCTTCGTCGGTGAACTCGAAGCCGTCTTCGGTGTGCCTGACCGGACCGAGACCTTTCAGCCAGATTCGGTCGCCGACCGGCGGCACGTCGTCGGGTTCGATCGACACGCTGTCGCCGACCGGAATCGTCCGCCGTCCCCGCTCCTCGTGATCGGGGTGCAACGGCGGTTCCGCAACGTCGGGTCCACCCAGCAGTGGCTTTCGAACGCCCTGACGAACGAAGAAGGCGCGATCGGTCTCGTCGTCGATCAGATCCCGGTTTGCGCTGTAGATCGCAGACATCGACAGATCGACGTTCGACGTCGAGGTTCCCAGACCGATCATCGCCTCGACGATCGCCTCACCACGAATTCCCCGTCGACGAAGACTCGCAACCGTCGGCGCCCGCGGATCGTCCCAGCCGTCGAGGTCGCCAGATTCGACCAGTTGCTTGATCGTCGAGGTCGACATCTCGACGTCGTAGGCGTCGATCTGGACGTGCCCCCAGTGGATCACCTCGGGGTACTCCCAGTCGAAGTAGTCGTAGACGAACCGCTGGCGTTTCGCGGAATCCTGCAGATCGATACCCCGGACGATGTGTGTGATCTCGAAGAGCCGGTCGTCGATGCCCGACTGGAAATCCAACATCGGCCAACAGCGGTACTCGGCGGCCGCCTCTCTGGGGTGTGGCGTGTCGACGATCCGGAAGGCGACCCAGTCACGCAGCGCCGGATTGGGGTGTTCGATGTCGGTCCGGACCCGCAGCACGATCTCACCGGCATCGTACTCGCCGTCGATCATCGCCTCGAACTCCGCCCTCGTCGTCTCCCGATCCTTGTCTCGGTGTGGGCAGGCCTCACCTGCGTTTTTCAGTTCGGAAAACGATTCGGCAGTGCAACTGCAGGTGTACGCACCGCCGGCGTCGATCAGCCGACGCCCGTGGTCGTAGTACGTCTCCAGTCGGTCGGAGGCCTTGACGACCGCGTCGGGTTCGAAGCCGAGATAGTCGATCGCCCCGAGGATGGCGTCGTAGGCGTCGAGATCCGGTCGCTTTGTCTCCGGATCCGTGTCGTCGAACCGACAGAGCATCCAGCCGTCGTACAACTTCTTGTACGTCCCGATGACCGCCGGCATCCGTGCGCTGCCGAGGTGCCACGGACCGTTCGGATTCGGCGCGAGTCGCATCCGTACGTCTCCGTCCTCGGCATTCGGCAACTCTCCGAGCGGATGGTCATCTTCGTCCTCGGCGTCGAGTTCCTCGATCCGTTCGGGGGCGAGTTCGGCCAGTCGATCCCGCCTTTCGGCCTGTGAGAGACCGTTGATCTCCTCGACGATCGGTGCCACGACGCCGGCGACGGCGTCGCCGTGTTTCCGAAACTCGGGATTCTCGCCCATCAACGGGCCGAGGATCGCCCCGACCTGTGCGTCGCTTTCGTGTTTCAGGCTGTTGAAGAGGGCAGCCGTCTCGGCTTCGCGCTCGATCCGGTCACGAAGGTCGTCGTCCATTGTGTAAGGCTATCCGACCCGGGAGTAAAGTTCCGCGGGTTCGCCGCGAGATCGTCACCTGACGACTGTCACCGGAACGCTCGCCCGACGGACGACCAGTTCGGCGACGCTTCCGAGGAGAATCCGCGAGACACCGTCTCTGCCGTGGCTTCCGATGACGATGTGGTCGAATCCTCCCTCGTCGGCGTAGCCGACGATCTCTCGGGCCGGTTGCCCGCGCCGCGTTTCGGTGTCGATTTCCCTGTCGTGCCCTGCGGCGATCTCGACTGCGTCCCGTACCGTCTCTCCTGCGCGCTCGTCGAGGTCGGACAGTACGGCCTCGGGCGGTGCAACGCCACCGTAGTTGATCCCGCCGAGATCGACCACGAACAGGGCCGTAACGCTACCGTCCGGGAACTTCCGCAGCGCGTGATCGAGTGCTGACTCCGACTGGTCGGACCCATCGAACGGAACGAGTACTGATTCTGTCATACGTGTGAATGTTCGCAAATGAGATATATAAGCATGCGGGGTAGTTACGCAGAAAAGAAGCAGTATCTGCCGCCAACTGCGGGTATGTTTATAAGAAGCCTTCCTGCAGCAGCAACTCACCGTTCAGCACGGAGGCGCCGGCGGCACCGCGCATCGTGTTGTGGGCGAGACAGTTGAACTGGACGCCGTGGGACGTCGCCTCAATCCCGCCGACGGCGATCGACATCCCGTTGCCGAGCATCCGATCCATCCGTGGCTGTGGGCGTTCCGGATCGTCGAACACCTCGATGAGCTGGTCGGGCGAGGACGGCAGATCGACGCTCGGATACGTCTCCATCGCCTCGGTGATCGTCTCCGCTCCGGGGTTGTCTTCGAGGTCGGCCCAGACGTTTTCGAGGTGGCCGTCGAGCGTCGGGACGCGGTTACACGACGCCGAGACGTCGGCACCGTGAAGCTCGACTTCCGCGCCGTCGAACTCGCCCAGCAGCTTCCGGGATTCGGTCTCCATCTTGTCCTCCTCGCCGCCGATGTGTGGCAACACGTTGTCGAGAATCTCCATCGACGTTACGCCGGAGTAGCCGGCTCCCGAAACCGCCTGCAGCGTCGAGACGTGGACGCGGTCGAGGCCGAAGCCATCCAGGGCGGCGAGTGCCGGCACCATCGTGATCGTCGAGCAGTTGGGGTTCTTGACGAGTGCGCCGTCCCAGCCGCGCTCGTCGCGCTGGACCTCGATCAATCCGAGGTGATCCGGATTGACCTCCGGAATCGTCAGCGGGATGTCCTCGTCCATTCGACCGTTCGAGGAGTTCGAGGAGACGACGTACCCTTCCTCGAGGAAGGCCGGTTCGACCGTCGCGCCGACGTCGGACGGCAGCGAGGAAAACAGCAGGTCGATGTCGTCGGAGACGGCGTCGGGGTCGGTTTCGGTGACGGTGATGTCCGCCACGCCATCCGGAATCGGAACGTCGAGTCGCCACTTCGCCGCCGTTGCGTACTCCTTTCCGGCACTCGACGGAGAGGCGGTGAGGGCCTCGATTTCGAATTCGGAATGGGGGGCGAGTAGCTGTACGAGACGCTGTCCGACCGCGCCGGTTGCGCCGAGGATACCAACGGATGTAGCCATTGGAGGCCGTACGGCAACGGCTGACTAAACGGTTGTGAAAGAAGATCCGTCGTCGAACCCGCGTCTGTGCCGTCCTCAGGCCGTCTGTGGGCGCTGCTTCCGGGTGACGTAGCCGGCGATGCGGTTCCGGACGCTCTTCGATTCGATGTTCGTCAACTCCGATACGACCTCCTTATTGTGCTCGAAGTCGTGACCGAAGGCTTTCGGATATCGTTCCATGAGCAGTTTGCCCGTCTTCTTGACGTATGCGGGTTTGATCGCCATTACCTCTCGATACCGCGTTGGGAGTCAAAAAACGTTCGATCGGACGCTAAACGACCAGATGGGATTCCAGCATCTCGCGGTCCTGCAGGTCGTCACCGTCGATCTCGTCGACGATCTGTCCCCGATCCATCGCATAACAGCGATCCGCGAGTCCCTGAACGACAGAGAGGTTCTGTTCGACGAACAGAATCGTCGTGTCGAGGTCCTCGTTGATCCGTCTCAGATCCGCCGTGATCGACTGGACGATGGAGGGTTGGACGCCCTCCGACGGTTCGTCGACGAGCAGAAGGTCGGGATCACCGACGAGTGCGCGACCGATCGCCAGCATCTGTTGTTGCCCGCCGCTCATCGTATCGGCGTCCTGATCGGCGCGCTCCTCCAGGATCGGGAAGTACTCGTACACGCGGTCGTACAGCGTCTCGCTACCCGACCCGACGTTCTCCCCGACGAGCAGGTTCTGTTCGACCGTCAGCCCCGGGAACACGTCTCGGCCCTGCGGAACGTAACCGATACCGAGTTTCGCACACTCGTCGGCCGAACGCTCGGTGAGTTCCTCGCCCCGGTACTGCACCGACCCCGACTGTGGTTCGAGAAGCCCGATGATCGTCTTCAGAAGCGTCGTCTTTCCGACGCCGTTTTTTCCCATCACCCCGACGATTTCGCCTCCTTCGACGTGACACTCAATGTCGCGGAGAATCGGCGTACCCTCGTAGCCGGCGGTGAGGTTCGTGATTTCGAGACTCATGCGTCCTCACCCAGGTAGATCCGCTTGACCGCCTCGTCCGTTTCGATCTCCTCGATCGGTCCCTGTCGAAAGATCTCCCCCTGATTGAGGACCGTCACCCGATCGGAGACCTTTCGGACGAACTCCATGTCGTGTTCGATGACGACGAAGGCCATCCCGTCGTCGTTGAGATTTCGAATCAGGTCTGCGACGTCGGCCGTCTCCTCGATCGA
Source organism: Natronomonas sp. (assembly GCA_040409725.1). Classification (GTDB taxonomy): domain Archaea; phylum Halobacteriota; class Halobacteria; order Halobacteriales; family Haloarculaceae; genus Natronomonas. Next base: position 6,296 of record JARWGK010000015.1, read on the forward strand.
CATTCCGGCGACCGGTTCATCGAGCAGCATGAGCGTCGGTTCGAGTGTCGTCGCCATGCCGATTTCAAGCCGCTGCTGTTGACCGTGCGACAGATCCCCGGCCAGCGTGTCGATTCGATCTGCCAACCCGATCTTCTGCAGCGTCTCGTAGGTCGCCGCCTCGACGTCGTCACGGCCGCTTCGCTGGAGTGGTACCTGCAGGTTCTGCCCGACAGTGAGGTTCTCATAGACGTGTGGCGACTGGAATTTGACGCTGAGACCGGTGTCGATCCGCTTGTGTGACGGCATGTCTGTGAGGTCGGTGCCGTCGAAGTACACCTTCCCCTCCGTCGGTGTGAGCTGTCCGATGATCAACTCCATCAGCGTGCTCTTTCCGGCGCCGTTCGGGCCGATGAGACACCGGAGTTCACCCTCTTCGATCGAAAAGTCGACGCCGTCGACGGCGGTCAGTCCGCCGAAGCGCTTGGTCAGATTCTCCGTCGCGAGCAGCGTGTCCGTATCCGGACCAGTTCTCGCTCCTGCTGGCGTCGGGTACGACGCAGACCCGGGCGTACTCACGACCGATCACCTCCTCTGAGATCGTAGCTGTCGATTCGACTGTGTGTAGTGATCATTCCGTTGGTTCCTCCGTTGGTGTCTGTGGTGAGCGGTTCTCGATCCGCTCGAGCAGTCGCTTTCCGGCACGGTCGAGATACGGTGCAACCCCGGCTGGCATCACGAGGATGACGAGCAACAGGAGTCCGCCGATGATGACGAACGCCCACTCCGGACCGAGCGGTCCGACGCCGCTCGACAGTCCGGTCCGCATCCGTTCTATCAGAAGCGTCGCTCCGATCGCTCCGAGCAGCGACTCTCGTCCACCGACGCTGACCCAGACGACCGGGAGTGCGGCAAACAGGATCGCAAACACCGACGGGTCGATGAAGTTGCCCCAGGCGGCGTAGAACACGCCACCGACGGCCGCCAGCGCGCCGCCGATGGTGAACGTCACGAGCTTCACGAACGGGATGTTGTACCCGAACGTCGCGGTTCGATCCTCGTCTTCCCGCACCGCGACCATCGTCATTCCGAAGCTGCTGTTGACGAGAACCCGCAGTCCGAGATACGTGGCGACGAGTGCAAAAAGCAGGAAATAATAGAAGGCCACCCGATCGAACGTGATCGAGACGCCTCCGACGCCGAGCATCAGATCGGGGATATTCGGCATGCCGTTGAATCCGCCGAGCTGTGCCTCACCGATCGCCCACTCGCTGCCGGCCGTCTGTGCGGTGAAGGTGTTCAACACCAGTGCAACGACGAGCGTGATGATCGTAACGTAGACGTCGCGGACGCCGCCGTAGAACATGAAATATCCGAGGACGAACGCAAACAGCGATCCGACGAGCACCGCCCCGACGAGGGCCATCGTGATGCCGCCCGCCGAGGAGAAGTTGATGCCGATGACGCCGAAGGCGTAGGCCGCGACTCCGAAGAATGCGACCTGCCCGAAGCTCAACACGCCACAGTAGCCCCACACCACACAGAGGCTCAACGCCAGGAAGGCGAGGGCGAAGTACTGCGTCGTGTTCTGGATCGTAAAGGGGTCGGTTGTCATCGGGTACACGGCGAGTGCAGCGACGGCCACGCCGAAGACGAGCCAGAATGGAACGGAGTTGCCGATCGTGTTCGGCCCCTCGAGCGGATCGCGGATGCGATCGACGATCCCGCCGGAGGCGGTCGATTCGGCTTTTTCAGTCATCGCTCGCCCCTCCGGCTGCCGCCTCTGCTGCTTCCTTCGCTCGCTTCCGCTCCCGATACTCGTCGATATATCCGGTGATTCCGTCCGGGAGTGCCCGGAGTGCGACGATCGCGACGAGCAACATCGCCATCAATCCGACGAACGTCCCGAGCCGGAAGCTGAACACGGCGTTGACGAAGCCGAGCAGCCCCGAGGCGGTCAGCGTCCCGAGGATCACCGACGGACCGCCGACGACGACGGCGACGAACGCCTCGACGAGGAAGATGCTCCCCCGATCCGGCGTGATCGACCCGATCGCGGGCGCGTACAGCGCTCCGGTCAAGCCGGCCAGCGCCGAGCCGAGTGCGAAGGTCGTAACGTACATCCTGTCGGTGTCGATCCCCATCGCGCGGGCCGTCTCCGGATCCTCGATCGTCGCCCGTGCCTTGACCCCGTACTCCGTCCGCGTGAAGAGGAGATACAGGCCACCGAGTACCAAAAGCGCGACCGCCGGGAGGAAGATACTCCGGTAGACCCCCGACGTGTACGGGCCGTAGGCGACGTTCCCCATCGGTGAGGAGATGCTATCCAGACTCGATCCGAAGACGATCAGGAGCATCTGTGCGACGACGAGGGCGAGTCCCCACGTCGCAACCATCGAGTCCAGAAGCCGATCGTAGAGATGCTTGACGATCGTCCGTTCGACGATCACACCGAAGATCGTCGTGACGATCACGCCGGCGACCATCGCAAGCGGCAGCGGCAGCCCTGCGTGATACGTCAGTGCAGTTCCGTACACCCCGACGAGGATGAACTCGCCGTGGGCGAGGTTGATGACGCCCATCATTCCGAAGATGATCGCAAGCCCCACGGTCGCAAGCACGATGAACCCGAAGCTGTTTAAGAACTGAAAAAACAGCGCGAGGGCGTCGAAAGCCGGCGACGCAAGTGGCAGCGACGCCGACGCGACGCTCACGGCAGATCACCTCCGTCGAACGGCTGTCGTCTCTTCTGTCGCATCGTTAGAAGATGTCGCCGTAGACGTCACGGGGAACGTACTGTGTCGTTTTGTCCTCCGTCCGGAGGTCACAGCCCTGACCGCCTTCGACTTCCTCGCGGAGGAACGTTGGTTCGATGTACCGCTCGCCGTCGAAGGAGATTTCGTGGTTTTCGTCGGCGCGGGCCACCCGCATCAGGTGGGTCATGTGGTGGGTCGCGCCGTCGAGTTCGATGTCACCGCCGGGGGCTTCGATCTCCACCCCCTCCTCGAGGACGTCGATGACCGCCTCCTGATCGAACGTCCCGGCTTCCTCCACGGCGTCACGCCACATATACACCGAGAAGTAGTTGTTGTGTGCCTCCTGGTTGAGGTAGTTCGCGTCGGGCCAGCGGTCGAAGAAGCGATCGGTGAACTCCTCGTTGCGACCTGTCGGCAGCTCCGGCATGTAGCTGACGCCGGCGTAGACCTCGGTCAGGGCGTTTGGATCGTAGCGAATGTGTTCGTGGCCCTGAGCCATCGTCGTCGAGGTGCCGATCGGGATCATCATGTCGTTTGCGTCCCGCTGGTCGTAGAAGTTCTCGTGGTTGGCACCGACGAGCATCGACATGATGAAGTCGGGATCCTCGTCCTGAATCCGGTTTATGACCGAGGAGAAGTCCGTTTCGTCCAGCGGAATGTACTCCTCACCGACGATGTTATAGTCGTTTTCGTGGGCGATGACGTTGACCCAATCGCCGGATAGCTGTCCGAAGTTGTAATCGGCGGCGATGATGTAGATGTCCTCGCCGAACTCATCTGCGAGAAACGGCGTCACGACGCCGAGTTGCTGACGGGCGGTCGCACCGACAGGGAAGATCGTATTGTCGCAGACACCGCCCTCGTACTGTGTGGTGTAGAAGTACAGCTGCTCCTCGCGGTTGATGATCGGTCGGATCGCTTCCCGCGTCGCAGAGGAGTATCCGGCCCACAGCGCATCCACCTGATCCTGCAGGATCAACTGCTCTGTCAGTTCCTGGTATCGTTCGTTGTCCGACTGAGGGTCCGGATCGACGATTTCGATTTCCTCGCCGAGAATGCCGCCGTCCTCGTTGATCTCCTCGAGTGCGAGCCGCGTCGCCTGCCACTTGGAGGTCCCGTTGAGCTGGAAGTTCCCGGACCGATCTTCGAGAATTCCGACCGTCGGCCCGTCGCCGCCGTCGTCGCCACCCATACAACCGGCGAGTGCAGCACCGACGCCCACGGCACTTCCTGCGAGCACACGTCGACGCGATACGCGACGATCGCTCATTCCGAAACACCAACCCGAGCGGTAGAATAGTTATGATCTGTCTCACGAATCGAACTAATACTGTCCGAGCGTCCAATCATTGTGACAACCAAGACGAACAGCAGCATTCGTATAAACCTTTCCAGAATATCCCGCCATATGAATCATACACGTGGGAATTCAGTATACACCTTATACAAAATTCAATCTCTCTCGGCAATCAAATGAACATACAAAAATACGGGTCGAAACTGAGGAATGATACATCGACGGCGGTTTCGGGTCGTCGCAGGCGGCCCGAGCGGTCACTCCGACTCGTTTGCCCGCACGGTCAGGACCGGTTCGTCGGATTTCCGAATCACCCGTTCTGCGACACTCCCGATCAGGTATCGGTCGATGCCCGTCCGGCCGTGTGTCCCCATGACGACGATGTCGACGTCGTGTTCGTCCGCGTACTCGAGGATGACCTCGTATGGCTCACCCCACTCGACTGCGGTTCGCGTTTCGACGTCATCGAGTCGGGTCGCGACCAGTTCGACCAGCTTTTGTCCTTCCGTCTCCGTTTTGCTCCGCAACACGTCGTCCTCCGTTCGATCTCCCCGCATTCCGGTCGCGGCACCCTCGGGATTTCCGGACATCCCACCGCCACCGGTCATCGGTACATCCCCGCTGAGCCCGTGAATCTCCGGCTGTTTTGCCGCATAGAGGACGTGTACCGTCGCGTCGTAGGTCCTCGCCAGGTCACGGACCGTTTCGAGCGCCGCCTCCGCTCCGTCGCTTCCGTCGGTCGGATAGAGTACGTTGTCGTACATGCTTGTCTCTCCTGTCGGCGGCACCGGATATGTGAGTTTTCTGCCACGGCACTTCGAACTTTGGGTAAAACGGGGAGTAACGTAACTGATTTTGTTTATCGAAGTATGTCGTTAATCTGTCGTGTTACCACAAACCGCCCACCGACCGACTCGAAGGCGGACGATCCGGCCGGCTCGGAGACGACGGTCACCGAGCGTTCGGAGCCGAAAGGAGGGGGCGGTGGTCGTCACACCGGCGTGAACCGAACCGTCTCGACGCCGTCCAGCGTCCTGACGCCGTCGACGAGACGGCGTATCTTCTCGCTGGCTCCGTCGACGACGATCGTCTCCAGACAGCGGTGGGTGTCGAAGTGGACGTGCTGTGTGGCGACGACGGCCTCCTCCGCGCCGTGTTGGAGCCGGAGCAACTCGTCGTTGACGTCGGGTGCGTCGTGGTTGTAGACGACGACGATCGATCCCTGCTGTGTCGTTTCACCCTGTCGCCAGCGCTCGTCGGCCAAAAATAGCCGCAGCGCGTCGCGGGCGGCCTTCGACCGACTCGGATACTCCAGTTCCTCGACGACGCCGTCGAGTTCTTCGATGAGCTCTCCCGGGACGGTGAGACTCACCCGTTCGAGTTCCGACTCCGATGAATCTGACATCGTGTTTCACGTCCCACGTCTGTGAACATACACGTTGTGCTGCCCGTACCAACGAGTATTACGATGTTACATCATCAGTAATACTTTTGTCATCGGCCCCAACACGACACCGATATGGAACACGGCAGGGATCTGCGATCGACGCGGCGTGAACTACTCGCCGCCTGTGGTGGCGTCTCCGCGGCTCTCGCCGGGTGTGCCGCCGCCGAACGGGGAAATCGGGACCAGCCGGTCGTGTACACCTCGATCTTCCCGCTGTACGAGTTCGCCCGGAGCGTCGGCGGTGAGGCAATCGAGGTCAGAAACGCCGTTCCGTCCGGCGAACACGGCCACGCCTGGGAGCCACCTGCGGACCTCCTCGCCGACGTCGTCTCTGCCGACGCCTTCGTCTATCTCGACATCGAGGGATTCCAGCCGTGGGCCCTCGACGTCGCAGCCGAAATCGAGACGGACTACGAGGACGTTCGGCTGATCGACGGATTGTCCGGCGTCGAACTGCTGCGGTACGAGGGACACGATCACGATCACAGCCACGACCACGACGACGACCACAGTCACGATCACGACGACGACCACAGTCACGATCACAGCCACGGCGAGTACGACGCGAAGTTCTTCGCCGACCCCAAGGCGGTTACCGACGGCGTCGAGGCCGTCCGCGACGGGTTGATCGGCCTCGATCCGGACGCGGCGTCGCTGTTTCACGACAACGCAGCGGCGTACATCGACGAACTCGAGACGCTCCACGAGCGCTTCGCCGTGGCACTCGAAGAGCGTGGTCACGACGTGGCGGTGTTGGCCGGCCACGACTCGTTTCGGTACCTCGCCGATCGACACGGCTTCGAGATCCACACACCGGTCGGCCTGTCGCCTCACGCCGAACCGGCAAGCGAAGACATCGCCGAGACGATCGACCTCCTCGAGGAACGAAACATCGACACCGTTCTGTGGGATTACTTCGACGGTGATCGCCTCGCGGGTTCGATCGCGAGAGAAGCGGCGACCGATCCGGAGACGATCGCCGTCTCGGCGGCCGAAAACACCGCACCCGAGTGGCAGGAGGCGGGCCACGGCGACTACATCGGACAGCTATCCGAGATCACCCTCCCGGCCTTCGAGGCCGCCCTCGACGCCGACTGATCGACCGTCGTCCAGTATATTCGGATAAAAGCCAACGTTTGATCGGTATTCTGGTAAAAAGCGACTCCACACAAAGGTATAAACCGCGCTTCACCGAAGCAATCGACCGTTATGGATTCACAGCGCAGTACGTTCGATCGCGGGGGGAAACGGCGGTGAGCGATCTCGTTCCCGGGGAGTTGCTGATCGACGACGAACCGATCGAGATCAACGCCGATCGAGAGACCGCGGCGGTGACCGTCGAAAACACCGGCGACCGGCCCGTACAGGTTGGATCACACTTCCACTTCTTCGAGGTCAATCCGGCGCTCGATTTCGACCGCGAGACGGCCTACGGCTTTCGTCTGGACATCCCGGCCGGAACGGCGATTCGGTTCGAACCGGGCTGTGAGGAGGACGTCGATCTGGTCGCGATCGGCGGCGACCGCGAGATGTACGGGATGGGCGGTCTCGTCGGCGGCGACCTCGACGACGAGGAGATCAGAGAACGCGCCTTCGAGCGCGCCAGAGAAGCGGGATACATGGAGGCGCAATGAGAGAACTCTCCAGAGAGCGGTACACGGACCTCTTCGGGGCGACGACCGGCGATCGGCTTCGACTCGGTGACACCGACCTGCTCGCGGAGGTCGAGGCCGATCACACGACCCACGGCGACGAGGCCGTCTTCGGCGGCGGCAAGACGATGCGGGACGGCATGGGTATGCAGTCGGGGGTCACCCAGTCGGAGGGCGCCCTCGATTGGGTGTACACGAACGTCGTGGTGATCGATCCGGTCCTCGGCATCCAGAAAGGTGACCTCGGCGTCAGAAACGGACGGATCGTCGGCCTCGGGAAGGCCGGCAATCCCGACACGATGGACGGGGTCGACCCCGAGTTGACGATCGGGCCGAGCACCGATGCGGTGCCGGCAGACGGCCTGATCGCGACGCCGGGAGCCCTCGACATCCACGTCCACTTCAACAGTCCACAGCTGTTCGATCACGCCCTGGCGAGCGGCGTCACGACGATGTTCGGCGGCGGCTACGGCGGCGGGGCGACGACCTGTACGCCGGGGCCACGGAACATCGAGCGATTCCTGCAGGCCGCAGAGGAGTTCCCGATGAACGTCGGGTTCTACGCGAAGGGCAACTCGAGCGGCCCCGAGGCCCTCCGCGAGCAGATCGAAGCCGGTGCCTGCGGGATGAAGCTCCACGAGGACTGGGGATCGACGCCGGAGGTCATCGACACCGCCCTCTCGGTCGCCGAGGAGGAGGACGTACAGGTCGCGATTCACTCCGACACGCTAAACGAGTCCGGCTTCGTCGAGGACACCTTCGACGCCATCGACGGCCGTGCGATCCACACGTTCCACATCGAGGGTGCCGGCGGCGGTCACGCCCCCGACGTGCTGGAACTCGTCGGCTTCGATCACATGCTGCCGTCTTCGACGAATCCCTCGATGCCGTACACCGTCAACACCTTCGACGAGCATCTGGACATGGTGATGGTGTGTCACCACCTCAACCCCGACGTGCCGGAGGACGTGGCCTTCGCCGAATCCCGGATCCGATCGGAGACGATCGCCGCCGAGGACGTCCTCCACGACACCGGCGCGATCAGTATGATGACCTCCGATTCACAGGCGATGGGCCGGATGGCGGAGGTCATCGCCCGGACGTGGCAGACCGCCGACAAGATGAAAAAACAGCGCGGCCCGCTGCCGGAAGACGAGGAGACGGACGCCGACAACCACCGGATCAAACGTTACGTGGCGAAATACACGATCAATCCAGCGAAGGTCGCCGGTATCGACGACTACGTCGGCACCCTCGAACCGGGGAAGCTTGCGGATCTCTGTCTGTGGGACCCCGCCTTCTTCGGAGTCAAACCGAAGTACGTCTTCAAGGGCGGCTTCCCGGTTCACAGCCAGATGGGGGAGGCAAACGGCTCGCTCATGACGTGTGAACCGGTGATGCAGCGTGAACGCGCCGGGGCCGTGGGGAAGGCGAAACACGCCCTGAGCGTGACCTTTGTCAGCGATGCGGCCTACGAGGCCGGGGTCGGCGAGGCGTACGGCCTCGATACGCCGGTCCGCCCCGTGGAGGGGACACGTTCGGTCCGGAAATCCGATATGCTGTACAACGACTCGCTGCCGGAGGACATCGACATCGACCCACAGACGTTCGAGGTATCGATCGACGGCGAACCGGTCACCTGTGAACCCGCCGAGGAAATCGCCCTCGCACAGCGGTACATGCTCTAACACACGACGATGAATCTGACACCGAAGGAACACGAACGGCTGACGATCTTCATGGCGGCGGAACTCGCCCGTCGCCGGAAGGATCGCGGTATCGAACTCAACCACCCCGAAACGGTCGCCTACATCTCAGATTGGGTGTGTGAACGGGCCCGGGAAGGGGTGTCTGTCGCCGAGATTCGCTCGGAGGCGACGACGCTCCTCACGCGTGAAGACGTCATGGAGGGTGTCCCCGAGATGGTCGACATGGTACAGGTCGAACCGACGTTCCCCGACGGAACGAAACTCGTGACCGTCCACGAGCCGATCCGGGCGGATTCCCCGGAGCAACTCGAAGAATGAACCACAGAGACGTCGCGACAGTCGGCCTCGGCGGTCCGGTCGGCTCCGGAAAGACGGCGCTGCTGCAACAGATCGTCCCACGTCTCGACGACGCTGGATACGACGTGGGCGTCATCGCAAACGACATCATGACACAGGAAGACGCCGACCGGCTTCGGGATTCCTTCGCCGATCGACTGCCGGCGGATCTCGTCGCCGGCGTCGAAACCGGCGCCTGTCCCCACACCGGCATTCGGGAGGATCCGTCGATGAACCTCAGACAGATCGACGAGTTTCTGGAGGACCACCCCAATCTGGACGTCGTCTTGATCGAATCCGGCGGGGACAACCTCGCAGCAACGTTCAACCCCGAACTGGCCGATTACTTCCTGTTCGTCATAAGCGTCGCCGAGGGCGACGACATCCCGCGGAAGCGCGGTCCCGGTGTGACACAGGCAGATCTCCTCGTCGTCAACAAGACGGATCTCGCCCCACACGTCGACGCCGACCTCGACGTGTTGCGTCGGGACGCCGAATCCGTCCGCGGCGACGATCCGACCTGCTTCACCGACTGCAAGGCCGAGGAGGGTATCGACAGCGTCGTCGAGCACGTCGAGAAAAACGCCCTGTTCGTGTGATGAGTACGGATTCAGCCGACGAAGCCGACGTTCCACCCGCCTTTCGGGAGTACGGCGAGCAGACGCTCCCACACTCCCCGGCGTTCGGTCACGGCAAGGACGGCGTCTGTGATCTGACACTCGTCCGGAGGCCGGACGGTGAAACGCGCCTACTTCGGGACTTCGTCCGGGTTCCGTACCACCTCCCCGGGACGCTCGACACCGATCCGATCGAGGGGTTGACGACGCTGTGTTTACAGGAGCCGACGGGTGGAATCGCACAGGGCGACCGTCACAGCCTCTCCGTCGAGGCCCGTCGACGATCCCGCTGTCGGATCACGACACAGAGTGCGAGTAAGGTCCACAGCATGCACGCGAACTACGCCCACCTCGATGCGACGCTGTCGGCCGAGTCGGGGGCCTTCCTCGAGTACCTACCCGGACCGACGATCGTCAACGAGGACGCGCGCTGTCTCCAGACGGTCTCGGTCGACTCGGCGGACGACGCCGTCGTCGTCGTGAGCGACGTTCTCGTTCCCGACGGTCTCACCGACCACGAGCCGTTCACGTTCGACCACTACCACAGCCGGTTCGAGGCGCGGATCGACGGCGAGTTGGTCTGTGCCGACACCGTCGACATCGAACCGGCGAAGCGAGATCCACGGAACCCGGCGACCGTCGGGGAGTACGGAGTGGTCGGGACGCTGTACGTCCTCGCTCCCGCCGAGGACGCCGGCGCACTCGCCGACAGACTCCACGAACGGGTTGCCGCAGCCGATGCCGTCCGGGGCGGTGCATCGACGCTTTCGGCGGAGTCGGGCGTCGCCGTCCGCGTCCTCGGTCACCGCAGCACAGATGTCGTCGAGGCAATCGACGCCGCGGTCGCGGAGATCAGATCGGCGGTGCTCGACGAGGAGGGTGACACGTGATTCGCGTCGACGGCATCCTCGGGAACGTCGAAACGGACGGGGATCTGGCGTCGAGAGTCGAGGGACACGACGAACGCGGAACGCTCGAAACCGTCGCCGTCGACGGCGCAGATAGACAGAAATCTCGACTCCGGGTCGAGACCGACGCCGGGACCGACCTCGGCGTTCTCGTCGACGATCCACCGCTTTCCCCCGGTGACGTGTTGCTCTGTGACGACGACCGAGCCGTCGTCGTCACCCTCGAGGAACGGACCGCCGTCGTCGCCGAGTTGCCCGATGGGTTCCCCCCAGCGGTCGCCCTGGAGCTTGGTCACCGGATCGGCAACCACCACTGGGATATCGCCGTCGAGGAATCGACGCTGTACGTTCCGCTGGATGCAGACCGCCACATCGTCGAGGGCGTTCTTGCCGAGTATCTGCCGGACGCGACGACGAAATACGAGACGGTCGACGCGACGCTGTTCCTCGAAGACGGGATCGGCGCCGACCACAAACACACCCACGGTCGAGAAGCGGGGCACGCACACGATCAAAAGGCAGGACACACACACGAACACGATCACCGACCCGGAGACGGCGATGTCAGCCACGCCGAAGGCGATAGACAGGATCACAGCCACGGTGGAGACGGCCACAGCCACGGTGGAGACGGCCACAGCCACGACCACGAAGACGGGCGAGACGAGGGGGCGTCGTGACGTCCGACCCGTCGTTTCTGACGGCGCTGCGACTGTCGGATTCCTTCCTCCCCGTCGGGAGCCACACCGCATCCTACGGACTCGAACAGTATATAAACGAAGGCGC
>JARWGK010000016.1:0-3299 GCA_040409725.1 Natronomonas sp.
CTCCGGTGGGAAGTCCTTCCGGTTTTCCGATGTCATCCGATCGTACAGCCCCTGTGCGTCGAGTTGTTCACGAACAGAGAGGTCGTCCCACTCCTCTGCGTCCTCGACAGCCGCCTCCAGTTCCTCGGCCGCCGCCAGGAGCGTCTCGATCGTCTCTTTGTCGTCGTCCGGATCGAGCCCCGCCTCCGCGACACTCGCCGCAGCGCCTTCGATCGCCGCGACGTGATCCGCCACCGTGTCGCCGCCGGCCGTCGCGTCCGTGTCGATCTCCTCCCCGACCGCGGCGACGAACGTCTCCGTGGCTGCGATGACGGCCTGCTGTCCGTCCTCGGTCCAGCGCGTCTCCTCGATCGTTCCGGCGACATCCTCGACGAGGGCCTCGATGTCCTCCGCGTACGGCCCCCGGGCAGCCTCGAGGTCGCCACGCAGCGTTTCGATGCGCTCGGCGACTGCCTCGAAGGGATCTTCCTCCTCGGCGTCCTCGTCGTCGTCCGTCTCCTCGGGTCGGGAGGATTCGACGTCGGCTTCGATCTCGTCGAGTCGAGCCTCGACCTCGTCGAGGTCGGCCTCCGTTTCTGCGGCCTCGAGTGCAGCCTCGATGTCGTCGAGGCGATCGTCGAGTGTCTCTGCCGGAAGGTCGGTTCCGGTCTCCTCGGATGCGGCCTCTTCCGTCGGCTCTTCGTCTTCCTCGGAGTCGCCTACCTCCTCGGGCTCAGCTTCCTCCGTCGGCTCTTCGTCTTCCTCGGAGTCGGCCGTCTCCTCGGGCTCGGCCTCTTCCATTGGCTCCTCCCCTTCTCCGGCGCCAGCTGTCTCTTCGGATTCAGCCGCCTCCGTTGGCTCCTCGCTTTCCTCGGAGCCACCTGTCTCTTCGTCGTCTCCCTCGGTCATACAACTGCCTCCGTAACTACGCTCAAAGAGCGTTTCCCTTCTCTGCCCGGATCACTCCACCTCTCGCCAGTACAGAAACGGCGCGAGGAGGAGGTATCCGAGGGCGAAGGCGAACAACACGCGGGGAAACACCCGATCGAAGGCCGTGGGGAACGCGATTGCAGCCGCCTGCAATCCGCCGAGGACGACCGCATCACGCGCATAAAGCTCCGGATAGGAGATCGAGGCGATCATCAGATAGCACAACACGCCCGTCGCCCCGAGGAGAATCGACGGCGCCGTGATCCCGGCCAGATACATCACGGCGAGGATCGTCGCGGCGAGGGTCGTCTGGACACCTGCAGTCTCGGGCTTTTTGCGGTCGTGCTGCATGTAGAACCCGAGTCGCACGACCGCCGCGGCGACGTACACCGCCGGTATCGCCGCGGCTGCGACGCCCATCGCCGTCGAGAAGCCGCCGTCGGTCGTGACGGCGTAGACGAACACCGCCGGAGCGACGCCAAAAGAGGCAACGTCGGACAGCGAATCGAGGTACCCGCCGACGGCCGATCCACCGCGGGCCCGGGCGATGATGCCGTCGAGTCCGTCGGCGATTGCCGCAACCAGGATCAACCGCGCCGAAAGGGCGGGATCCTGAAAGGCGACGATCGTCGCGAGAAATCCGGCGACGGCGTTGCCGACGGTGACGACGTCGGCGACACCCAGTTCACCGAGAAACCGCGGCCTCATGTGTCCTCGCTCGAAGAGGGCGGTCTTAGTAGGTTCGCTTCCCGCCGGAACCACGCCGCCTATTGCGCTTCGACCCCTCGTGTTTCGTATGAACCGACGGGCGTTTCTGTCGGCGGCTTCTGCGACCGTCGTCGCCGTCTCCGGCTGTCTCGACGGTGGTCTCGACTCCGAGGATTTCGACATCGGAATGTCCGCAAACGCGTTTCTGCCGAATCACCTGACGATCGACGTCGGCGAGACCGTCGTCTGGGGCAACAACGGATCCCGTGGCCACACCGTCACGGCCGATCCGGACGGAATTCCCGACGAAGCGACGTTTTTTGCCTCCGGGGATTTCGACACCGAATCCGCCGCCAGAGAGTCGTGGTTCGACGCGCGAAGCGGCAACATCGCTCCCGGTGAGACGTACGCACACACCTTCGACGTTCGCGGACAGCATCCGTACTACTGCATTCCACACGAGGACGCAGGGATGGCCGGCGTGATCGTCGTCGAGTGAAACGAATCGGAGGCGGTGGCGGAGAAATCCCAAATAAAAGCGGTGTTACTCCTCGACGGCGACGTCTTCCTGTTCGACGTCGACACTCGCCTCTTCCTCGGCGGCGACCTCTTCGGGCCGCGCTTCGAGTGTCGTCTTCTGAATTTCGACGCGTCGAAGCGGGTAGATCGTCTTCGCCTCGCCGTAGATGGCCGAGGAGAGCCGGCCTTCGACGATGCTGTCGATGAGCTGTTCGAAGGTTCGATCGGCTGCCGCCTCCTCGACGATCTCGACCATCGTCTGTCGGATCGCCTTCTCCTGACTTCGGTCTGCGCTTTTCGTCGTCAGCGCAACGGGCTGCACCTGCACGCGGTAGTCGTCGGTCGTCAGCACGGTCACGTAGCCGTCGACCTTCGAGGAGCCGCGTCGGACGAGACTCCGCATGTAATCCCGCGTGAGTTCGTGTTTGATGAACTCCGTGTAGGCCGTGTCGCTGCCGACGTCGTCGACCTTGAACTTCAGCTTCGTGTTGTTCTCGCTGGCGTCGTTTTTCAGATCGCCCAGCGTGGTTTCGATGGTCCGTCCGTAGACCTGTTGTGGTTCCTCTGCAGGGGTTTCACCGAGCTCTTCCCGGTCGAACTGCTCCGGGGCGATGAGGGTGTACCACTGCTTTTCGCTTTTCCGTTTGGATACAGATCGTTCGCTCATTGTCGTGTATTCGAGTCGTCGTTCGTATAAGCTGTGCTATCGTCAGCCGCTCGCTCCGCATCGTCGTCGATCACACCGTCGCCGTCGGACACTCCACCGGCCACCCGGTCCGCGACGATCAACCCACGCAGGTAGTCGTCGGCGGTCGTCCGGAGCCCACCACTCGACTGTCGATCGATGCGCGTGACGACGCGACCGTCGTCGACGGTCGTCGACATCTCGTCGGTGTTGTCCGGAGACAGCGCCGCAGCGACCGTCTCCGGGTCGTCGTGGGCCGTCCTGATCGTCGCGCGTCTCATCGTCTCGCCTCCAGTTCCGTCCGGAACGCCTCGATTGCGTCCCCGGATCCACCCTCGAAGACGCCGACACCCCGTCGATCCCGGACCGTCGCCCGGCCGTCGAGGGCGCCCACCGCACGCCGAAACGGCGTCTCGACGTCGGTCCCTTCAGTCGCCGCGACGGCAACCGCACCGTCTCCGACCGCCAGACACACCGG
>JARWGK010000017.1:0-51410 GCA_040409725.1 Natronomonas sp.
GCCGGCTACGCGCCGGTGTGTCGACGGGCGTGTCACCGACTGGCGGAGATCGCAACCGCCGAACCGGACCGATGAGCCGCGTTACCGAGACGCCGCGACGCTGAAATCACGCACCGAGTGGAGGTCCTCTCCGAGGCCCTCGCCGCCGCAGTCCTCGTTCGGGCAGGCGTAATGCCAGCCGTCCGTCGTCGCTCGTCGCTCCGCGAACTGCTCACCGCATACCTCACAGATCATCGCCTCGGCCGAACACGTGTCGCGGTGGAGTTCGTACTGGAGTTCGCTGCTGAACGTCTGTTTGCAGTTCCGGCAGGTGTAGGTCATATCTGAATATGTGACAGCATTTTATTTATAAGTGCCTCTTCGTTCGTGACGCGCTGAGACGCTCGTTCGCCGTGTTTCGACGTGTTTCGGCCGGTTCGAGAACAGTCGTGTGATTTTTCGATCCGACCGTGGCCACAGAACGATAACGAAATGATAGCTGGTGCGTTTACGAACCTATATACCGTCGTGGAACCAACGGAGAGTATGTCGAGTGAACTCACGCAGGAAGCCGAAATCGAGGCGGCCTGTCCGGTGGTCGAGTCGATGGAACAGATCGGCTCGAAGTGGCGGCTGCTCGTGTTGTACGACCTGCAGGACGGCGAAAAGCGGTTCAACGAACTGAAGCGATCGACGGGGGCAAACGCCCGAACGCTCTCCCGTGTCCTCGACGACCTCGGCGAAACGGGCTACGTGAATCGGCGGCTCGAGGAGGACGCACCGGTCGCCACCTACTACTCACTCACGGAGAAGGCACAGTCGCTGTGTACGGTGTTCGAGGAAATCGAGGCGTGGGCCGAACACTGGCTCGACGATGTGGCTCACTCCGAGTCGGGATAGGCCTCCGCGAGTAGCTCCGGTTCGGCCTGCAGCCGGGACCTGATCGGGGCGATCACCTCGGCGATGGCCGCCGCCGCCGCCGGCTTGAGATCGGCCGGATGGAGCTCCCCGGAGACGTAGTCGGCTTCGAGCGTCTCGTAGTCGTCGTACGTGAGGTCGCCGCCGTACTCCTCGGGGCGTTCGACGACGAGCGTTTCGCCGCGTTCCTCGAAGACGGGGAAGACGAGATAGCGGAGGTACTCGACGACGCCGTTGTCCTCGAGTTCGCCGGCCGGACAGTACGCCTCCTGAATCTTCGTTGCGATCGTCTCGTCGTCGTCCGTGAGGTTCACCTTCGAGGCGGCCTCGGAGGCCGACATCTTGCCGCCGGAGAGTCCCGACAGAAGCGGCGCGAACACGCAGGTCGGCTTCTCGTACCCGAACTCGGGCAGCGTCTCGCGGGCGAGCATGTAGATGCCGCGCTGATCGATCCCGCCGTAGGCGATGTCGGCGTCGAGGGCGGCGACGTCGAGTGCCTGCATCAAGGTGTACACCAGTCCACCGAGTGCGGGGCTGTCGGATTCGCGGACGACCTCGCTGCCCGCGCGTCGCGCCCGCGAGACGGTCGTTTCAGCAAGCAGTCGGTACAGATCCAGCGTGTACGGCTCCTCGAGTTGGAACTCCGTCCCGCGGACGAAGGAAATCGCCTCCGGATCGCCGCCGGCGGCGTCGATCATCGCCTCGATCGCCGTCCGATAGTACCGCGAACGGGCATCGAGCAACTCGAAGGGACTTTTTGCGTCGTCGAGGTGTGCGTGGAGGTCGGCGATCAGGACGGTGACCTCGACGCCGGCATCCAGAAAGTCGACGAGCTTTCGGATCGTCGTGTAGTGTCCGATGTGCATCTCGCCGGTCGGTGCGTAGCCGATGTAGGCCGTCGGCGTCCCCGATTCGAACTGCTCTGTGAGCTCTGCGGTCTCGATTACTTCCTCCGTGAACCGACACAGGAGGTCCGTGCGCTCGGCCGAATCCATACCGGAACTGGCGGAGGCAGACCGATAAAACGTTGCTATCGAAATCGACCGTATCCTCCGGCGACGGCAACGTCAAGCGTCTCGAAGTGCTAGACGGCGTATGTACACCGGTCGGACCGAGAAGCCGTGTTGTCTCTGTGGCCGCCCCGAGACGGACCACCGGATCGACATCCCGCCCCGAGCGGTCCAACTGCTGAAACACTCGGGGCCGATCGCGTGGCAGGACATCGAAGGCGAGGTCTCGCTTTACTTCTGTGCCGACGACTTCGAGACCGTCCGAGAACTCGTCTTCGAGGCCGGCATGAGTCCGCTGTCGCGGTGTAACGCCGCCCGGGCGTCGTTCGTCCTCCGGGAGGATTTCGAGGCCCTGCTGAACGACACCCGCGAGACGCCGGATCAGACGCCGCTCGAACAGCGGATGCTCTCGGAGGCGATCGAAACCACGAGGCGGTACGAGGAGGGAACCCACCTCGTCGACGACCGCGATGCAGTCGAGGCCCTCGTCGTCAGGTGGGCTCTAGAAGATCTCGACGCGGCGACAGAGCAGATGGTATAAACTACGTCCTCGTCGTGTGGCTCGTCCTCGGATCGATACAGTTGCTCTCGGGGCTGTGAGTTTCGAAGCGGCCGAATGATCCTCGATAACGCGGGTGACGACGGTCAGGCCTCGGCTTCCGGCTCCGTTTCCGTGGTCTCGTCGAGATCCTCGAAGTCGTGGTCGAAGGAGTCGAGATACTTCTCGTTGAGCACCCACTCGCCATCTTCCTTCACCATGTACTCGCCGTAGTAGGGGACGCGGTTTGCGACAGTCTCTCGGAAGGCGTCGCGGATCTCCGGTTTGCTCATCTCGCCCATGCTCCGGAGGTCGTCGTTTCGGTTGAGACAGCCCTTCAGGTGGCCCTCGTGGGTGACGCGGACGCGGTGGCAGTTCGCACAGAAGTTCGCGTTCCCGACGGGATCGACGATCTCGACCATCCCTTCGTTTTCGCCGACGAAGTACCGCCTCCGGTCGTGCATCTCGCGGTTTTCGATCCGGGTTGCCTGTTCTTCGAGCCAGCCGTGGACGCGGTCGATGTCGATCGCCCACTCGGGTTTGCCGGCGAGTTCGGGCATATACTCGATGAGCTGGAGCTGGAGTCCGTCGTTTTCGGCGACGTGATCGACCATCTCGGGGACGTAGCCGGCGGTGGCCTCGAAGACGACCATATTGAGCTTTACCGGGGTCAATCCGGCGTCGATCGCGGCCTCGACGCCTTCCATGACGCTGTCGTAGGCGTTGGATTTGGTCACCTTCTCGAAGGCGTCGGGCGACATGGCGTCCTGGGAGACGTTCACGCGGGAGAGACCGGCGTCGACGAGGTCCTCCGCGCGACCGGGCAGGAAGGTGCCGTTCGTGGTCAGGGACGTTTCCATCGAGTCGGGCGTTCGACGGACGATCTCCTCCAGATCCTCCCGGAGCATCGGTTCGCCGCCGGTGAACTTCACCGAATCGACGTCGAACTCCTCGGCGACCTCGAGGAAGCGTACGACGTCGTCGGTCGACATCTCGTCGTCGGCCGGTTCCATCGGTCCTCGGGTATCGCCGAGTCCCTCGTTGTGACAGTAGACACAATCGAAGTTACACCGATCGGTCAGAGAGACGCGCACCCCGGTCACCTCCCGGCCAAAATCATCTTCGAGCATACCCGACCGTTCGGATAGAGGTGCTTAAAATCGACGCCACTCGCCCGCCGATGTCAACTGAAAAAGGTTACATATTCGGGCAAATCGGGACACAACCCTTATCGGCATCTCGGAGTAACCGAAGATATGGACGAAGACGACGTACGTGCGGTGCTGTCGACGGTGCAGGATCCGGATCTGGGGGACGACATCGTCTCACTGGGGCTGGTCAACGACCTCGTTGTCGACGGCGAGACCGTCAAACTGGATCTCGCCCTCGGGGCTCCGTACTCGCCGAGTGAAACGGCGATCGCAAACGAGGTTCGAAACAAGCTCACGGAGGAGGGACTGGACGTCGAGATGAGCGCCTCGATCGAGAGCCGGGTGCCGAAATCCGATCAGGTGTTGCCCGGCGTCGAGAACATCATCGCCGTCGCCTCCGGGAAAGGTGGTGTCGGCAAGTCGACGACGGCGGTGAACCTCGCCGCCGGCCTCGCCGACATGGGCGCCCGCGTCGGGTTGTTCGACGCCGACGTGTACGGCCCGAACGTCCCGCGGATGCTCGGTGCCGAGGAGGGGCCGAAGACGACCGAGCGGGAGACGCTCATCCCGCCGGAGAAGTTCGGCATGCGGCTCATCAGCATGGACTTCCTCGTCGGCGAGGACGATCCGGTGATCTGGCGTGGCCCGATGGTTCATAAGGTCCTCACACAGCTGTGGGAGGACGTCGAGTGGGGCGAACTCGATTACATGATCGTCGATCTGCCGCCGGGGACCGGTGACACGCAGTTGACGCTCCTGCAGTCGGTCCCGGTTTCGGGTGCGGTGATCGTCACGACCCCCGAGGAGGTCGCCCTCGACGACGCACAGAAGGGCCTCCGGATGTTCGGCGAACACGACACCCCCGTTCTTGGAATCGTCGAGAACATGTCCGGATTCATCTGCCCGGACTGTGGCGGCGAACACGACATCTTCGGGAAGGGCGGCGGGCGGGAGTTCGCCCGCGAGGTCGAGATGCCGTTCCTCGGGGAGATTCCGCTCGACCCCTCGGTCCGACAGCGGGAGCCCGGCGAAGGGCCGGTGGTTCTCGATAGCGGCGAAACCGCCGAGGCGTTTCGGTCATTCGCCCGCGAGACCGCAGACATGCAGGGCATCGTTCGGCGACGAGACGTCTCCCGGCGGCGCTGACCGGTCACGTTCGCCAATATAAAAGCGCTCCGAGTGCAGCCACACCGCCACACAGCGAGGTGATCCTGGCGTCGACGGAGACGCCGGAGGGCTGATACAGCCGAATGTCGGCGTCGTACAGCCACGCGACGACGTCGGGTGACACTCCGGCGGTGACGAGAGCAATCGGGACGAGCACGAACAACAGGCCGTTTCCGGTTGCGAGTGCGAGGATCATGTCCTGAATCCGCAGGGCGTGTTGGGCCTCTTCGAGGGTCAGGTCGTCCTTTCGTCGTTCCAGTCGGGTTTCGTGGCGAATCAAAAAGGCGACAAAGACGGTCGTCACGAAGACGCCGATCAGAACGATCGTGGAGATGTCGTTGCGGAAGACACCGGCTCCGGCGGCGGCCTCACCTTCGACCATCCGGATCGAGGCGCTGCTCAGGTGCAAAAGTGGGGCAAGCACGGTCGTCAAAAGCAGCGTCCCGAGACACAGCTGGATCTTCCGGGTCAACGAGATGGGGAACGTCCGATGGGTGACGATGAGTGCCTGTTCGTAGGCGGAACCCTCGGTGAGCGTCTGTGTGATCTGATCCTCGTCGGCCATCGGGTGTCGGAGATACGGGCTCCGTATATAAGTCGTTCACGCGAATCATCCGGTCGGAACGCTTCCGGGCTTGGGTCGTCTGTGGCTCCTTCACAGCCGCCGGGCGCATCGTTGTCCTTAAGTACAGCCGCGGGGTAGCGATAGACGCAATCACTGCAGGGGTCTCGACCCCGAGTCCGTCAGGGCGAGGATCAACACACGCGTGTCGTGGTAGCCAAGCCTGGCCCAAGGCGCAGGGTTGCTAACTCTGTGGCGCAAGCCTCCGGGGTTCGAATCCCCGCCACGACGCTACAAATCACCCATGAGCACGGAAGAACAAGCGGCCGAGGAAGACGAGGACATCCAGTACTTCGTCCGAATCGGACGGACAGACCTCGACGGAACGAAGAGCGTCGAGCGGGCGCTGACCGACATGAACGGAATCGGTCACCGCGCCGCTCGCATTATCGCAGACCACGCAGACGTCGACCGCCGAGACGTTCTCGGTGCGCTCGATCAATCGAAGATCGACGACATCGTCGAGTTGGTCGAAGGCTACGAGGGAGAGGTCCCCGACTGGCTCACGAACCACCAGAACGACTTCTTCAGCGGCGAGTCGACCCACGAGATCGGCAACGACCTCGAGATGACCCGCAGACAGGACATCAACCGGATGAAGATGATCGACTCCTACAAGGGCGTTCGCCACAAGCGCGGCCAGAAGGTCCGCGGACAGCGAACGAAGTCCACCGGCCGAACGGAAGGGACGATCGGTGTCAACGTCGAAGCGATCAAAGAGGACATGGCCGAGGACGCGGGGGATGAGGAATAATGCCGCTCGGACAGAACACCAAGGGCTACGAGACGCCGAATCACCCGTTCCAGGGCGAGCGAATCGCCGACGAAGGCGATCTGCTGTCCCGGTACGGACTGAAGAACAAAGAAGAGCTGTGGCGAGCACAATCGGAACTGCGTTCCTACCGGCGGGAGGCCCGCCAGCTGCTCGGCGAGGCACAGGGTGACGCAGAGGCCGCCGAGGAAGCCGGCGCCGAGTTCCTGGCCCGGCTGAAGCGCATCGGCGTCCTGCAGTCCGAGGACAGTCTCGACGACATCCTGTCGCTGGACGTGACCGACGTGCTGGAACGACGACTCCAGACGGTCACCTACCGAAAGGGGATCGGCAACACGCCACAGCAGTCCAGACAGTTCATCAACCACGGACACGTCGTCGTCTCCGGATCTCGCGTCACGTCGCCGTCCTACACGGTCGACGTTGCCGAGGAAAGCGAAATCGAGTTCGACGAGACGAGTCCGCTTGCAGACGACCTTCACCCCGAACGAGCGGAGGGACAATAGATGGCAGACGACACAACGTGGGGCATCGCACACGTGTATGCCTCATTCAACAACACGATAATCACCGTAACGGACCTGACCGGCGCCGAGACGATCGTCAAATCCTCCGGCGGCACGGTCGTGAAACAGAACCGAGACGAGGCGTCGCCGTACGCGGCGATGCAGATGGCCGAGGCGGTCGCCGAGGAGGTTCAGGCGGCGGGAATCGACGGCCTCCACGTCCGCGTCCGCGGCCCCGGCGGCAACCAGCAGACCAACCCCGGGCCGGGGGCACAGGCGACGATCCGTGCACTCGCCCGCGCCGGACTCGAGATCGGTCGTATCGAAGACGTGACGCCGATTCCACACGACGGCACACGAGCGCCGAAAAACGCTGGATTCTGAGATGAGTGACGAATTCGACGTAACGTTCATCGAACGCGACGACCGAAGTGCGCGGTTCCTCGTTCGTGGCGTCACCCCGGCGTTTGCAAACGGAATCCGGCGGGCGATGATCGCCGACGTGCCGACGCTGTCGATCGACAGCATTCGGGTCATCGAGAACACGTCGGTGATGTTCGACGAGCAGATCGCCCTCCGGATGGGGTTGATCCCGCTTACGACGCCCGACGACTACGAACCCGACGACTCCGTGACACTCGCGATCGACGTCGAGGGACCGGCGACAGCCTACTCCGGCGATCTGGTCTCGGCGGACGAGAAGGTACAACCGGCCGAGGAGAACGTCCCGATTATCGATCTGAAGGAAGGACAGCGCCTTGAGGTCGAAGCCGAGGCGAAACTCGGCTACGGGAAGGACCACGCCAAACACCAGGGTGGCGTGGCCGTCGCCTACCGGCACCTCCAGCGGGTCGAAATCGAGGGTGACCGCGGCGAGTTCGACGACGACGAACCAGAGATCGTTCGGGGCGTCATCGAGACCGAGGACGGCGAACTACTCGCGAGCGAGGAGTTCGACAACGACCTCCGGAAGCAGTATCCGGACAGACAGGTTCGGGTCGAGGATGTCCCCGAGGCGTTCGTCTTCAACATCGAGACGGACGGATCGATGACGGTCGAGGAACTGGTCGAGGCGGCCGTCGACACCATCTCGGCCCGCGCCGAATCGCTGCAGGACGCAGTTCGACTGTAACACACATGATCTCCGCTACACCACAGACGAGACCGACCGCCGAAAGCGGTGGCTCCGCCGCCGGCTTCCCGGGGGTCGGTCTCTCGATCGGTTCGATCGATCGGACCGAAAGGTGCTTTAGCGGGGACACAGAAACACACGACGCGAGCAGGGATAGCCAAGTCAGGCCAACGGCGCAGCGTTCAGGGCGCTGTCCTGTAGAGGTCCGCAGGTTCAAATCCTGCTCCCTGCACTCGTTTCTCAAGGAGATCAAACGATGAGTAGCAAGACGAACCCGAGACTCAGTAGTCTCATTGCCGAGCTGAAATCGACCGCCAGAAACGGTGGCGGTGACGTCTGGGGCGATGTAGCCGAGCGTCTCGAAAAACCCCGATCCACGCACGCCGAGGTCAACCTGGGCCGCATCGAGCGGTACGCCCAGGACGAGGAGACCGTCGTCGTGCCGGGGAAGGTGCTCGGTTCCGGTGCGCTCCGGAAGACGGTCACGGTTGCGGCGGTCGACTTCTCGTCGACGGCCGAAACCAAGATCGATCAGGTCGGCAATGCGATCGAACTAGAACAGGCAGTAGAAGACAACCCCGACGGAACGAACGTGCGGGTGATCCGATGAGCTACGCCGAATTCGACGCCGATTTCGTCGTCGATGCGCGTGATTGCATCCTCGGTCGGGTCGCCTCACAGGTGGCCGAACGCGCACTCGACGGCGAAACGATCGCCGTCGTCAACGCCGAAGGTGCGGTCATCACCGGCGCCGAGGAGGACGTAATGAGCGTCTACCGCAAGCGCGTCGAGGTCGGCTCCGACCGCGGACCACACTACCCGAAGCGACCGGATCGGCTGTTCAAACGGTCGATTCGTGGGATGTTGCCGTACAAGACACAGCACGGCCGTGAGGCCTTCGAGAACGTTCGCGTCTACATCGGCAATCCGTACGATGACGACGACGCAGAGGTTCTCGAGGACACCTCACTGGATCGACTTTCGAACATCAAATTCGTCCAGTTGGGCGAGATCAGCGAAAAGCTGGGTGCTACGGTCACATGGTAACGAACACATCTGGAAAGAAGAAGACGGCCGTCGCGCGAGCGACGGTCTCGGACGGGAGCGGACGAGTTCGGATCAACTCCAAGCCGGTCGAACTGGTCGAACCGGAGCAGGCGAAGCTGAAGATGCTCGAACCGTTCCGGATCGCAGACGACGACCTGCGGGACTCGGTGGACATCGACGTGACGGTTTCCGGCGGCGGATTCGCCGGACAGGCCGATGCCACCCGGACGGCCATCGCCCGCGGACTGGTCGAACACACGAACGACGCCGAACTTCGGGATGCGTACATGTCCTTCGACCGGTCGCTTCTGGTCAACGACGTTCGGCAGTCCGAACCAAAGAAGTGGGGCGGCCCCGGCGCACGGGCCCGTTACCAGAAATCCTACCGCTGAGGTGATCGAGATATGATGGTACCTGTCCGGTGTTTCACCTGCGGCAACGTCGTCGGCGAACACTGGGAAGAATTCAAACAGCGAGCACGCGAGGGTGACGAGGATCCGGCGGAGGTACTGGACGAACTCGGCGTCGAACGGCACTGCTGTCGTCGAATGCTGGTTTCACACAAGGATCTCGTCGACATCGTCTCACCGTATCAATGAGCCGGAGCAACCGATACGAAAAGGCACGCATCCTGGGTGCGCGAGCGCTGCAGGTGTCCTACGGCGCACCGGTGTTGATCGAGACGGATCAAACGGAGCCGATCCTCGTCGCGGCCGAGGAGTACGACGCAGGGGTTCTTCCCTTCACGGTCCGTCGAGGTGAACGATGACCCTCGTCACGGAGATCCGACTGCGGCGCGTGCTCGACTCCCGCGGCAACGCGACCGTCGAGGCCGCGGTTCGGACCGAAAGCAACGGCTTCGGCCGTGCGGCAGCCCCGTCGGGCGCATCGACGGGCGAGTACGAGGCGATCGAGTTGCCGGCCGAGGAGGCGATCGCCGCCGCCCGCGAACTCGCCGTGCCCCGACTCGAGGGGCAGGTCTACGCCGGCGACCAGCGAGGTGTCGACGCCGCGCTGCTTGCGGCCGATGGAACGGAGAACTTCTCGGAGATCGGTGCAAACAGCGCCGTTGCGATCTCGATGGCGACGGCGAAGGCTGCGGCGGACGTACTCGGCGCACCGCTGTATCAGCATCTCGGCGGTGCCTTCCGCGGAGACTCGTTTCCGACGCCGCTCGGAAACGTCGTCGGTGGCGGCGAACACGCCGCAGACGCGACTGACATCCAGGAGTTTCTCGTCGCCCCGATCGGCGCGCCGTCGGTGTCCGACGCCGTCTTCGCCAACGCCGCGGTACACGCCGAGATCGGCGATCGACTCGCCGATCAGGGCGTCGCCGTGGCGAAGGGCGACGAGGGGGCCTGGGCGCCGGCGATCGACGACAGCGAGGCCTTCGAGATCGTCGCGGCGGCCGCAGACGCCGTCGCAGACGACGTTGGCTTCGACATCCGCGTCGGACTCGACGTCGCCGCCGCGGAGATGTTCGAAGACGGCGTCTACCACTACAGCGACCGAACCCGGACGACGGCGGAGCAACTCGAGTACATGACCGAATTGATCGAGGAGTACGATCTGATCTACGTCGAAGATCCGTTCGACGAGGACGATTACGACTCCTTCCGGGAGCTGGCCGAGCGCGTCGACGATACGCTCGTCTGTGGTGACGACCTGTTCGTGACGAACACCGATCGGATCGAGAAAGGGATCGAAGTCGGTGCGGCAAACAGCGTGTTGATCAAGCCGAATCAGATCGGCACGCTCTCACAGACCGTCGACGCGATCGAACTCGCGGCGAAAAACGGCTACGATCCCGTCGTCTCCCACCGGAGCGGAGAGACCGAGGACGAAACGATCGCACACCTCGCCGTCGGAACCGACGCGCCGTTCATCAAAACCGGCGCTGTCGGCGGCGAGCGAACCGCCAAGCTGAACGAACTGATACGGATCGAGGAAAACGCATGAGTGACAACGAAGAGGGACTCGACGCGTCCGAACTCGACGAGGAACTCGACGAGCTCGAAGAAGAGCTCGAGGAAGCCGGGGACGCCCCGGTGGCCGTCGAGACGGACGAGCCGGATCCAACGGACGAAGACGCACAGCCGGCGTCGGCAGACGATGCTGACGCCGAGACGGAAGCCGAGGACACAGCAGAGCCGGTCCTCGACGAGGACGTGATGCCGGATGAGGAGGCTGATCTGCTCATCCCGGTCGAGGAGTACCTCTCGGCCGGCGTCCACATCGGTACCCAGCAGAAGACGAAGTCGATGGAGCGGTTCATCCACCGGGTTCGAACCGACGGGCTGTACGTGCTGGACGTCTCCCAGACCGACAGCCGGATCCGGACGGCGGCGTCGTTCCTCGCAAACTACGCCCCAGAACAGATTCTCGTTGCCTCCAGCCGTCAGTACGGCCGATTCCCTGCGGAGAAGTTCGCAGACGCCGTCGGCGCACGAGCACGCACGGGACGGTTCATCCCCGGCACCCTCACGAACCCCGACTACGAGGGGTACATCGAACCCGACGTCGTCGTCGTCACCGACCCGATCGGAGACGCACAGGCGGTCAAGGAGGCGATCACCGTCGGGATCCCGGTCATCGCGATGTGTGACTCGAACAACACGACGTCGAACGTCGATCTCGTCGTTCCGACGAACAACAAGGGCCGGAAGGCACTGAGCGTCGTCTACTGGCTGCTCGCAAACGAGACGCTCGACCGACGCGGTGCAGAGCCTGCCTACGCGCTTTCGGACTTCG
The DNA here is from genome assembly GCA_040409725.1 of Natronomonas sp. Taxonomy (GTDB): domain Archaea; phylum Halobacteriota; class Halobacteria; order Halobacteriales; family Haloarculaceae; genus Natronomonas. The sequence continues at coordinate 11,594 of JARWGK010000017.1, forward strand.
AGACTGACCTCTAGATCGTTTTATTTTTCGCCCGATCGCTCCGCGAGTTCCGGGTACGCGAGTTCGACAGGCGTTTCCTCGTGCCACGCGAGTCGTTCGATGCTGTCGTCGGCGTGACCGTCGAGTGAAATCGACGTTTCGGAGACGGGTGAATCGAGGGTGAAACAGACGTACGGACTCGGCGCCGGAGCGCGTTCGGTCCAGTCGTCGTAGTACAACACGTGGATCTGTCTGATTCCCTCGACGGAAGCATCGAGGCCGGTGACGCCGCCGAGAACACGGCAGGCACACTCCTCGTAGGATTCACCGGGGCGGCGACCGGTGCCGGGGTCGACCCAGCCGTCGATGCCGTCGTACTGTACGAGGAGAACCCGATCGTCGCTGTCGCGGAGTCTGATCCCGGCGCCGCCGACGACGCCGAACTGTTCGTAGGCTTCGACGACGGCGTCACGTGCCCGTGGCTCACACTCGATCCGACGGCCGACGAGGTCGATCGCACCGTACTCGGCGGTGAGATCCGAAACGAGGCCGGAGACGTGTCGGGACAGCGATCGCACAGCCACAGTAGCGTCGCCGCCGTCAAGTGGCTGTCGGCGGTGAATACGTTTTTGCACCGGCGACGAGAGAGGTCGGTATGGCGACGACATCGAGTGCTCCGGGGAAGGTGTATCTCTTCGGAGAACACGCCGTGGTTTACGGAGAACCGGCGGTGCCGTGTGCGATCCGTCGTCGGGCACAGGTCACCGTCGACGAGCGGGACGACAGCCGAATGACGGTTCGTGCCGAGGATCTGACTCTCGATGGGTTTCGGGTCACCTGGGACGAGGAGGATGGTGCCGGACCGGACATCGACGTGCCGTCGACGATGGTCAAGGCCGCGATGGGATACGTCGAGGGTGCGATCGAGCAGGCACGGGATGCGGCCGGGAAGCCGAACGCAGGCGTCGATATCACCGTCGAGAGTTCGATCCCGCTGGGTGCCGGGCTCGGCTCCTCGGCGGCGGTGGTGGTCGCCGGGATCGACGCCGCCGCCCGCGAGTTCGGCGTCGAACTGTCGCCGGCAGAGATCGCAGACCGCGCCTACCGGGTCGAATACGACGTCCAAGACGGGGAGGCGTCGCGTGCCGACACGTTCTGTTCGGCCGTGGGAGGCGTCGTCCGGGTCCAAGGCGAGGACTGCCGGCCGATCGACGGCGTCGAGACGCTGCCGTTCGTCGTCGGATACGACGGCGGCGCCGGCGACACGGGCGAACTCGTCGCAGGCGTCCGGCGGTTGAAAGATCGGTACGACTTCGCAGAGGACACCGTGGGTGCGATCGGTGATCTCGTCAGAGAGGGTGAAAGAGCACTCAGAGAGGGGAACCTCGATGAACTGGGTGAGTTGATGGACGTCAACCACGGACTGCTGTCGGCGCTCGGTGTCTCGGGGCGGTCGCTGGATGCGATGGTGTGGGCGGCCCGCGACGGCGGGGCACTCGGTGCGAAACTCACCGGAGCCGGCGGTTCCGGCTGTATCGTCGCCCTCGATCGAGCCACGGGGGCGAAGACGGCACTGGAGTACACGCCGGGCTGTGAGGAGGCGTTTTCCGCAGAACTCGACAGAGCGGGCGTTCGAACGGAGTCGACCAGATGAGTTCGACGCCAACGGAGGCGACGGTCCGATGACCACGGTCCTCAAACTCGGCGGGAGCGTCATCACGCGGAAGGACACTCCGGAGACAGTCGATCGGGAAGCCCTGGAGCAGGCGGCGTCGGCACTCGCCGGCGTCGAGGACATCGTCGTCGTCCACGGGGCCGGGAGCTTCGGGCACCACCACGCCGACGCCCACGGCGTCTCCTCGGAGGACGGCACGGACGATCCCGTCGCCGTGCGTGAGATTCACGGCGCGATGAAGCGGCTCAACGGGTCGGTCCTCGACGCACTCGGGGCCGTCGACGTGCCGGCGGTTCCCGTCCATCCCCTCTCGTCTGCGAGTAGAACGACGGACGGCGAACTCGTGTTACACACGAGACCCGTCGAGACGATGCTGGAGGAGGGTTTCGTTCCGGTTCTGCACGGAGACGTCGTCTCACACGACGAACGCGGTGCGACGATTCTCTCCGGTGACGAACTCGTCGTCGAACTCACACGACAGTTGGACGCCGACCGGATCGGCGTCTGTTCTGCGGTTCCGGGCGTACTCGACGAGCGAGGCGACGTTATCGAAACCATCGATTCCTTCGAGGCGGTCGAGTCGGTACTCGGCGGAAGCGATGCGACAGACGTAACCGGCGGGATGTCGGGGAAGGTTCGGACGCTGTTGTCGATCCCGGTGTCTGCGACGATATTCGACCTCGATGGGCTGGGCGCGTTCCTCGACGGAGAGACGCCGGGGACGACGATCGAGTGAGGCGAGGAACGCGGGGTCAACTATACGATCCGGGCGTCCCTACGTGGGGTATGGAGATACGAACCGCCCGAGGCGTCGACGTTCCTGCGGTTGGACTCGGAACGTGGGGGCTGAACGGGGAGTCGTGCCGGGTGACCGTCCGGACGGCACTCGAAACAGGGTACCGTCACGTCGACACCGCACAGGCGTACGACAACGAGCGACAGGTCGGCACCGCAATCGGGGAATCGGCGGTGGACCGGGAATCGGTGTTTCTCACGACGAAGCTTTCGGGAAACAATCGCGGCTACGACGACGTGATCCGGAGCGTCGAGGAGAGTCTCGCGAAGCTCTCCACGTCGTACGTCGATTTACTCCTGATCCACTGGCCGAACATCACCACTCCGCTTCGGGAGACGATCGCTGCGATCGACGAGTTGATCGATCGAGGGACGGTCCGCCACGCCGGCGTCTCGAACTTCGACGTCGATACTCTCCACCGCGCCAGAGAACTGTCCGATCACGGGATCCTGACGAATCAGGTGCAGTATCACGTCTTCTACGACCGCGGCGAGTTGCTGGATTACTGTCGGATCCACGACCTGCTCTTGACGGCCTACTCGCCGCTTGCCCACGGCGGTGTGTTGGACGACGAGATGCTCTCACGCGTCGGTGATCGCTACCAGAAGACGCCGGCACAGGTCGCCATCCGCTGGCTGATCGAACAGCCGAACGTGGTCACCGTCCCGAAGGCATCTTCCCGGGAGCATCTCGAACAGAACATCGACATCTTCGACTTCGAACTCACCGAATCGGAGCGAGCGGAACTCCACCGCCCGTCGCGTCTCAGGACGCTCACCGGCGTGGCTCGGCGGCGCCTGTTCGGATAGACGAAGGGCAGAGACTATTCTTCGAGAAGAACGGCGTTGACCTGCCCGTCCTGTCCCGGGCGGGAGGTGACGCGGGCGCGGCCGGCGTCGGTCTCGATGACGGCTCCCTTCGTGATGATGTTTCGTCGGACGTAGTTGGGGTTCGATGGGTTCTCGACGACGCCGTCGATGGTCGCGGAGACGACACCGTCGTCCGTGGCGACGCTTGCGACGTTCGTCGTGATGGCCCGTACCTTCTGTTCGCCGCCGTGGGCGTCGGCGACCTTCAGTTTCGGCTCGCCGACCTGCGTTTCCGTCGGCGAGGAGCCGAGTTCTCGCTTGCGCTTCTTCCGAACGGTCCGGCGTCGACCGCCGGTTCGCTTCGTCTCGGAGCGTCCGTGGCTTTTCATACCTCAACCCTCGCCGGGCGGACACTTGAATGACTCGGGACGGCCCCGCTCGCAGACCGCCGGCGTCGGATGTCGGTACCTCGAAGCGCGATCACTGCCACGGTACGGATCGCGCCTGAATCTCGCCGGCCACGTTTTGTCGCATCGTCGCTTCGACGGATTCGACGTTTGCGAGTGCCCACATCAGTTTCACGTACGCCGCCGCCGGAAGCGTGTCCTCACACTCGACGACGCCCGCATCGAGGAGGTCGCGTCCGGTGTCGTAGACGCGATCACACACCCGTCCTTCGAGACACTGACTCGTCATCACGACGGTCGTTCCGGAGTCGGTGAGTTCTGCGATCCGGTCGATCCACCCGGTGTTGACGTGTCCCAGTCCGGTTCCCTCGATGACGACGCCGCTTGCATCCTCGGCGAGGTCGAGACGCGAGGGATCGGTGCCGGGAACGAACTTGAGCAACTCGACGCTTCGGTCGAAGGCGGCCGAGGAGTCGAGATCGACCGCACCGCGTTCGGCGACCTCACGCCGGAACTCGACGGACTCGGTCTCGTAGTCGACCGTTCCGATCGGCTTCGCGCCGACGGTCTCGAAGGCGTCCCGACGGGAGGTGTGGTTCTTGCGGACGCGGGTCCCGCGGTGTAGCGAACATCGGTCGTCGGATTCGGATTCGTGCATGCAGACGAGGGTCTCGGCGTGGTCTCTGGTCGCGGCCTCGACCGCACAGACGGCGTTCATCACGTTGTCCGAGGAGGGGCGGTCGGCCGAGCGCTGTGAGCCGGTGAAGACGATCGGAACCGGCGAATCGAGGGCATACGAGACGGCTGCGGCGCTGTAGGCCATCGTGTCGGTGCCGTGCATGACGACGACGCCGTCGGCGCCGGCTTCGATCTCGGCTTCGATCGCCTCGACCAACTCGACCCAGACGTCAGGCGTCATGTTCTCCGAGAGGATGTTGGCGACGACCCGGCCGCGGTAGTTGGCTCGCCCGGCCAACTCGGGGACGGCCCGGAGGACGTCCTCGGCGTCGAACTGTGCGGTGACGGCGCCGGTCCGGTAATCGACCGTCGAAGCGATCGTTCCGCCGGTCGAAATGAGGGCAACGGTGGGCAGGTCGTCGTCGAAGGTGATCTCGGAACTCGAACTGTCGTCGGTCCCGGCGTCGCCGACGTCGTAGCTGTCGGTTTCGAGAATCTCGACGTCGGAATCGACACGGGAGACGCCGACGTTGTACCCGCCGTCGAGTTTGACGACGAGGTGTTCCGGCGTCGAGGAGGGCATCAACACGCCTTCGTACGTCGTTCCGGCGCGTTCGAGCCGGATGCGGTCGCCTGGGTTCATAGAGGACGCTACCGGGTGCGTGGACTTGAAAGCAACCGTTTGCCGGTTGCGACGACCGACCCGACGGAGTCTCCGCTGGGAAAGACCGATGGGCCTCGCGGCACAACTGGTGGTATGGCCGAGGACAGAACGAAAACGAAGCCGTCCCGCTCGGGTGAAGACGGGTCGTCCGCAGCGTCCGACGAGTTCGATCTCGGCATCGACGACGAGCTACTGGACGATACGGGCGGCGGCACGAACGCTCCGGAGTCATCGACAGCCGAATCCGACTCGAAGGGCGGGCTCCGTTCCCGTGCTGCATCGCGGGCCACGTCGGTGTTTTCACCCCGCTGGTTTCTGGTCGCCGCGGTCGTCTTTGCGGTCGGATTGATCGGCGCAAACAGCCTCGTTCCGCTGCCGCTTTCGGGACTGCTCGGCGTCGGTATCGCCGCCTTCCTGCTCGGGACGCTCAAATCCGAGGGTCGCTACACAGAGATGGCTGCCGCCGGTGGTGCCGTGATGGGCGTCAGTGCGCTCGTAGATTTCTTCGTCGTCTCGGTTCTCGGCGGCTTCGGCCTCCCGCTTGTCGCAATCGGGGCCGTTCTCGGAGCCGTCGTCGCCCTCGGCGGAAACTACTTCGGCCGCGACCTCCGCGACGGGTTGACGCGAGAGATCTGATCGAGCGCGTCGTCACTCCGAGCGGCGTTCGAACCGGTGTCTGACGACGTCACTCGTGGGGTCCCACTCGAAGTTCCCGCCGTGGACCTTCTTCATTCGCTCCTTGTAGGCGTCGAGATCCGGTGAGCCCTCGGCGCGTGCGTCCTCGTCGGTCAGGTCGCCGAGCGTCCGTTCGTCAACGCTCGTCACCTCAAAGACGTCGCCGTCGATTTCGAAGGTGTCGCCCTCCTCGGCGTAGGCGTGGCCGCGGTGGAGTTGTGTCATCTGGCCTGCGGCGACGGCCTTCTTTACGTGATCGTTCGGCAGGAGTTCGTCGGCGTCGATGGATGCCATACCGGTCGTTTGGACCGGAGCATAATAATCACCCAAGCAACCCACCGACGAATCCGCCGATCGCGCTGTCGATCGCGAGGACGAAGGCGACGATCGCACCGATCAAAAGGACGCTCGCACCACCCAGCAGTCCGCCGGGCGGGCCGCCGACGATCCCACCGACAACCGAGGCGGCGATCGCAAACAGCACCGCGACGATCAATCCGCCGATCGCACCGGCCAGAAGGCCGTGGTACGCACCCGAGAGTCCGCCGCCGCCGGCGACGAAGCCGGCGACGAAACCGCCGAGCAGTCCGGCGACGATGTGACCAACGACGGGGACTGAAAAGGCGAAGAGACTCGCGACGAGAGCCACCGCGAATCCGGCGAAGACGGCACTCCAGTTGGTCATACGACATCGTAGGACGAGGGCACTCAAATCCTTGCTGGCTCCGTGCCGAATCCGATCGGTGAGGAATCGCGGACAGACGCCCTTTTGAGCCTCGGCCCGCTACGACTGGCAATGAGCGTATTCGAGAGTCTCCCGACGACGCCGCGAGCGGAGGAGCTGATCGATCAGGCCTTCTCCCGGGCGGCGCGGGCGGGACGAGCCAAATCCGGCCACGAGGCACAGGAGTCGATGCTCCAGACGGCCGGAAACGTCCTCTCGGACAACCTCGAAAACGTCGTCACCTCCTGGCCCGACTTCGGGACGGTCGATCCCTTCTACCGCGAACTCGCCGACGCGACGCTTGCGGATACGGACGTCGGCGGTATCGACGACCTCCGACAGAGCCTCTCGGAGGTCGGCTGGGCGGCGCGGAAAACCGGTGAGATCCAAAGCGAATACCAGAGTCGCATCCGGAACGTCGACGCCGAGACGGCCCGAAAGCTCCGCAAACAGGCCTTCGCCCGGATGGCAGACGTGACCAGAGAGGTCGAAGCCGACCTGACGACGGTCGGTGAGGCACGCGACGCGCTGAAGGCCCTGCCCGACATCCGAACGGACGAACCGGCCGTCGTCGTCGCCGGCTACCCGAACGTCGGGAAGACCTCCTTCGTCAACCGGGTGACGAACGCCAGAAACGAAACCGCGAGTTATCCCTACACGACGACACAGATCGGCATCGGACACTTCGAGGATGACCGGATTCGGTATCAGCTGATCGACACCCCGGGGCTGCTCGACCGACCGCCGGAGGATAGAAACGCCATCGAATCCCAGACGGTGTCGGCCCTCACACACCTCGCCGACGCGGTGTTGGTGGTGCTCGATGCGAGTGAGGAGTGTGGCTACCCCATCGAGGCACAACTCGATCTACTCTCCGACGTCGAGACGCGGTTCGACGTTCCGGTCGTCGTCGTCTGCAACAAGTCCGACCGATCGACCGACGTCGATGCCGACCACTACATGAGCGTCGAGACCGGCGAGGGGGTCGAGTCGGTGCTTTCGACGCTCGTCGACGTGATCGGGTTCGAACCGGAGTTGCCGTTCGAGTAGCGAGAACAAAATCAGAGGATTCCGTGACGGTTCCGGCGAAGTGAGTGATCCACAAACAGCGTGTCGTCGGCCGGCGAAGACGACACGAAACGACGGGTGGAGAGAAACGGCCTGTGAGAACGGCTGGTGAGTGACAGTGAGTCACACATACGGACGAATCGTTCCTCAGCCTTCCGATCGGCCCGAACGGAACGGTGCGGGTGACCGGACTCGTCGGAACGATTCTCGAAGACGGTGACTACGCCGCCTTGGTGGTGCCGGCCGACGGAGAGCCCGAAAACGTCGCACTAACCGAGCTGGATGGGGCGAACGGCGAGGTGACAGCACAGTCGGTCGGCCTCGAAGGGACGGCAGTCGATGAAGACGCCCGGGCGTGGCAGCAGTACCAGAACGATCCACAAAACTCCGGGCAACACGACGGGTGGGCACCACGAGACGGGATCGTCGAACAGTGGACCTTCGATGGAGTGGAAACCGACGAAGGAAGCGGAATCATCGGAACACCGGTGGTAAGTTCGCCAGACGCCGACGGGAACCGGACAGTAATCGTGACTCGTGAAGACGGGGCGGTGATCGGGCTCGACGCCCGGAGTGGCGAGTTCGACTGGGTGTTCTTCGCCCGGGATCCTGAGACCGACGAGCCGATCACCGTGAGTCCGAGCGCGCCGGCTGTGGCCGATGGGACAGTCTACGTGATTATCCAGACCCGACTGATCGCACTCGACGCCGACGCAGGCACGATCGAGTGGACGCATACGCTACTGGATGACGACGACAGTCCTGGCGACCGTGTTACCGAGGATCGACTTCAGGAGGCGGCTCCGACAGTTGTCGACGGCACTGTGTACGCGCCGGGACCATTCCCGCAGAGTGATGATAGCGAAATCGTCGCTGTCGATGCCGAAACCGGGAGCCAACAATGGCGATCGGAGACGACTGATGACAATGTGCCGCGGATTACTGATTCCGTAGCGCCACCAGCAGTCGAAGATGACATCCTGTACGCATCCGGAACCACATTCACCGAAGACGACACAATCGCCTGGAATGCTTCGACTGGCGACCGTATCTGGCGGGGTATCATCAGTGGTGGTTTGTCGGTTGCCGGAGGCGACAAAGAAGATGGAGGGACGGCCGGCCGAGATTTCACACCGGCGCTGACTGTCGACGGTGACCAGCTGGTTGCGGCGCGGCCAGCACAGTCGCTGGCCGAGATGGGTCGGCTCGCTGGCCCACCATCGGAGAACCGGGAGCCAAATCCAGATGACGTATATGAGATAGCCGATCTCGATACGGATCTCGAAGACGAGGACGACGAACTACGCGATAATATACCAATCGGAACGTCACCGGTCGTTGACGGACAGATAGCGTACACCGGAGTCGGCGGGGCGTTGGAGATTCTGGAAGGTGACATTGATCCGTCGCTTGGGATTATCGCGGTGGACCGCGAAAGTGGTGAGGAGGCGTGGGCGTTCGATATTGAGGAGGCAGGTGTTGTCGAGGATTCACCCAGTCACGTTGAGGAGACGTTGGTGTTCGGACACACCGGCTCAATCGGTGACAGAAACGGTGCTGTTTACGGGGTCGATACAGGCGAAACACCCGGGCAGGAGCTGTGGCGGTTCGAAGTCGAAGGTGGTGTGTCGACTGCCCCTGCTGTCGTCGACGGGACGGTCTACGTTGGGACGGATGAGGGGACGGTGTATGCGCTGACGGCTGATCGTGACGTTGAGACGACCGATAGCGGCGGGACAACCGGGATTACAATTCCGCGGGCGGAGGCGGGTGATACGTTCCGGGCGACGATTGGATCTTCCGAACAGCTGGATTCACTCGAGTTGACCTACGGTGACAGCGCCACCAGTCAACAACTGGATGTGGATGTGACAGATGAAGTCCCGAGGGGGGTTCCTGAGCCGCCAGCGTCGGCGGAGGCAGCCGTCCGAATCGAGGATGGTGGGATCGATTCGGATGCGGTAGAGTCGGGACGGTTCAGATTCGACCTCGATCCCGATTCGTTTGACGACCCGCAGCTCGTCTCGGTGTTCCGGTTCACCGATGGAGAGTGGGAGTCGATACCGACCGATCACCGCGGTGGGACGACGTTTGAAGCTGAGACACCGGGCTTTTCGACGTTCGTTATCGGCCAAGGGGATACAGCAGACGCCCCCGATACTGACCCCACAGACGATGAGATCAGTAGTGGAGGCAGCAGCACCGGTACCAGTTCGCCAACGTCGGTGACTGCTGGGCAAACGAGGGTGATAGACGATATTCAACCTGCCGAGTCCGGCACGACAGTCACGTTCACCCAAACGGCATTAGATGCGATTGTCTTCGATGCCGACATCAACGACGGAACGGCTGGCGTGAGCGAACTTGACGCTGTGCCCACGGACGCACCACCGTTCGACCCCAATCGTCCCGTCGTGACCGCTCTCGAAATCGATGTTCCCGATTCGGTCGCCAACGAATCAGCAACACTCGAGATTTTCATTTCGACCGACGCCCTCGAGCAGACTGACCTCGACGCCGACGACATCGCGGTACTTCGGGCGCTGGACGACGAGTACGAAGAACTTGCTACAGAGGCTACCGTTGTGGATGACACAGTATTGATCACCGCCGATACCCCCGGATTCTCGACGTTCATCGTCGCTAACTCCGAAGACGATCCCGAGTCAGAACCGGAGCCAGAGTCGGAACCGGACTCCGATACCGAACCAGAACTGGAACCGGAACCGGAGCCAGAGTTGGAACCGGACTCCGACCCAGACGGTGAGTCCGAGTCTGGACCGCCAGAAGAGCCGCCTGAGCTACCCGGGTTCGGAATCGGTGCTGCGGTGGTTGCATTGCTGATTATTGCGGTGTTAGCTGCGCGGCGAGCATCGAGAGAGTAAGCCGCCCAAAAGGCAGTATTCAGGCTACTGTCTTCAGTTATACACGAATCGGAGATGAGTGCCGTACTGTGGGTGTGGCGCAGATGCGAGTTAGCACTCGGCACTGCATCCGGCGGTGATCGTTCTGGTCAGATGTCTCGCCTTTTGTAGGATATTTTAAACGGTTCAGAAACTCGGAGCGAGTGTCCAACAGAATAAACACTCGATTCACCCAGTTGCTATACTGGCTCAGAGACGGTCAAAGTGTCTAGCCACGAGTAAGGATTGCACCAATTCATTCCCGTGGTTCCCGGTTCCGGCCTGTTCGACATCAAGGACTTCGCTCGGCGCTGCGACCTCTAAGGTTCAAATCCGCGAGACCATCCGCTCCTCACGTTCGTTCGTCGCAGGATGGGCCGGGGCGGATTTGAACCGCCGACTTCCTCCGTGTGAAGGAGGTGTCATAACCGACCTAGACCACCGGCCCGCGGGAAAAAATCCGGTGGGGCGCAACTTAACGCTTTTCAAGAACCGGCGAACGCCGGCGTCTCACTCGGCCGTGTCCTTCTTTTCGTCCCGGTAGCTGTCGAGTTTGCCCTTCGCCTTCTCGATTGCTTCCCGGGTTTCGCCCTCCGCCTTCTTGCCGAGGCGTTCGAGGTCCTCACGGACGCCGTCGAACCGACTCGGCTCCGGCTCCGCCTCGCCTTCGTCCCGGTCGGTCAGCTCCTTGACCTTCGCTTCGATTGGCTCCAGTTCCTCCGAAACACCGGCCTTCGCCGTTTCTCCCGCACGCTTCAAATAATACCGCGTATCTTCGAAATGTTTGTTCATGTTACGTACGGAAAGAGGCGAACGACAGATAAAACCGTTGTGGCAGTTCGGACAGAATCCGTCTGCCGACGGCCGCCGGAACGGTGGTCGGCGTCAGGGTTAACACGCTTCGCGCGAAACTGCTAAGCATGAGTCAACACGCCGAGGCGACGGGTGAACCACTTTCGGTTACGGAGGACGCCGCAGACCAGGCGTTGAGCCTTCTCGAAGGCGAAGACTACGACACGAACGAGGCGGGACTCCGGCTGTACGTCCAGCAGGGCGGCTGTGCGGGGCTGTCCTACGGGCTCCGGTTCGACACCGAACCCGAACAGGACGACGAGGTGACCGAACACCACGGACTCCGTGTGTTCGTCGATCCGGCCAGCCTCGAATACGTCGACGGGTCGATCCTCGACTTCGAGGGCGGCCTACAGGGCGCCGGATTTCACGTCAGCAACCCGAACGTCGAAAGCGAGTGTGGCTGCGGCGAATCCTTCCGCACCTAACCCTCGAGTTCGAAGGCGACGACCACCTCGGCCTGATACTCGCGGGTTTCGACCGACGCCAGTTCGACGCCGAACTCCTCTACCTCGACCCAGTACACGTTGTCCAGCGTCGCGACGGCTCTGTCGACCGCATCGTCGACCGCGTCGTCGAAGCTCTCTGTACTTGTGCCGATCAGCGTGATCTTTTTGAACACCATATCGTTCGTTTTGGCGTATGTCAATTAAAATACTCCCGCCGATTTTATAAGGCCATTCCGTTCGGAAAGCCGTCGGCGGGGAAACGAGGCTACGGCGCCGGAAGAACGTCGGCGCTCGGATGGAGGACCTCGTAACTGCTCTCGTCGACGGCGACGACGGCCCAGTCGTAGTCGGGTTCGATCGTCGAAAGCTGTGTCTGTATCTCCCCGGCGTGTTCTGCGTCGGCGACGAAACAGCGAAACTGTCCGTGCGTCGGGGCGTTCACGGGGCGTTGTGTCGTTACGTGCACGGTTCGCCACTTGCGTTCGGCCCGGAACTCCGTGCCGGTGTCGGTGATCTCGTAGCCGAGATCGGTGAATATCGACCGTGCCCGTTCGTCCAGAGATGTGCTAACAGCTCCCATTCGTTCGGACCTACGACGCGGCAGGAAATAAATATTGGCACGTACCCGAACGGTGACCTGTTCGGCTCGTGTCGTCGGTGACGCCGAACCGATCGGGGTCGCGGCCGTATCGACATGTCAGTCGCCGTATTCACTCGTGGGCGGCGTCCCACTCCTCGGCCTTGTGGAAGTTCGAACAGGAGTTACACTGGATTCGGCCCATCGAATCGACGGCGTTGTCGAAGCTCTCGCAGTTGTCACAGTAGAACCCCCAGCGGCGGTCACCGTCGGGGTCGGCGTACACGATCAAGAAGGGACCCTTGTTGCCGCGTTCGGCCTCCGCCGAGAGATACAGCGACTGTCCGTCGGGTCCGGGTCGTCGCTCCATATTCTGTTGTCGGCCACCGAGGGACAAAAACCCTGTCCGAAACGGAATCGAAGGCGAATCCAACCGGAAGTTTCAGGCAGGGCCGTGTCGTCTTTCGGTGTAATGACCCTCGTCGTCGCCCCGGTTCGGTATCCGCTCTCGCGTCACTCTCGGGCGACGCTGCAGCGAGCAGCCGAGGTTGCGGCCGAGCACGATGCAGACCTCACCGTTCTGCACGTCAACCTGTATCAGAACGACACGCGGGTGACGCGGACGGATCTGAAGAAGGCGGTCGAGGCGGAGTTCGGTGCACTCGACCGCGCCCGGTACGTCGTCCGGTCCGGATTTCTGGTCGAGGAGACGATCCTCGACGAGGTCGCGGGTGAAAACGCCGATTTCGTCGTGATCGGACGGAAGCAGACGAGCCGCTGGCGACGGATGATACAGCGCGTGATCGACGACCCGGACATCGAGGGGTTCCTCCGGGACGAACTCGACTGTGAGTTGGTCGTCGCCGATTGATCCGGCGCTATCCCGAAGACTCCGAGGTGTCGTCGGCGACGCGTTCTCTCTCTGGTTCGGACCCGGCCGTCCGGACGGTGTCGGCCGAGGATCCGTCGGTCGCCGGCGTTTCACCGCCGACGACCGTCTCTTCTACGTCCTCCTCGCCGATCGACACCTGCATCGAGCCGCTCGTCTCGTCGAAGACGAGATGTGAATGCGGGTACGGGATCTTGACGTCGGCCTCGGCGAGGCGTTCCCACGCGTTGGTCAACACCCGCGATCGGGTCGCGGTCAGCTTGTACGGATCCTTCGCCCAGTACCGCAGCCGAAGTGTGACCCCGTGGTCGGCGTACTCCCGGATGTAACACGTCGGTGAGGCCGGGTAGCGTGCGCTTCCGATCCGGATGTCCGGACCGCCGGTGATCACGCCATCGGCGTTTCGGGCCGCCGATTCGAGGAGCCGTCTCGCCTCCGGAATGTTGCTCTCGTAGGTGACGGCAACGTCGGCCGTGAGCCGCGTTCGGGTGTCCTCGGCGGAGTAGTTGATGACGTCACGCTGGCGCATCTCACCGTTTGGAAGCACCATGAACGTGTTGTCGAGTGTGAATACCTTCGTGTACAGAAGCGTGATGTCCTCGACGAAGGCCGTGGTTTCCGTCTCCTCGATTTCGATCATGTCGCCGACCTCGTACGGCTGTTCGGTGAGGACGAACACGCCACTGAGGACGCTCCCGATGATTGGAGCGAGGATGATTCCGACGACAGCAGAGAACACACCGACCGACAGCGCGAGGTTCCCGATCCCGAGTCCCATGAATCCGAGACCGAGGACGACGGCACTGCCGACGATCCCGATCTGCATCACCCGCAGGATCGTCCGGCTCACGGAGGGCCGTTTGAACCGTCTGGCGACGCGTCGCCCGAGCAGTTGTCGGGAGATCTTGGCCAGATAGTAGGCGGCAATGACGACGACGACAGCCAAAACGAACTGAAACAGAAACGTCGGGACGAGATCCGGCAGCCACTCGGGAGGTACGAGCCCGTCGGTGACCGGCGACGGTTGTGTTTCCTCCGGGGCTGTCTGTCCCACGACGTCCATACAGTGGGCAGTTCGGCCGCCCGAAAAAGCGTTCCGGCGTCGTCAGACGGTTTTTGGCCCCGATCACGCCAAAGGAGCTACTTACCCCGAGGACGATGGGGTGTGTATGTCACCCTCACCGACGTTCGACGTTCGCCACGACGAATCGACGGAAACGCTCGTCATCGGGGTCGCACAGTACGGGCTGGCTGGCCTGACGGCCGTGGACTATCTCACCGAACGGACGGAGATGGAACGGGTGGGACACGTGGCTGCGGATGGTCTCCCGCCGGTGGCGCCGTTCGAAGCCGGGACGCCGCGACACCACACGCGGCTGTTTGCCGACGCCTCGGTCGGAATGACCGTCCTCGTCGGCGAACTGTTCGTTCCACCGCCGGCAGCAGGCGTGTTCAGCGAGGCAATCTTCGATTCGATGGGCGAGGAATGCGAGGAGATCGTCGTCCTCTCGGGGGTCCCGACGGCACACGGCCCCGACGACCACCGGGCGTTCTACATCGCAACCGAGGAGTTCCAGCGACGCCGGCTCGAAGACACCGACATTCGGGCGATGGGCGGTGGCTTCCTCGACGGCATCAACGGCTCGATCGTCTCCCGAGCGATCGACGGGGACACCGCCGCGTGCGTGCTGACGACGCCGGTACACGCACAGACACCCGACGTCGATGCGGCCCTCCGGCTGTTCGAGGCTCTCGACGAAATCTACGAACTGGACGTCGATACGGGACCGCTGGAGGAGTTTGCCGCCGCGGTCGCGGACCACTACAGCGGGCTCGCAGAACGGGTCGCAGAGGAACAGGGATCAGCCGGCGAGGATCTGATGTACATGTGATCACGCCTCGAGGGTCGCCTCGGTATCGACGCCGTAGACGGCGGCGGGCGTTTCGACGTGAGCCCGTCGCAGCGCCTGTGGGTACTCCTCGGCGAGCCACCGGACACGCTTCGGGACCGTCTTCGGCCCCAGTACGGCACCGGGACGATCCGGATCGTCGAGAAAGTCGGTCTCCATGAGGAAGGGCCACTCGCCGCCCACGGCTCGCTGCAACTCGTCGCGGTTCGAGATCACACTCGGGATCGGACCCTCGACGTAGCCGCCGGAGTAGTGTTTGATCACCTTCCCCCGAGAGAGGCCTTCAGCCTCCGCCCACTGTGCGACCTGTTCGAAGTCTTCGCCGCCTTCCGTGTGGAGTTGAACGGCACAGCCGAGTTCTGCACCCAGCGAGAATGCGTGTCGCATCACCTCGTTGGACGCTGCCCAGACCGCGTCGTCGACGTCGTAGTGGGGGCGACCGGATTTGATCGCGATCGCCGGACCGGAGTCGACGAACTCGGCGGCGGCATCGAGACCAGTTTTCATCAGCGACGCCGCCTCGTCGGGCTGGTAGCCTCGGTCGATCAACTGTGAGATCAAGGCGGGATGAACGCCGAGGACGGGCCAGGCACGACCGGGCAGTCGCTCGTCGGCTTCTGCCGTGACCTCGACTGTCAGCCGGAACGTCTCCTCGAATCCACCGCGGTCCTCGACATCTCCGACGAGGTTCCACGACGGTTTGTTCAGTACGTTGAGATGCGTGCCGCCGGCGGCAGCGAACTCGGCTGCGGCCTCGGCTCCGCGGCCGTTCACCGGATCGAGATGGAGATGGTTGTCCAAAACGGGTCCGTCGTACATACTCCGAGGTGTGGACGGCGGGAGAAAAGTGCTGTCGGTGCGGCTCAGATGATACCGAGGACGCCGACGCTCTCCAGAACCAGCCAGACGACGAAGACCCCGTACAGCCCGATCATGACCGCCGCCTCCGGATCCGTGATCTCCATGCCGGTTCGGGCGAACGTGAACAGGACGACGGTTGCGACGACGAGAAACGCCATCATCGGGACGGCGGCCTCGAAGCCGACCGTCGCCGATCCGGCGAGCAAGACGCCGGCCGGGATCGCAACGAGCAGGTCGAAGACGTTGCTTCCGAGGACGTTTCCGAGACTCACCGACGCCTCGTCGCCGCGGGCGGCACGGACACTTATCAGTGAATCCGGCAGACTGGTCGCGGCGGCGACAACCGTCAACCCCCAGAGAAACGACGGCGTGCCGAACTGTTCACCGAGGGAGACGGCCGCGAAGACGAGTCCCTCGACGCCGACGATGATCAGCGCAATTCCGCCGATCAAAAATCCCCACGATCGGAGCAGTCGACGGAGCGACAGTGAGACGCTCGGAATCGACGATTCGGAGACATCGAGATACTGAACGAACAGGTAGAGTATATAAAGACCGACGAGTGATGCGGCGAGTGGTCTGGTGACGACACCCTGCAGGCTATCGCCGCCGGTCGGGTAGTAGATGACGGCCATCGCGAGGACGAGAAACAGCGCCGCCACGGAGAGCATGTAGAACTGTGCTTCCTTATAAACGATGTCGCGCCCGGTGTCGAGTGTGCCGTCGGAAAGCAGCGTCGAAAGGCTCGGAATGACGAGAATGTTGAACACCGCCGATCCGACGATCACGCCGACCCCGAGTTCGAAGGATCCGTACCTGATGGTGGCGATGATCGCACTGGCGATTTCGGGCGCGGAGGAACCGACGGCGGCCAACACTGCACCCTGAACGATCCGCGGGAGGCCGTAGTGGCGGGCGAGACGTTCCGAGGATCGCTCCAGTGCGGTGCTACCGATCCAGACGACGACCGTCGCGACGATTCCGATTGCAGCGAGCGTCGTGACCATCTCAACCGAGCGTGATTTCGTCGGATGCAGCGTTTCTGAGGGCGTCGGAGCGACCGTACTCTCCGGGAGCGACGGCGACCGTTCGGATGTGTCGCTTCGAGGCCGTCTCGACGACCGGCTTGAAGTCGGTGTCGCGGGAGACGACGACGAGCGTGTCGATCCGATCGTCGACGATGGCTTCGACGGCGTCGACGGCAAGTTTGACGTCGACGTCGCCGCTCGTCGTCACCACCTCGAATCCACGCGCCTCGACGGCCTGTATCAGCCCACCGCCGGCGTTTTCGTCGACGTACACCCGTGCGATCGCCACCCCACCTTCGCTGCGAGCGATGTCGCGCAGTTCGTCGAGATCGACCTCGAACTCCGGACGAAAGACGTTCGGGCCGTCGACGAATATCCCGACCCTGGCCGTCGTTCCCGGCCGGAGTCGATCCAGCAGTCCCATACCACGTTTGCTCATCGATCGCTCAAAGTGGTGTTGGTTCTCGGGAGGGTACCACGGGGACGACAGACACCAGTATATTAGTCCCCGGCATCGAACTCGGGGTATGCCACGGGAACCACCGCTTTTCGAGATTCACGAGGAGACAGGAGCCTCGTTCACCGAGTTCGGCGGGTGGCAGATGCCCGTCGAGTTCGATTCGATCCGGACCGAACACGCCGCGGTCAGGGAGTCGGTCGGGAAGTTCGATGTCTCACACATGGGTGAGATCGTGGTTTCGGGGCCGGATGCCGCCGAGTTGACGGACCGACTGGTGACGAACGACGTCGCATCGCTCGACCCTGGTGGTGCAGTTTACGCCGCGATCACGGACGAAGACGGGATCATGCTCGACGACACCGTCGTCTACTGCCGTTCCGACGAGGAGTATCTGTTCGTCCCAAACGCCGGCCACGACGAGGAAGCGACGGACCGATGGGAGACACACCGTGACGAGTGGGGACTGGATGCGACAGTCGACAACGTCACCGGCGAGTACGGACTGATCGCCGTCCAAGGGCCGGAGGCCGTCGAACTGCTCGAAGACCACTGCAGCAGCCCCGGTGAGATCGAACGGTTCGACGCGGCGAATCGAGAGGTCGCGGGGGTCGAGTGTCTGCTCGCCCGGACCGGCTACACCGGCGAGGACGGCTTCGAGGTGTTTCTCGACGCCGGAGAAATCGAAACGGTCTGGAACGCACTCGACTGTCAGCCCTGCGGACTCGGTGCACGCGACACGCTTCGTCTGGAAGCCGGCTTTCTTCTCTCCGGGCAGGACTTCGATCCAGAGGAGAACCCCCGGAATCCCTACGAGGCGGGCATCGATTTCGCCGTCGACCTCGACGGACAGTTCGTCGGCCGGGACGCACTCCGGGCGGTCGCAGAGAGCGGTCCAAGGGAGCGGTTCGTCGGATTTCGGATGCTCGACCGCGGGATCGCCCGGCACGGCTACGACGTCGAAATCGACGGCTCGGTCGTCGGAACCGTGACGAGCGGAACGATGAGTCCGACGCTCGGAGCGGCGATCGCACTCGGGTATCTGCCGGTCGAACACGCCGAGGTTGGAACCGAAGTCGAGATACAGGTTCGCGGAAACAACAAGAAGGCGGTGGTCGAGGCGCTTCCGTTTTACGAACCGTGAGGCGGGAGCGATAACACTACAGTACGGGGCCGTGAGTGTTCGTGTATGAGCTTCGAGATACCTGATGAGTTGCGGTATCTGGAGTCCCACGAGTGGGCACAGATCGACGGAGACACCGTCCGGATCGGCATTACGGACTTTGCACAGGACGAACTGGGTGACGTGGTGTTCGTCGAGTTGCCGGACGTCGGCGACAGCGTCGAACGAGGAACCGCCTTCGGCGTCATCGAGTCCATCAAGGCTGTCTCCGATCTGTACGCACCCGTAGGTGGCGAGGTGACGGCGATCAACGAGGAGCTGTTCGACGCCCCGGAACTCGTCAACGAACAGCCGTACGACGACGGCTGGATGATCGAGGTCGAATCCACGGACACCGACGAAGAAGGACTGCTTTCGGCGACGGAGTACGCAGAGCAAATCGAGTGAGGCCGCGTCGACCGCGCGTTCTTCGCGTGTACAAACACCTAAGAAGGGCCCCCGTGTACTGTCGCCCATCAGATGGTCGACGATACCCAGCTTGCGGAAAGCCGGTCGATTCACCGAGAGACTGGGCGAACGTTCTACTACGCGACCCGGTTGCTTCCGGAGCGTGTCCGACACTCGACGTACGTGCTGTACGGCTTTTTCAGGATCGCCGACGAGGTCGTCGACGATCCAGGGGACCGTTCGCTCTCGGAGCAGCGACAGGAGCTAGAGGAGATCCGAGCGGCCGCCCTCGGCGACGAAACCGACGATCCGGTGCTTGCTGCGTTCTCCGAGGTGCGAGAGCAGTACGACATCCCCGACCGAGAGGTCGATCTGTTCATCGATGCGATGATCTCCGACATCGAGAAGGATCGGTATCGGACCTACGAGGAACTGGAGACGTACATGCGTGGCTCTGCTGCTGCCGTCGGGGCGATGATGACGGCCATCATGGAGCCCGAGGACACGGAGGCGGCGCTTCCACACGCGAAACGACTGGGTGATGCCTTCCAGTTGACGAACTTCCTGCGCGACGTCAGGGAGGACATCGTCGAACGGGATCGGATCTACCTCCCACAGGAGACGCTCGAACAGTTCGATGCGAAGGAAAGCGACATCCGTGCGCTTCGGTTCACAGACGAGATCGCGGCGGCGATCAGACACGAACTGTACCGTGCGGAGCGACTCTACCGGGACGGCATCGAGGGGATCAAATACCTCCCACAGGACTGTCAGCTTCCGGTGTTGACGGCCGCGATCCTGTATGCCGACCACCATCGTCTCATCCGTGACGTGAACTACGACACCGTGTCACAGACGCCGTCGCTTTCGGCCGCCCGGAAGCTCTCACTCGTCGCCAAGACGCGGTATCACTGGGCGTGGTCGAAGGATCCGGAGACGGTTTTCGCAGAGGTGAGTACGGTTCCGGTGCCGGTCGACACCCGCAAGAAGCGTCTCGGTGAGGAACCGGTCGCATCGCGGTAGTCGGATCACCGCTCCGGGAAGTCGAACCGATCCGTTTTGTATAGGCCGTATCCGTAGACGACGGCGAGTACGGCCGGAACCCAGTTGCCGAAGTAGAGGTTGACGCCGCCCCAGAGGATCACGAAGGAGACCAGATCATCGAGCATGAACCGGCAGCGATCGAGTCGATCCAGCAGTCCGGAGCGATCGAGGACGCGATCCAGTACGGCGACGGAAACCGTCGCCGACAGCACCCAGCCTGCGTAGTTGCTCCACGGCACGTCGTAGTACATCCCGCCGGCGTCGTACGCCCAGAAGCCGAGGGCAACGGCGCCGGGGTCGAGGATCAGATCCATTCCGACGACGGCCGCGACGGCGACCGGAATCCGAACCGCAGCACGCTCGATGAGTCGTCCGAACAAAAGCAGACACAGCAGATACGCGTTCACGACGAGCGGGAGGAAAAAAAGCGGCAGAGCCGCCGGAACAGACGCGGCGAGCATCGGCCCGAGGTTGACGCCGTACTCGAAGTGACCGTACGGGAACCCGGTCAGGACGCCGACGAACTCGATTCCGTAGGTGTACAGACACAGCAGAACGATCCCGGCGGCCGCCCGTCGGTCGACGAGCGGTGCAACGCCGGCAATGAGTGGCAGTCGCATGACCGCGACGCCGAACAGGAGAAAGTAGGGGTTGAATGCGAGTGGATCCGGCAACAGTCCCTCGGCAGAGGCCAGAAGTGTCAACGCGCCGATGGCCGGAAAGACGACTGCGATGGTGAAGCGGTTCTCGAGGACGATCGAATCGAGTCGGCGTTCGATCCGGGCACGGGCAGGCAACTCGACGCTAGCCACGGCGGATCACCCACGTCGAGCGATCACGCATACAGCATCACCCAGAGTGCACCGAGCGTCAGGATCATTCCGGCGACGGTGTTGAGGGCCGGAAACCACCAGTAGGCGCGGTCGACGGAGATGTTACTTGTGGCGATCCCGGCGACGAAGAGCGGATAGATGCCGAAGACGGCGAGGAAGTACGGATGGGCGGTGAAGAAGACGGCCGCCGCGACGATCCAGCAGACCCCACAGTAGCCGTAGGTCGGCATCTTACCGAGGACGGTCGCGGTCGTCTTGATGCCGGCCTCTCGGTCGGGTTCGATATCGGGGATCGCAGAGAAGGTGTGCATCCCCATCGCCCACAGCCAGCCGCCGACGATCGCGGCAAGCGGCGGTGCTGCCCCCTCGATTGCGGCGTAGGCGACGACGCCCGGCAGGATATAGAGGCCGTTGGAGGCCGAGTCCAGAAACGGCGTCGTCTTGAACCGAAACGGCGGTGCGCTGTACTGGACGGCGAGGAAGAGAAACAGGACCATCGCCGCGATGCCGGCACCCGGAAGAAACGGCAGAAAGCCCAGTCCGATCAGCGCCGAGGCGATGACGACGACGGGAACGAGTCGGTCGCCGTGATACCGGATCTCTCGTTCCTCCTTTTTTGGGTTTGCCTCGTCGATTTCGACGTCAAAGACGTCGTTGATCCCGTAGAGAAGGAAGTTCGCCGGGAGGACGAAGTACAGAAACAGCGCGATCCCGATCGGTGCAAACAGCTCCTCGACCGTCGTCGCGGCGTATGCGACGCCGACGATGACGGGGCCGGCGAGATACATCCAAAAGCGGGGCCGGGAGAGACGGAGGAGGTAGCCGATCGGCGTGTCCTCACTCGGCAGCGCGCGGTCGAGGGCGTTTTCTGACATGCCTCAGGTAGCGTCTTCGATGACGGCGTCTGCGGTGTGTTGGCCGCTGATCAGACACATCGGCACGCCGATTCCCGGCGTGGTGTAGGACCCGGTGAAGTACAGGTCCGGACAGGCCTTCGAGCGGTGTGGCGGCCGGAGCAGTGCCGTCTGTCGGAGCGTATGTGCCATTCCGAGCGCCGTACCCTTCATACTGTTGTATCGGTCAGAAAATTCCGATACACAGAACTGCTCCTCGAAGACGATCCGATCCCGGAGGTCGACGCCGGTGTTGTCGGCGATGTCCTCCAAGATGAGATCGCGGTACCACGCTCTCGTCTCTTCTGTGTCATCCAGTCCCGGTGCGATCGGAACGAGCGCAAAGAGGTTCGAGTGGCCCTCCGGGGCGACGGTGTCGTCGGTTTTCGAGGGGACACAGAGGTAGTACGCGGGGTCCTCGGGCCACTCCGGATCGTCGAAGATCTGCTCGAAGTGGTGATCCCAGTCGGTCGGGAGGACGAGCGTGTGGTGTTCGAGTTGTTCGACGTCACCTTCGACGCCCATGTAGAGCAGAAACGCCGACGGAGCGTACGTGCGGTCCTCCCAGTAGTCGGCGTCGTACCCCCGCTCGTGTTCCGGCAGCAGTTCCTGTTCGGTGTGGGCGTAGTCGGCGTTGGAGACGACCCGATCGGCCTCGAAGTCACCCGCGGCGGACTCGACGACGAAGCCGTCCTTCCGGCGAACGATCTCTGAGACCTCCGCGTCGGTGACGTACTCGACGCCCAGTTCCTCGCCCAACTCGACGCAGGCGTCGACGACCGCACCGAGTCCGCCGTCGGGGTAGTAGACGCCGAGGTTGAAATCGACGTGACTCATCATGTTGTACAGCGCCGGCGTGTTGTTCGGTGCACCGCCGAGGAAGACGAGCGTGTACTGCATCAGCTGCTGTAGCTTCGGATGTTCGAAGTAGTCGGCGACGTAGTCGTCCATCGTCCCGAGGAGCTGCAGGCCGATCGGTGCAGCACGCATCACGTCCAGATCGACCCAGTCCCGCAGCCGCGGTCGATCGGTGTAGACGAACTTGTTCATCGCGACGTCGTAGTGTTCGGCACTCGTCCCGAGGTACGATTCGAGGGCGTCTCCGGCACCCGATTCGTACTCCTCGAACACCTCGGCCATCGCCTCTCGATCGCCGTTGACGTCGAGTCGATCGCCGTCCTTCCAGAACACCCGGTAGTGTGGATCGAGTCGCGTGAGGCTGTAGTAATCACTCGGCTCGCGGTCGAAGTGACCGAAGAAGCGCTCGAAAACGTCGGGCATCAGGTACCACGACGGACCCATGTCGAACCGGAACCCCTCGGCTTCGAGTCGTGAGGCCCGGCCACCCAACTGCTCGTTTTTTTCCAGAAGCGTCACGTCGACACCGGCGTCGGCGAGATAGCACGCAGTCGAAAGGCCGCCGAAACCACCGCCAACGACGACAACTGAGTCCGAAATCTGCATACTCAGCGGTACGGTCGGAACCCTCATAAATGAGTTGTGGGAGGAGGTGACAACCGACCGGCCGAGGTGATTCTGCCGACAGGGAAACGGTCTTTTCCGTGCCGTCCGTTCGTGGGATATGGATACGGCAGTCGTCACTGGGGCGTCCCGAGGTGTCGGTGAGGTAGTCACGCGGGCGTTCGCCGACGCCGGGATTCACGTGGTCTGCTGTGCGCGAAGCGGCGACGAACTCGACGCGGTCGTCGACGACATTCTGTCGGACGGCGGCGAGGCAACGGCGGTGCGGGCCGACGTCAGAGACGAGTACGACGTCGAGCGGTTGATGGAAGCCGCCGCTCGCATCGGCGATACGATCGACTGTGTCGTCGCAAACGCCGGAGTGTACCACGGCACGACGGGAGAGACACCGCTTGCGGCGGAGTCGTACTCCGCCTTCGACGACCACCTCCGAACCAACACCCGGGGTGTCTTTACGACGGTCAAGGAGGCCGTCCCGCACCTCTCGGAGTCGGCTCGAATCCTCGTTCCGTCGGGAGAGATAGCACGGGAGCCGAAGGCGGGCCTCGGCGGCTACGCAGTCTCGAAGGCTGGTGCCGAGGCCGTTGCCCGCCAGTATTCGGCCGAACTCGACGCCGCCGTCGGCGTGTTGGATCTCGGGATGCTGTCGACGGAACTGACCGACCACGGTCCTGGCCGTGATCCGGCAGACGTCGCAGGGATGTTCCTCTGGGCAGCGAAAGCGGCCGACGCCGAGACGATCGATGGCGCGGTCGTCGGATTGCGAGACTGGAAAAAAGCGACGCGGTAGGTTTCGACGCGACCGCCGGAGCGTTGATAGTGTTCGGTGCCGTCGGTTCAGGTGAGATGCGAAAACGGCTGGCGGCGTACCGGGACCGAATCCGAGCGGAACTCAAAAAGGCCTTCGAGGAAGATCGCCCGCCGAGAGATGTCGCCGGAAGCTTCGCACTCGGCGTGTTCATCACCTCGCTGCCGACGCTCGGAACCGGATTGATACTCTTCGTCGTCCTCGCCGCAGTCGTCGACCGAATCAGCAAGATTGCCTTACTCGCCTCCGTCCTCGTGTTGAACCCCGTCGTGAAGTGGGGCGTCTACGCGGGGAGTTTCTGGCTCGGAACGCTTCTTTTGGGGCCGGTGGAGGGTGTCACGCTGTCGGAGGTGTCGTTTTCCGCCGGGCCGGAGGTCCTGCGCCGACTCCTCCTCGGGAACTTCATCATCGCCATCGTCTTCACGATCGTCGGGTACGTCGTTGCCCTCCGGTTCGTCGAGGAACTGCGTCGCCGGGACATCGAGCCCGAGGAGGTCGTTCCGGACGTGATCGTCGAATGATATAGAGGCCGTTCGGCCACGACGATCAGACCCTCGAAGCATCGCTCACGCGACGGAGATTCGCTCGTCGAGGTGTCGCGCCCAGACGAAAAGCGTCGGCGGGAGGACGAAGATGGCGGTGAGATACGAGAGAAACACGCTGAGTGCCATGAGCAACCCGAAGTTGCCGAGGATCGGCGTGATCGCGAGGACGAGTGCGCCGGTTCCGATTGAGGTGGTCAGCATACTTCCGGTGAGTGCCCCGCCGGTTCCCGAAAGCGTCGTCTTGAGCGCCTGATAGTCGTCGTTGCCCATGTTGTACTCGTCGATGAATCGGTGGGTGATGTGGACCGAATAGGCGACGCCGACGCCGATCGTGATCGACAGAAGCGTCGCCGTCAGCGCATTTAGGGGCAGTCCGATCGCCCGCATCGTCGCCACGAGCAGCGCAACCGTCACGAGGATCGGAAACAGGTTGACGAGACCCAGGAGTGGTCGGCGTTCGAGCGCCCCGTAAACGATGACGAGGAACACGCCCGTGAGCCCGATTGCGAGCGCCATACTCTGTATCGCCGAGGCGAATATCACGTCGGAGACGGCGTTGAACACGACGATGCCGCCGGTTGCGGTGGCGGCAAATCGGAACTCCTCGGCGAAGTCACTGGCGTCGGCCGTCACCTCGGCCTGATTTGCGTCGGCGTCGACGGAGTACTCGATCCGGGTCGCCCGTCGATCGTCCCGCAGGAACTCCTCGACGCCGCTTTCGGGTGAGGCGAACAGTTCGTCGTAGATGCGATCGAGGTTGCGGTCCGGGATTCCGTTTCCGGATCGGTCGTTGCGTGCGACGAGGGCGGCGAACTCCGGATCGCGCTCCGTCTGTGCCTCGATTACGGTGAGGATGCTTTCCGGTTGTGCCCGGCCGTCGACCTCGGCGAAGCTGTCGGGTGGGTCGTCGTTCGGTCGATCGAGCGACTCTAAGGCGTGATCGGATTCGAGGGGACCGACGACGTACAGCGTCACCGTGTCCTCCTGGTCGGCGGCAAACCGCTCCTCGAGGAGGTTGATGTTCGCCGTGACGGTGTACTCTCCGGGAGCCATCGGCTCCGGCAGCGCCTCGATGTAGGCGGGGATGTCCTCCGGTGGCAGGAAGTCGTCGGTCTCGAAGGACTGATCGACCCCCTGACCGTACGCGCCTGCGGCAGCACCGACGAGCAGGAAGGCGACGACGAAGGCGACCGGCGCAGTTCGCGTCACCGTCGCGCTGATCGAAAGCAGCCCCCCGAGGGTCGAATCCTCGGAGGCGATGGGCTTCGAACCGAACGCCGGGAGCGACGCCCACTCCCGGAACCGATCCGCGAGCAGCTTTGCGGCCGGAAGGAACAGTCCGAAGATGACGAAGGTGAAGATGATGCCGACGGCGGCGACGAGTCCGAAGTTGCTGATCGGACCGAGGTCGCTGATGACGTTCGCGCCGAAGCCGAAGACGGTGGTGACCGTGACGATGAAGAAGGCGACGACGAGTTGCCGGTTCGCCTCGAGCATCGCCGGAAGCGGCTCTGCCCCCTCGACGCGTTCCTCCCGATACCGGTTGATGATGTGGATTCCGAAGTCGATCCCGACGGCGAGCAACAACACGGGAACGGAGACCATGTTCTGATCGAACGGAATCCCGGCGTAGCCGACGAAGCCGAACGTCCAGACGAGCGTGAGTATGAGTGCAACGAGACCGAGCAGAAGATCGATCGGATCCCTGTAGGCGACGGCGAGAAACCCGAGTATCAGGAGCAACACGACGGGGATGACGATCGCCAGTGAGTCGCCGATGATGTTGCCGAACTCGTTGCTCGTGATACCCGAACCGAGTACCCTGATGTCGCCGCCAGCGTCGTCGGCCATCGACGCCATCGAGAGTTGAATCGATTCGAGTTCGTCGTCACCACCGCCGCCACCCGGGCCACCACCGTCTCCCTCGGCCAAATCGTGGAGGACGACGGTGACGGACGCCGACGCAGAAGCCGCGGTCGGGTTGAAGTCGTCGGCCACCCGGTCCTCGAAGGTGGGGTCCTCAGCGAGCACCCGGACGGCCTGTCTGATCTCGATTCGCGTCGCCCGCTCGACGGCTCTGCGCTGCTGTTCGATGGTCGTCGCGGTCGGATCGATCTGCTGTGCGATTCGCGTCGCAGGACCGACAGCACCGTCGAATCGCAGATCACTCCGTCGTTCGGTTCGCTCGATCAACTCCAGATTTCGCTGTAGCTCACGCTGTGAAAGGACGTTGTCACCGACGTGAACGAGCGACGTCGCGGCGCCGGAATCGGCGAACCGATCACCGAACTCGTCGTTGATCGAATCGAGCGCCTCCTGCTCGGGCAGTCCCTCGGTGAAGGCGTCGGTGTCGTCGTCGTCGGTCGTGACGAGCGGGAGTCCACCGGCCATCACCGCGGTGACGAGGGCGACGGCGACGACGACCTGCAGCGGCCGCGACAGGGCGATATCGTTGAGCCGGGCAACGAGGGCGGTTACCGCACTCTCCTCGGATCGTTCGCCGCCGGACACGGCTACTCCTCCCGGCGACGGTAGAGGAAGACACCGGCGCCGACGACGACGAGTACGACCGCGCCGACGAGGAGCCACGGGATGTCGTCGTCGGTCGACTCGGTCACGACGATGGCCGTCCGATAGGTGTCGGAAACCTTGCTGTTTCCGCGGTCGTCATCGTATCGGAAGTCCATCTGCAGCGGGTACGTCCGTGGTGTCGCCCCGGAGTCTGCCGCCACCTCGAAGGTGATCGTCGTCGTCTCGCCGGGTTCGAGTGATTCCGTGTACCCCTCGTCCTCGTCGCTCGAAAGCGGGCTGTCGGTGAACAGCTTCGCCTCGACATCCGTCACCGTTTCGTCCAGGTTGTTCGTAACCTGAACGTTCATGAGCGTCGAGGAGCCGGCTTCGACCTCTCGGTTGTCGATGTCGATGAGGAACTCGTCTCGGCGCTCGCCGATGTCGAGGATCGCATCGACGTCCTCGAAGCGTCGAATTTCGTTGTCGGCGTTCCGGTAGGTGACCGTCATGTCGGCAGCCTTCGGAATCGCCTCTGCTTCACGGGACACCTCGATCGGCAACCGAAACGCCGCCGACTCGCCCGGCTGGAGCGTTCCGACGGCGAAGTCACTCTCGATGGGCACGACGTTCGGGAACTCGTCGCTGTACCGAACGACGACGCTTTCGGCCGGCAGTGGTCCCTGATTCCGCACGGTGCCGTGGAGGTCGCCGTCCTCGCCGACCCGCAGCGTCGATTCGACATCCTCGATGACGAACCGCTGTTTGGCCTCGGGCTGGACGCCCGCAGTCAGTCCCGTGTCTGTGCCCCGGACCCCGTCGGTGTCGGTGAATTCGACAGTTCCATCGAAGGAGAACTCGCGGATCGAGGCGTCGCCGTCGACTGCGACGTCGTAGGTGAGCGTCGTCGATTCACCCGGTTGCAGCGTTCCGGCGCGGGCGGACTCCTGCGTGGTGGCTCCGAACGTGATCTTCGAACTCAGCGACTCCATCGTGAGCCGAACGTCGTCGGCCGTTTCGCTGCCGATGTTTTCGATCTCGAAGGACGCCGTTCCGCGATCACCGATCTGTGCGGCGGTGTTTTCACCCTCGATGGAAAACTGTGGGCCGTCGTCGATCATTACCTCGACGGTCCGGGTGACGGTCCGGGACCGTTCGCTCGTCACCCGCCCGCGTTCGGAGAGCTGTGAGACGTGTCTGTAGCGCATCTCGACGTCGATGTCGTACGTCCCCGGTTCCGCGTCCTCCGGCACGGTCAGTTCGATCGGTGCGGTTCCGGGTGCATCCTCCGTCACCGATCCGATCGCCTGTCGACCGGTTTCGATCTCGAAGGGAGCACCCCTCTCGGCTTCGGCCTCGACACGGACGTTTCTGGCCGTCGTCACGATCGAACGTTCGGGGGCGTTCCCGAAGTTCACCCGGCCGTCGTTCGATATCTGCAACTCGACGGCCGAGGTGCCGCCGGGATCGACCGTCGAATCCGGAAGGTGCACGTCCAGACGCGGTTCGCCGGAGATGAACGTCGATCCGCCCTGCTGACCGAGAGCCGGAGCCGCCATCCCGATCATCGATCCGACGAGCAAGACGGCAAACAGCGCGGCAAACAACGCCTTCGGCTGCATTCAGGCGGCCACCTCAGAGGGCAATACTGTCGCGGGACACGCCGTCTCGTGCGTCCCGTCACGGAGACGGGTACGTCCACGTAGCATTGTTTTCGCTTCGGTTCATGAATACAAAAGGCTATTCGTTCACGAAAGGCAGGAGGCGATCTGTGAGGCAAATCCGTGGCCAGCCGTCGACGGAGGCGTCGAATCTCCCTCGGTGACCGATCGGTGGCCTGTCGGATCGTGGATATCACCATTACATTATTATCGTATTATGACATCCATACAGATGGTAATGTCAAAACAGAAACCAACTGGCACGCTTGCGACGTACTACGAAAGCCGGATCGGAGAGGCAACCACGAACGACGAGGTCACCGGCTACTGGCTGTTCTTCGTGGGCGTGATCGTCGGCCTGCTCGGGATGCTCGGATTTTTCGCAACCGAACCGGCGACAACGACGCGGGGGCTCGGCTACGCCCTCCTCGCACTCTCGCCAGTCTTGATCATTCTCGGAGCAGTCATCCGGTTTCCGCTCCGGCGGACGGCAGCCATCGTTGCGAGCCTCGGCGCACTCGTCTGTATCGCCGCGATCGTGTGGTTTCTGTCGATTTTCCCCGGCGGGTGGTCCCTCACCGTCGGTGACACCGGCGTCATTCTGACGTACATCGTCGGACTCGTCGTACTTGGGGTCGCCGGTGCGTTCATCCCGCTTCTGACCGATCCGATGCGGAGCGACTACGCCGACATGGAGCGACGGAGCCAAGAGTCGGCCGCTGCACTCGATGAGGAACGCGAACGGACCGCCGAACTGCAGTCCCGACTCGACGCCGCCGAGGCCGAACTCGCATCGATGAAGGAGAGTAAAGCCCGTTTCGAGCTGTTCGAGGATTCGGCCGGAAAGTGGCGCTGGCGGCTGCGGCACACGAACGGAAACATCATCGCCGACTCCGCACAGGGCTACAGTTCGAAACAGAAGTGCCAGCAGGGCAAGACGAGTGTCCGCCGAAACGCCTTCGGTGCCGGGACGCTCCAGATCGATCCCGAGGCGGGCGAGGAACCGGACGACGCCGGGGATCCTGCCGTTGCGGTGCCGGCCGAACCACCGGCAAGCGATGCGACCTTCGAGCTGTTCGAGGACGACGCTGGCGAGTACCGATTCCGGCTGCGACACACAAACGGAAACATCATCGCCGACTCCAGTGAAGGATACTCGAATAAGTCCAACGCGAAACGCGCGATGAAGCGGCTGCGGGAACACGTCGCCGCGGCGGATTATCTCCGGATCGATCCGGCAGCCTACGAGATCTACCGCGACAAAGCCGGCGAGTACCGCTGGCGACTGTTGCACAAAAACGGCAACGTCCTCGCCGACTCCGGCGAGGGCTACAGTAGCCGTTCGGCGGCGAGAAAGGGTGTCGAGAGCGTGCGTGAGACGATTGCCGACGCGGAGGTCGAGGAACAATGAGCACCATCGAACTGTACGAGGATTCGGCCGGCGAGTACCGCTGGCGGCTGGTGAGTGACAACGGCAACACGATCGCCGATTCCGGGGAGGGGTACTCCTCGAAGAGCAACGCAAGAGATGCCATAGAGCGTGTGAAGAAACACGGCTCGGAGGCCACGGCACTCGATATCGGGAACGCGGCCTTCGAGGTGTACGAGGATTCGGCCGGAGAGTACCGCTGGCGGTTGCGCCACAGAAACGGTAACATCCTCTCCGACTCCGGCGAAGGCTACGACAGTCGCGCCGGAGCGATCCGCGGGATCGAAAGCGTCAAGCGAAACGGCCCGGACGCCGGGGAGACGGAGACGTAGCGACAACCGCGGCGTTAATGAATCGTCTCACCATCTCTCGTGTATGACCGATGACACTGGGTCCGAACCGGGGCTCGGAAGCCTGGGTGACGACATCCTTGAGCAGCTGTTTCGTGACGGCCGGGTGAACGCGATTCTCGCGTGGTTGATGATCGGCGTGTTGGGTGCCGTGTTGATCGAGAGCCTGCTCGATTTCGACCGCCTGTGGATCGCGTTCGTCACCGCAACGGCCGTCGTCGTTCTCATACCACCGGTTTCCGGCCGTGACTGGCGGGTGATGCTTCCGTGGGAACTGCTCGGTATCGCGCTGTTGCCGATCCTCGTTCGTGGGCTGTTCGGCGGCGAACTCGGAACCTTCGCCTACTACCTCTCCATCGCCGCGTTGGCGCTGCTGATAACCGTCGAGTTACATATGTTCACCTCGCTTTCGCTCACCCACTGGTTTGCCGTGCTGTTCGTCGTGATGGCGACACTCGCCGCGGCGGCAGCGTGGGCGATCGTTCGCTGGAACATGGATCTGTTTCTCGGCACGACGTTTCTCTCTGAGCCAGGAACCTCACAGGATGCGGCGAATGCAGCGTTGATGATCGAGTTCATCTACGTGACGCTCGCCGGATTCGTCGCCGGGGTGTTGTTCGATTCGTACTTCCGACGGCGAGACCGGCGGCTTCGGCGGGCGATCCGCCGGGTGGTGCGCCGATGAGCCGATTGCCCCGGCCGTCGAGACGCACGCAGCGTCGACTCACACGAGCGATGCAGGTCGTTCTCGTCGGAATCGTCATTTATGGGGTCGTCGCCGGACAGGTGAAGGCCATCTCCAACGGAGCAATCGCCCTTGCGATCACCTTCGTCCCGGCGCTGCTGCGGCGCAACTACCGGGTCGCACTGGACCCGTGGCTCGGCCTGTGGATCACCCTCGCCGTGTTCCTGCACACGATGGGA
This sequence comes from Natronomonas sp., assembly GCA_040409725.1. Classification (GTDB taxonomy): domain Archaea; phylum Halobacteriota; class Halobacteria; order Halobacteriales; family Haloarculaceae; genus Natronomonas. Next base: position 43,042 of record JARWGK010000017.1, read on the forward strand.
TCGGCCGGACTGTACGCCAGAATCGGCTGGTGGGACCACCTCACACACGCGATGTCGGCCTCCCTCGTCGCCGGGGTCGGCTACACCTTCGCCCGGACCGTCGACCTCCACAGCGACGAGGTTCACATCCCACGACGCTTCTTTTTCGTGTACGTCATCGTCGTCGTCCTCGCCTTCGGTGTGATCTGGGAGTTGTTCGAGTTCGGACTGGATCTCGGTGCGGATGCGACGGGGATCGTCCCGCCGCTGTCACAGCACGGTCTGGACGACACCGTCCGGGACCTGATGTTCAACTCCCTGGGTGCGATCCTCGTCGGGCTGTTCGGACAGGCACACCTGACCGGCGTCGCAGAGCGAATCCGGGAGACGGTGTTGCTCGAACGCTGATCGTCGTCACTCTCGCGTTTCGAGGAGTTCCTCGACCGTCGACAGCTGATGGACGGGGTATCGACCGTCCTGTGGCCACCCGATCGCGACGATCTTACACGGCTCCTCGAAGGGGTTGTGGATGACGTGGGCACCAACCGTCCCCGCAGCGAAGGAAACGGCCTCGTCGGGCCCCATTTCGAAGCCCTCCTCGCGCGTTTCGACCCAACAGCGGCCCTCCACCACGAGGAACAGTTCCTGCTGATTCTCGTGGTAGTGAAACTGATTCTCCGAAAGGCGTTCGCCCGTATCCAGGATCGCGACGTTGAGATTGAAGGCCTCGATGCCGAGTTCCGGCGACAGCGGCATCCGGGTGCCGGGCTTTTCCGGGTTCGCCTCGATCGCACTCAAATCGACGTGTGTCCAGCCGTCGGGCATAGTTCGACCCTCGGATCGGCGATAAATAAATGCGGACGATCACAGTCTGAGAGGATGGACGACCGGAGACGATACAGATGAATCCGAAGGAGGGAGCGTCGAATCGAGCGGATCGACACGCCGAATCGAGACGACCGCGGGACAGTTCGAGTTGAACAGGTTATTTAGGCCCTCGTCGGTACGGAGGCATAGATGGTCGACGACGGAGGGCGTCCGTGGGGACTGCTTGCGGCCTGTTTTCTGGCTTCGGTCGGCTACAACGCCTACCTGATCGCACCGGCGAGTATCCTGCCGCTTCTGGCGGAGTCCTTCGATACGACGGCCACCGCAGCGGGCTGGGCCGTCAGTGCCGCCTACCTGGGCTGGCTCCTGCTCCAGCTTCCCGGCGGCGTCGTCCTCGATCGAATCGACAACCGGCTGCTTCTCGCCGTCGGGACCGTCGTCCTCGCCTGTGCTGCCGTCGGCGGATGGCTCGCCGGGAGCTACCGCGGCTTTCTGGCCTGGCGTGTCCTCGGCGGCGCGACCGCTGTGGCACTGTTTACCGGCGGCGTCAACGTCGTTTCGGCGTCGTTTCCGGCGACCGATCGTGGCTTCGTGAGCGCCGTCTTCGTCGGGAGTGCACCGGTCGGATTCGCCATCGCTCAGTTCGGCGGCCCTCTCATCGCCGACATCGGTGGCTGGCCGCTTGCAATCGTCGCCTATCCGATCGTCGGGTTACTCGCGGTCCCGTGGCTGTATCGGCCGACTGCAGCACCGATCCGGGCGGAGACGCAGCTCAGTCCCCGGGAGTATCTGACTGTCCTCACCCAGCGCTCGACGATCCTCGTCTCACTCGCAAGCGGCGGCACGTTCGCGCTTTTCGTCTTCCTGAACGCCTGGATGCCGACCTACGGAACCGACGTGATCGACGCGTCCCTCGCGGGGGCGGGGGCAGCAGCGGCGTTGCTCGCCGTCTCGGGCGTCGTCGGCCGACCTGCCGGTGGCTGGATCTCCGATCGCATCGGATACCGGCGCAGACCGGTCGTCCTCGCCGCGATGCTCGCGTCCCTGCCCGTCCTCGCCGTCGTCGGCACCACCGGAAGTTACCTCGTGTTTGCCGCGTTGCTCTTCGGTTTGGGATTCCTCGTTCAGGCCGGCCTCGGCGTGTACTTCATCTACGTCAGGGAACTCGCCGCCGACGGCGCGGCGGGCACGAATCTGGCCATCCTGATGACCGTCTCGATCGCCGGCGCGCTTTCGGCGCCGGTGGTCGGCGGGTGGCTCATCGAGACGATCGGCTGGCGGGTCGCATTCCTCTGTGCCGGCGTCGCCGCCGGAATCAGCGCCGTCTGTGTGTATCTGGCTCCCGATTCGAGGAGCTAGGTTTCGGGGATCGCTCCGGCGTCCCGCAGCGCGGCGATTTCCTCGTCGTCGTACCCCAGTTCGGCGAGTATGGATTCGGTGTCCTCGCCGAGCAGCGGCGGTGCGCTGTCGAAGCCGCTTTCGGCGTCCTCGAAGTTCAACGGATGCTCGATGACGTCGATTTCGCCGGCGGCAGGGTGTTCGATGGAGTCGATGACACCCCGTGCCTCCGTCTGTTCGTTGTGAAGTGCCTCCTCGACGGAGTGGACGGGACCTGCCGGAATGCCCTTCTCCTCGGCGAGGAGTTCGACCCACTCGTCGGTCGACCGTTCTTCGAGTGCGTCGGACAGTTCCGCTTCGAGTTCGTCCATGTGTTCGACGCGGGCAGCGTTCGTCGAGAAGCGTGAATCCTCCGCCAACTCCGGCTTTCCGACCGCCTCCGTGAGTTCCTCGAAGAGCTTCTGGTTGCCACAGGCGACGGTGACGTGTCCGTCGGCGGTTGGATACGTCTGATACGGTGCAAGGACGGGGTCTTTCGTCCCCATCCGCTTTGGTTCCTCGCCGACGAAGGCCTTTGCAGCCTGTTTCGTCAGCCACGGCAGGCTGCAGTCGAGCATTCCTAACTCGACGCGGTCGCCCTTCCCGGTCCGTTCCCGTCGGAACAGCGCACCGAGGATACCGAAGGCCGCCCACATCGCCGTGATCAGATCCGTCTGGGGCAGTCCGACCTTCACCGGATCGCCGCCTTCCGGTCCGGTCACGTCCATGATGCCACTCAGTCCCTGGATGAGGAGGTCGTATCCGGGCCGGTCGCTCCACGGACCCGAATCACCGAACGCCGAGATCGAACAGTAGACGACGGTTTCGTTGACGGAGCGAACGGCGTCGTATCCCACGCCGATCCGTTCGGCCGTCCCCGGACGGAAGTTTTCGACGACGACATCGGCGGTTTCGATGAGATCGAACAGGGCTTCGAGTCCCTCGTCGGTTTTGAGGTTCAGTTCGACGCTGCGTTTGTCGTAGTTGACCGTCCAGAAGTACGGCGACTCGCCCTGCTCGGCGGCCGATCGCCCGGGGCCGTCGTACCCCTCCGTCGAGACGAACGGTGGACCGGAGTATCGGCTGTCGTCACCGACCTCGGGCCGTTCGATCTTGATTACGTCTGCCCCCTGGTTTGCGAGCATCGTCGTTGCGAAGCCACCGGTTACGAAGGTCGTCAGATCGACGACTGTGATCCCATCGAGGATCTGTTTGTCTGCGTCGCTCATACACAAACGGCGACCAGACGCCTGTTAAATATTGATGTTGCGGCGTGGCGTCACCGAACTGCCGCTGCGAGCTTCTCGATCGGATGCGGCGGCTGTCCGTCGATTCCGTCGCTGTCACCGAGTTGCGTCCGACAGGACGCCCCCGGAGCAATCGGCTCCTCGCCGGAACTCGATTCGAGTTGTGACAGCAGGATGTCGGCGATGGCACGACTCATGGAGTAGTGTTCGGCCTCGTAGCCGAAGGAGCCGGCCATCCCACAGCAGGTCGAATCGATCGGATCGACCTCGTAACCGGCCCGACGGAGCACGCCGACGGCGTGGTGGTCTTTCTTCGTCGCCTTCTGGTGACAGTGGCCGTGATACGACAGCGATCCGGTTCCGTCGAACTCGGCACCCCGATCGAGTCCGAAGACGTCGATGTACTCCATGACGCCGTAGCTGTTGTTCGCCACCCGACGGGCAGCCTCGCCGTCGTGAAAGTCGAGGAGATCCGACTGCAGCATCACCGACTCACTCGGCTCGATGCAGACCACGTCACAGCCCTCGGCGATCCGCGGCGCTAGCTCCTCGACTGCCGCCCCCGTCTGCTCGCGGGCACGGTCCAGAAAGCCCATCGAATGCGGCGCCCGTCCCGTGTCCTCGACGTCGGCCAACTCGACGCGGACGCCGAGGGCTTCGAGCACCTCGACCGCCGCCTTCCCCGGTTCGGGGTGGGAGTAGTTGGTGTACGTGTCGGCGACGAGCACCGCCGTCCGTTCGGCTTCTCCCTCCGGCAGTGATTCCCGACTCTCGAACCAGTCTCGGAGCGTCTCGCGTTTGAACGTTGGCAGGTCGCGCTCGCGGGCGATTCCGAGCGTCTTCTCGGCGATGATCCCGGATCCGGGAAGCTTGGTGGCGAGATTTGAAAGCGGTGCGAGGGCGCTACCGATCCGACTCACGGTGTTCGTCTCGGCGAACAGTCGATCCCGAAGCGACGCGCCGTCGCGTTCGTGTTTCTCGTGGACGACCTCGGCCTTCAGCTTCGCCATGTCGACGCCGCTGGGACAGTTCTTTTTACACCCCTTACAGCCGATACAGAGGTCCATCACCTCGGTCGTGAACTCCTCCTCGAAGGGGTCGTCGGGCAGGTCGCCGGACATCGCATTCCGGAGGAGATTCGCCCGACCGCGGGTGCTCTGTATCTCCTCCTCTGCGGCGCGGTAGGTCGGACACATCACGCCGCCGGTCGTCGACTGCTCGCCACGACAGCCGCCACAGCCGTGACACAACTCGACCATCCCGGCGAAGCCGTTGTCGTTGTGCCAGTTCAACTCGGGGTCGAACCCCGAATCGAAGGCGTAGTCGGGGTCGAACCGCAGGTGTTCGGTGAGGGCGTGATCGCCGCAGACGTTTCCGGGGTTGAGCAGCCAGTCGGGGTCGAAGGCCGTCTTCAGATCCCGAAACGTCTCCCACAGTTCGTCGCCGTAGAGCTTCCGGTTGAACTGCGTCCGAGCGCGACCGTCGCCGTGTTCCCCCGAGACGCTGCCGCCGTATTCGACGACGAGATCGGTCACGCCCTCGGCGATCGCCTCGATCTGCTCGATTCCGTCGAGCGTCTTCGTGTTGATCAGCGGACGGATGTGCAACACCCCGGGGCCGGCGTGGGCGTAGAAGCAGGCGAAGGTCCCCTGTTCGTCCAGCAGTTCCTGAAACTCCGCCACGTACGACGAGAGGTGTTCCGGAGGAACCGCACAGTCCTCGATGAAGGAGATGTGCTTTTCGTCCGTCGTCCGACTCAGGAGGATCGGCAGTCCCGCCTTCCGCATCTTCCAGAACATCGACCGGCGGTCCTCGTCGTGCGCCTCCAGTGCGTCGGCCGCCCGAACCGGCTCTCCCGTGCTGTGTGGATCGTCGGAGACCGTTCCGACCGCCTCGACGTCGGGCGCGCGGTCGGCGAGCAGATCCGCGACCTGCCGTTTGCCGTCTTCGTCGGATTCGGCGTAGAACTCGACGAGCAGCGCCGCCTTCGTTCCGTCCGGCAACAGTCCGACGGCGTCGGAAAACTCCGGCGTATCCCGCGCCAACTCGAGCAACACGTCGTCCATCACCTCGACGGCCGCAGCACCGTGTTCGACGATCGGTGCGACGTCGTCCATCGCATCGAGCAGATCCCCGTATGTGAGAAGCGCGACGGCCTTCGTTTCGGGGATATCGACGAGCGACATCGTCGCCTCGGTGACGATTCCGAGCGTTCCCTCGCTGCCGGCGAGCAGCCGTGCGAGGTTGACGACCCCCTCTTCGCCGCCGTCCTCGAACTCGCCGTTTGCCTCTGCGATCAACACGTCGAGATTGTACCCCGAGACGTTTCGCTTGAGATCGGGGTAGCGGTCCGTGACCGCCTCCGATTCCTCGTCTATGATCCGGTAGACCTCGGCGTAGATCCGCTCTCGGATCGTCCCGTCGGGGTCACCGTCGTCTCTGAGTCGCTCCACTTCGATCTCGCCGAAGGTCTCGACGCTGCCGTCTGCGAGGACGACCTCACACTCCTCGATGTAGGCGTCCGTTTTGCCGTAGACGAGGGAGTGTGCACCGGTGGTGTTGTTGCCGATCGCCCCGCCGACTGCGGATTTATCCCGCCACGCCGGATCGGGACCGAACTTCAGGCCGTACGGTTCGGCGGCCTGATTCAGGTTCGCGACGATGCATCCCGGCTCGACGCAGGCAGTCTCGGTGTCGGAGTCGATCGACAGGATCCCGTCCATATAGCGGGTGAAGTCGAGAACGACGGCCTCGTTGACCGACTGGCCGGCGAGGGAGGTGCCGCCGCCGCGCGGCAGTACGGGAATCTCTCGCTCGGCGCAGTACTCCATAACCGCCGAAACGTCCGCCGCCGACCGCGGCAACACGACGCCGATCGGCGTCTGTTGATAAACGCTCGCGTCTGTCGCGTACAGTTGCCGGGAGTAGGTGTCGAATCTGACGTCCCCATCGACGAGCGATTCGAGATCGGCAACCAGTCCAGGTCGGTCGACGTCGTCGGAGACGAAATCGTAGTCGGCCCCAGCGAGATCGGGTTCGAAATCGTCCGGCGGCGTCGGCGTATCAGAGGACATACACCGATATGCGGTTCCGGTCGCACTTAAACTATCAGTGAACCGATTCAGGAACGAAAGTTCGTTCAGTCGTCGTCGTTCGTCGCCGATGCAGGCGCCTGTGTGAGCGTGTAGACGTTTTTCCGTGCGTCCGGAACGTACAGCGACTGGTCGACGATCTCTCGATCCTCGAGCGTCGTCAGCGCGGATCGAACCGTCCGGACGGCGAGTCGAGTTTCGGCCGCAATCTCCCGCTGTGTCATCGATCCCTCCTTCCGGAGGACGTAGTAGACGAGTTTCGCACTCGGCGGAAGATCGGAGATCGTCTCGGCGGCGGTCATCTCACCCTCGAAACTGATCGTCCGCTACGTATAGTGGCTGACCGTGCGTGTGTATTCTACACACAACCGACGAAATGGGTGTACAGTTCGCTTACAGAAATCGTCGACTTCCCCCGGTTCGAACCTGTCGATACCCCGATCGGTGCAGAATCGTCCCGTGACCGAATCTCGACGACCCGGCCGCCGGCGTCGAACCGAGGCGGCGTCGGGTGGCGTTCAGCCGCCGATCTCCGGATCGGCCGCGAAGTCGTCGAATCCGGCGAGTCGATACGGACGGGAATCGGTACAGTCGTCGTCTGCTGCGGCCAGGTCGCCGATCACGAGGTCGAATCTGTGCCGGAAGGAGTCGTACGCCTCGGCAACCTCGAGCCCGTCGAGAACGTCGTCTGTCGTGAGCGATTCGTCGACGTCGGCACGGAACGCCGCTGCCTTCGATGCGGCCGCCTCGGCGTCGTCTTCCGTGGCATCGAACCGCTCCCGAAATGCCGCCGCAAGCGTCTCCTCGAAGTCGTCTTCTGTATCGGACATACCTCAATTCGTGGTTTCGGGAAGCCTATACGTTTCGGAGTAGGCGGTCACTCCCCGTCGTCGAGATCCTCCGTCTCGTCGCCCTGTGGCGTACGCTCTACGTCGGCCCCGGCGGATCCGTCGCCGATTTCGGAGAGCATCGTCCCGATATCTCCGCCCTCGCTTTCGCCCGGAAGGATGTCACCGAGTGTCGCACCGAGAGCCGCCGCAGCCCAGATGACGGTCACGCGGCTGAACTGTTCCAGTGTCGTCGGATCCTCCGAGTGAAGCCGCCCCCAAAGGAACATCGAGGCGGCGGCGACACCGATGGAGATGAGCAACACGCCGGTCAACCGCTTCGGAATGAAGCCGAACAGCCACCGGATCTGCACGTCGCGGATGTCGGTGTAGTACAGCAGTCCTGCCGTCAGGACGACGACGAACAGGATGTTGAACAATAGAAAGATCGGAATCGGACCGACCGAGGTAGCGGCAAACCACTCGGCGATCTCGAAGACGCCATCTTCGACGAGAAGCGGCAGCGCAAAGATGATCCCGCCGACGAACCCCTCGGCGACGTCTCGCGTCGTGTATTTCCGAATCCGGTCGCTCCCCGGCACCCGTTCGAGCATCCGTCTGGCTCGTCGGACCTCCCGGCGCTCCTCGGAACTAGAGACGGACCCCTCGAGTTCGTTCAACTGCTCGAGGACGTCGTCGATATCGTAGCTTCTGGCGGTATCAGAGGTGGTCGTCTCGGATTCAGTCGCCGTGGACGACTCGTCTCGACTCATACCCCACAGAGCGGGATCGGTGTAATAAACGTGGTGTCTGAGAACAGACGGGAGACGCGATCAGATGCCGAGGAGCCGATCGACGAGTCCACGGCTCGATTCCGGAACGCTCTCGAAGGAATCGAGAACCTGGTTGAAATCGACGAACAGGGACTCGAAGGGACGCTTCTGCTCTTTGCTGAGTTCACTCGACAGTTCCGCCCGGTCCTCCTGGAACTGTCGGGCTGGTTCCATCCGATCGAACGA
>JARWGK010000018.1:0-3083 GCA_040409725.1 Natronomonas sp.
ATCCTGCTGAACTTCGCCGACGACGTCGACCTGCTGCTCCGTGGCGAGGAGCCGACGTGGAGCGAGGAAACCGAGGAGCTACTCCGGGCGCACCCGGTCGAGGTCGTCGAGAGCGAAATCTCGGACATGTTCAAAGACGAAGACGACCCGAGCTGGCTCGGCGGGTTCGAGTTCGAGAACGGCGAGCGCCGGGAGTACAAGGGCGGGTTCGCGATGTACGGCTCGGAGTACAACAACGACCTCGCCAGACAGGTCGGCTGTGAACTGAACGACGACGGGACGGTGGCCGTCGACGACGACGGGGAGACGAGCGTCGAGGGCGTCTACGCGGTCGGGGATCTCACGCCGGGTAACAACCAGATCCCGATCGCGATGGGCAAAGGTGCGAAAGCAGGCATCGCGATCCACACGAGTTTGCGAACCTACCCGAAGTCCCTCGACGAACTCGAGACGGCCAGTGCGGCCGCGGGCGACGACTGACCGCCGGGCCCCCAGAGTCGCAGGTACCGGAAAGTTACTCGGTGAGGACGGTGATGACCGGGCGATCTGCGGAGAGCAGCACGGACTGGACGGTACTTCCGAAGAGAACTTTCCCGGTAGGGCTTCGCTTCCGACCGCTCATCACGATGCTGTCGGCGTCGATCTCCCGGGCGACATCGAGAATCGTCTCCGATGGGTCCCCTTTCATCTGGCGAGTCTCGACCGAGACACCGCCGTCTTCGAGCGTCTCGATCGCTGCAGTGGCGCTGTCCGGAAGTTCGTCGTCGTAGAGATCCTCCGTCTCGACGACCGGTCCCTCGTCGGTCCCCTGGAAGGGTTCGACGACGTGTAACACGACCGCTGTCACGTCGTCGGGGTCACCGGGAAGGCTCGTGACCGCATCGGCAGCCCGTCTCGCTCTGTCGGTCTCGACGTCTACTGGCAGCAACGCTGTGTACTCGCCCATGTGGCTGACGGTTCGGCCCCGCGGGTAATGATTGTACCGGACGTCTCTGTGTATACGACGAACCGGGAGCATTAACCGTCCGCCAGCGGAACTGGGAGTGATGAGCCAGCGACAGCCAGTCATCGTACAGGCAGTGCGAACGCCACAGGGAAAGCAGGGTGGCGTCTTCGCAGAGACCGGGAGCGAAGAACTGTCGGTCCCGCTCGTCGAGCGGATGATGGCGGAGACGGATATCGAACCCGACGACGTCGACGACGTCCGCTGGGGCTGTGCGAAGCAGGTCGACGAGCAGAGCAACAATCTCGCCCGCGTCATCGCACTGCTCGCACTCGGTGAACAGGTGCCGGGGACGACCATCGACCGGCTCTGTGCCTCCTCCGCGGAGGCGATCATGACCGCAAGCGACGCGATCCGTGCCGGAACGCGTGACGTGATCGTGGCCGGCGGCGTCGAGAACATGTCGCGAAACGAACGCCGGAGCGGGATCGGCTCTTACGAGGGGATTGCAGACCGGTACGACGTCGGCGATCTGGCGATGGGACAGACGGCGGAGAAGGTCGCCCGCAAGTACGAGATCTCCCGCGAACGTCAGGACGCGTACGCCGCACGAAGCCAGCAGCGAGCCGTCGCAGCGACCGAGGAGGGCAAATTCGACGAGGAGATCGTCCCCGTAACCGGTCACGACGAGGACGGCAACGAGATTACCGTCGAGAGAGACGAGGGGCTGCGGCCAGGAACGACGAAGGACTCGATCGCCGAGCTACCGCCCGTCTTCGAGGAAGACGGAACAGTCACCGCCGCCAACGCCTCACAGATCTCGGACGGGGCGGCCGCCGTGTTGCTCACCTCACGGGCGTTCGCCGAAAAGCGGGGGCTCGAGATCGTGGCCGAAATCGAGTCCCACAGCGTGGCGGGCGTCGATCCGACGATCATGGGGATCGGCCCCGTCCCTGCAGTGCGAGAGATCTGGGACGAAAACGGCCGGACGGCGGCGGACTACGATCTGGTGGAGTTGAACGAGGCGTTCGCCAGCCAGACGCTTTACTGCCAGGACGAACTCGGCTTCGACGACGACATCTTCAACGTCAACGGCGGCGCGATCGCGATCGGCCACCCGCTGGGCGCAAGCGGCGCACGCCTGCCGGTCACGCTCGTTCACGAACTGCGGCGGCGGGGCGGCGGCCTCGGCCTCTCGACGATGTGTGTCGGCTACGGACAGGGCGCTGCGATCGAACTCCGGGTTCTATGACCACGAGCCGTCCCCGGGAGGGATCGACTACGCCCCCTCCTCTCGAATCTTGAACTTCTGGACCTTTCCGGTGGTCGTCCGGGGCAGTTCCTCGACGAACTCGACTTCACGGGGGTGTTTGTACTCCGCGAGATTGTCGAGGCAGTACTGTTTGATCTCCTCCGGCGTGGTTTCGGCGTCGGGCGTCGGCACGATGTACGCGACGGGAATCTCCCCGCGGCGGTCGTCCGGGATGCCGACGACTGCGGCATCGGCGACCTCCTCGTGTTCGAAGAGGAGTTCCTCGATCTCCCTGGGGTAGACGTTGTACCCGCCGGTGACGATCATGTGTTTCTCCCGGTCGACGACGAAAAAGAAGTCGTCCTCGTCCCAGTAGCAGACGTCGCCCGTGTGGAACCAGGTCTCGCCGTCTTCCTCCGTGAAGGCAGCCTCGTTCGCCTCCGGGAGTCCGGCGTACCCCTTCATGACGTTTGGCCCGGAGACGACGAGTTCGCCCGTGATCTCGTCGAGATCCGTCTCCTCCTCGTCGATCGGTCCCGCCTCGACGCGGGGAACCGTCTCGAAGTTCTCGTCGACGACTTTCGCGTCGAGACCGTCGAGTGGCTGTCCGATCGATCCCTTCCGGCGCTGGTCGGGGGTGTTTGCATGCGTGACAGGCGAGGTCTCGGTCAGGCCGTACCCCTCGTTTAGCTGGACGCCGTAGAGATCCTCGAACCGCTCGAGCACCTCGATCGGGAGGCTCGAACCGCCCGAGTTGACGAATCGCAGGCTCTCGAAGGAGTACTCGTCGGCGTTTGGCTGGTTGATCATGTCGTTGAACATCGCCGGCACGCCGAACATGATCGTGAGCTGTTCCGCTTCGATGAGATCCATCACCTCGGGAGCGTC
>JARWGK010000019.1:0-16925 GCA_040409725.1 Natronomonas sp.
AGCGATCCGAGGGCATCCGTTCCGATCGCCGCGATCGTCTCGTCTTCGATCCCGATCCCGCGGGCGATGTTGACGTGTTGATGCCACTCGTACCGGTTGTCGGTCGCCCGAGCGACGGCGAGGACGACGAGTTCCCGTCGTCTCTCGGAGAGGCCGCTGTCGCTCCACAGCGACGAAAAGTATCCCCTGAGACCGGCGAGTACCTCCGGGTTGTTGCCGATCGACTGATAGACGTGCAGCGGCTTGCCCTGCAGCGACGATTCGAGGAGGTCCTCGTACTCTTCGGGCACATCTTCGGCTTCGACGTACGGAATGCGCGCCATGTTGGGGCGTGTCCCGGCCGCCGGTTAATACCATCTGCCCGTACGCCGCAAGAACCCATCCGGTTCGTTTTTGTCGCCGCCGAATGAGTGTTCGGCCATGACAACCCAGCAACTCATCGACGCACTCCGGGCCGCAGATGCGGTGAAGTTCGGGGAGTTCGAGCTTTCACACGGCGGCACCTCCGAGTACTACGTCGATAAGTATCTCTTCGAGACGGATCCCGAGTGTCTTCGGTTGATCGCCGAGGCGTTTGCCGAACGAACCGGCGGCAGGAAACTCGCCGGTGTCGCGCTGGGTGCGGTCCCACTCGTCGCCGCGACGGCCGTCGAATCCGACACGCCGTACGTCGTCGTTCGAAAGGAAACGAAGGAGTACGGCACCGGGAACCGAATCGAGGGACGACTCGACGAGGGCGAATCGGTCGTCGTCTTGGAAGACATCGCCACGACCGGCAACAGCGCGCTGAGTGCGGTCGAGGCGTTGCGGGAGGCTGGAGCCGTCGTCGACCGCGTTCTCGTCGTCGTCGACCGCGAGGAGGGTGCAAGCGAGCTGCTCGCCGAGGCCGGCGTCGAACTGGAGGCGCTGCTTACGGCCTCGGAGCTACTCGAGGACCGCTGAGACCGCGCCGTCGATACCCTTACACTTCCGACCGTCGTACGTCGGCGTATGACTCGTCCAGACATCACCGTCTATCGCCTGCAGGCGTGTCCGTACTGCGAACGCGTGATCCGGGTGTTGAACGACCTCGACCTCGAGTATCGGTCGCGGTTCGTCGAACCGCCACACTCCCGCCGAAACGTCGTAAAGCGGCTCACCGGTGCCAGAACGGTCCCGGCCATCGTCGACGAACGAACCGGCGTGACGATGAGTGAAAGCGCCAGAATCGTCGAGTATCTCGAACGGACCTACGGTGAGAGACCCGAGATCGGAGCGGAATCGGTGACCGAAGCCGACGATCCCGACGAGGAGGCGGCCTCCCTGACCGCGACGGAGGTGTCGGAATGAGTCCGGATTTCGACGTCGTCGAACTCGGCCCCGCCGACAGTCCAAGCGTCGGCGAGACGGCGCCGGATTTCACCCGTCCGCTCGTCAACGACGAGTACTGGGAAGATACCAGTCTATCGGAACTGCTCGACTCCGGCCCGCTCGTTTTGCTCTTCCATACGATGGACGGTGACTTTCCGGCGACGTACATCTGGCAGGAGATCCGCGACAGAGCGTGGGCGGAGACGATCGACGTCGTCGGACTGTCGATCTCCTCGCCGTACGAGCACAAGCGGTTCATCGACGACCACGACCTCGAAGACTACCGGCTGTTTTCGGATCCGAAGAACCTGATCGCAGAGCAGTACGGCATCGCTCACGACCTCGACGGAATGGAAGGAATTTCCGAGCCGCGCCCGGCGGCCTTCGTCCTCGACACCGACGGGACGATCGAGTACGCCTGGGTTTCGACCGAGTGGCCGGAGTTCCCGCCGTACGACGAAATCGAGGCCTCGATCGACGAACTGTGACCGACGGCGAGTCCACGACGGACGCCGTCGAGACAGCCATCGAACGGATCGAAGACGGTGGTCTCGCCGTCTATCCGACGGAAACCGTCTACGGGCTCGGGGCCGACGGGCTCGATCCGGCGGCCGTCGAAGCGGTTTTCGAGGCGAAGCAACGCGATCGAAGCAAGCCAGTTTCACTCGCCGTCGCCTCGGTCGAGGACATCTCGTCGTACGCACGGCTCACCGACGACGCGTTGGCGTTCTGTGAGCAGTTCCTCCCCGGTCCGGTCACGGTGGTTCTTCCGCGGCGATCCGTCGTTCCCGACGTTCTCGTCGCCGGTGCGGAACGGGTCGGTGTCCGGGTCCCGGATCACGACATCGCGCGACGGCTGATCCGCGGGGCGGGGCCGCTCACGGCGACGAGTGCGAACCGAAGCGGACAGCCGAGTGCACGACAGGTCGATTCGATCGACGAGACGATCCGCGATCGGGCGGCCGTCGTCGACGGCGGGGAAACGCCCGGCGGTGAGAGTACGGTCGTCGATCCCGGCCGTGGTGAGATCATCCGTCCGGGGCTGCTCGCGGACGAAATCGAGGCGTGGCTCGACGCCACCCGGCGGTGAGTGCTGCGACAGCCGCGCTCACAGCAGCGACCGGAGCGACCGCGTGCGGACGCCACAGTCACCGCGGTACGCACACGACTCACACTTCGTCTCGTCGTCGAGCCGTGGCGGCGGCTCGCCGTCTCCGTCGAGTGCTTCTGCTGCCTCCAGCGTCCGACGATATTCGGCTTTCCGGCGGCCGGTCACCTCGATCCGTCGAATCACCCCGACAGCCGGGTATTCGACGAACGCCGTCGTGATGGTCTCGCCGCGTTCATACGAGAGCGCCTTCGCTGCCGCCGTCGCCCGAACCGACTGTGGCTTCCAGACACCCTGTGGCGGCGGCTCTCCGGCCGAAACGACCGTCGGCCCGACCGAGAGCAGCTTGTGGGCGATCCCGCGACAGTCCTTCCCTTCGATCAACACACGCCGCTTCGGTGGGTCGGCAAGTTCCGCCCAGGCGTCGAGACGTGCCTTCGCTCCGCCGAGTGCAGACCGATACTGTGTGGGCGTGACAGCGATCGGCTCCTCCGTGAGATCCGTTCCCGCATCCAGCAGCTCCTCGTACCGAAACGCGAGATCACGGATCTGCCGCACCTCCGGCGGGATCGCCCGGTCGTCGTCGCGTCGATAGTAGAGCTTTCGGGGGCAGTAGGCGGCGACGGCGAGGTCTGAAAACGCTTGCACAGCGGCTCTGGCCTCGCTATCGGACTTAAATCCGCGCCTCGGTATGAAAGGTTTAAATACCTCACCCGTGTGACCGTGTATCACTATGGACGACCGCACAGCCGAACTGCGGGACGTATTCCTGTCGGTCACCGACGAGGAGGCGGTGACCGAACAGCAGACGGAGGGACGGGGATCACTCGTCGCCGACCGCGAGGTCGAAACCCAACTGCGGGCGGTCATCGAGGAGATGCAGGAGCAGTTTTCCTTTTCGACGACGCTCTCGGAGGACGAACTCCTGTGTGTCGTCGAGGGCTTCTTCGAGGGAACCACCGACAGCGAACTGGCCGAGCGCCTCGGCGTCTCCCGGCGGACGGTGTTTCGGGCCCGGATGGACCTCCATCTCGTCCGCGACCGGGACGCCGAGGCACCGTTTGCGCTTTCGGATCTGCGTGAACTCCTCCTTTCGGACGCTTCGGCGGCGTCCGCTGCCGAAGAACTCGACGTCTCCGAGTCGACGGTTCGTCGGTATGCACGCGTGTTGCGGGCACACGACGACGCTCGTCGCGTCAGCGACCGATTCTACAGTGCCTTCGCCGACGCCTTCGTCGAGGCGGGGCTGGACGATTCACTCACGGCCGACGTGACGCGTGACGGACTCGACGACGCGACGGCGGGGATGGAAAACAACCTCTCGTTTTGACCGCCGTCGGCTCCCTCGATCGAGGCGTGAACGGGGCCGAACGTCGGTGACACCGTATTCGACGGCCGCAGTACAGCGAAGCGCTTGAGTATCTTCCGGGCTGAGACCCCGACGATGGGATCATCCTCTTGGAAACGGAACATCGCCAGTGGACTTGTAGTCCTCGTCCCAGTTCTCGTCACCATCTACGTTCTGGCGTTCATCTATCAAACGCTCGCAAACGCGCCGCTTCTCGCCGGATTACTCGCCGAACAGCACCCCTTCGTCACCGTTTTGGCGACGCTCGGACTGCTCGTCTCTCTCGTCATCGGAACCGGCTATCTGATGCGGACGACGGTCGGCGACCTCTTCGAGGAGCGCCTCGACAACACGATGAACCGGCTTCCGGGACTTCGGGTCGTCTACAACGCCTCGAAGATGGCGGTCGAGACGGCCGTCACCGGAACCGAGGAACTACAGACGCCGGTTCGCCTTGAGGTGTGGGACGGACTCCGGATGACGGCATTCAAGACGGGAAAGACGACCGACGACGGCCGCGACGTCCTGTTTTTGCCGACGGCACCGAACATCACGACCGGATTCGTCATCGAGGTCGAACCACACCGCTACACCGAACTCGACGAACGGGTCGAGGAAGCGCTGACGCGCATCCTCAGCGCCGGATTCGGTGAGAGCCGCGACCAGAGCGTCCACATCGACGTCACGGAGGAACCACCGAAGCCGGGGGGTTCGATCAGCCCGACCGACGTGGCCGAGGCGAGTCAGAAGACACAGACCGGCGAGCCCGGGGAGGCCCCCGAGGACCGCCGAAATCCCGAGAGCGGATAACCCGATCAGTCGCCGAACGGGCCGAGTCCGCCGGCACCGCCGCCGCCGGGGCCGCCGCCCTGCTGTTGCATCTGCTTCATCATTCGCTGCATGTCGCCGTCACCCATTCCCTGGAACTGCTTCATCATCCGGGACATCATCTTGTGCTGTTCGAGGAGGTCCCGCACAGACTCCTCGTCGGTTCCCGATCCACGGGCGATCCGTTCGATCTGACTCTGGCCGATCGAGCGGGGGTTTTCGAGTTCGGATTCGGTCATCGAATCCATGATCACCTCGAAGGTCCGCAGCCGCTCCTGTGTCATGTCCATCGCGTCGTCGGGCAGTTGATCCTTGATCCCGCCACCGAGACCCGGGATCATGTCCATCACCTGATCGAGCGGCCCCATGCGGTTCATGGCGTTCATCTGCTTCCGCATGTCCTTCAGGGTAAACTCCCCTTTCATCAGATCCTCGGGGTTCCAGTCGTCCTCTTCGGCCTGGGTTTCCTCCATCGCCCGCTCGACGCGCTCGGTGAGCTGTTTGAGGTCGCCCATCCCGAGCAGCCGGGAGATGAATCCCGAGGCCTCGAACCGCTCGATGTCCTTGACCTCCTCGCCGGTTCCGAGGAATGCGATCGACGAATCGGTCTGATCGACGGCGGCCAAGGCACCGCCACCCTTCGCCGTCCCGTCGAGTTTCGTGATCACGACCCCGTCGATGCCGACGGCATCGTGGAACTGCTGGGCCTGATCCTTCGCCCCCTGTCCGATGGCCGCATCGAGAACGAGCAGGTTTCGATCGGGATCGACCGTCGATTCGATCTGTTTCAGTTCCTCGATGAGGTCGTCTTCGAGTGCGTGCCGCCCGGCTGTATCGACGATGTGTACGTCTGCCTCTGCCGTCGCCTCGAGGCCGTCTCTTGCGATCTGTACCGGGTCCTCGCTTTCGGGATCACCGTAGAACTCGACCTCGGCACGTTCTGCCATCTGCTTTGCCTGATCGTAGGCTCCGGGGCGGAACGTGTCGGTCTGAATCACGGCCGGTCGAAGGCCCTTCTTCGAAAACCACCACGCCATCTTCGACGCCGTCGTCGTCTTACCGGATCCCTGCAGTCCGGCGAGGACGATCGTCTGCCCCTCGAGTGGGATTTCGGTCGATTCGCCGACCAGATCGACCATCTCCTCGTAGACGATCCGCAGAACGTGATCGCGCGCCGAGGTTCCCGACGGCGGTTCCTCCTCCAGCGATCGGCTTCTGATCGAATCGGAGAGGTCCTGTACGAGCGACACGTCGACGTCGGCCTGCAGGAGCGATCGCTGGATCTCCTTGACGATCGCATCGACGTCCTCCTCATCGACCCGGCGTTTCCCCTGTAGTCTGTCGAGCGTTCCCCGAAGGGAACTGCCCAGATCGTCGAGTACCATTTGTTGGTCTTACCCTGCCCAGTAGGTAAAGGCTTGTTTGTCCGAGAAAACGACGCCCCCGGTGTCGGGAACTCCGAACCAACGGCCGTGAGCGATCCGAACACGCTGTCGACTTTCACGAGCATCCGGGGTGATACGAGATCGGCCGCGGTGAGGAAGGCGTATTCAAGACCGAACCGGACACATCCGAACGGCTCTTTCCGCATGCGCGGATCGACGGACGGTCGCAGCGGTCGAGCCGATCCACGAGCGAGCGAAGAAACGCCACCGCGAACGAACCGACCGACAGAGTTTATATACGAAGCCGGGACCAGGTCCGCCGTGATCTGAGAACGATCCCGTGGCGACGAGGCGGGAGTCCGGCGCACCGCCACGGGGCCGCCGCCGCGCCGGCTGTCAGCCAAGCCGAATCGGATCCCCGGTTGGTTCGATGCCAACCGTTACCCGTTGTCCGACGGCGAAGTCGTGTCCCTCGTGGAAGACGATCTTCGCTCCGTGCTGTATCTGCGTGGCAAACAGCGACAGCCCCGTCGCCCGCTGTCCGTCGACCACGACGGCGACGTCGCCCCACTCGACGTTTCGTCCAGCCGCACACCCGACCTCTGTTCCGAGAAGCGACAGCGGCGCCGACTCCTCGGAGCCGGTGTCCCGATCCAGCCTCCCGCCACCCGTGTAGTGTGGAACGCCGCCGTCGAGTGGGACACCGTCGTCGCTCCCGAGCGCTGCAAAGCCGGATCCGGTGTGGCGGGGTGTGTCGAGTCGGACGTGTGTCGGTCCGGTTTCGACGATCGTTCCGATCCCGTCCCATCGGAGCGGTGAAACGTCGACATCGACGGAAAGCGGCACCGAACCCGAGGCACGGTGTAGATTCTGCTCCGGGTCGCGGAATTCGAGGTGAATATGATTGTCGACCCAGCGACCGAAGAAGCCAGAACGGACCATCGACCCCAGCCGATCGCCGACGGCTACCGTCGACCCCTCCGTGAGGTCCGTCTCGACGTGGAGGATTCTGGCCACGTATTCGCCGGTATCGACGAGGAGCAGGTGGTCGTGATCGACGGCGTACGATCGAGCGGGGCAGTCGACGCTCCGGGTGTCGAGCACCGTCCCGGACACCGGCGACGGCACCCCCGTTCCCGGATACAGGTCGATCGCACAGCCGCGATCGTGTGCCGGATACGGTGAGTTGTACAGCGAGAACCGCTCGTACTGCCCGACAACGGCATTCGAGACGACTGGCTCACTCACGGCTACTCACGCCTCGCCTTCGACTACCGAGGGTCGCTCGGCACCGATCTCGAAGCCGGGGCTGTACTGAAAGACGGCAGCTTCCGGCACGTCCGTTTCGAGACGATCGAGCAGCGTGTTCGTCTCGATCGTCGCGTCGACGGTTCCGATCTGCCAGGGATCACGCTCGAGTTCACCGAGCCTGACCCGACCGTCGCTGCAGTCGTACCAGCGATAGCGCTCGATACAGAACTCGGCGAGGGTTCCCGGCTCGACCGTCGTCGCCTCGCCGCGGGGGTGGTATCGGGCATCGAACCGTGATCTGCCCCTGTGACTCCGGAACGTAACCCGTCCATCGCGCCGGTCGATTCGCATCGAGGCGTGGTGAAACGGAACGTCGAACAGCCGTCGGGCGATGAACCCACCGACCCTGTCGCCCGTCTCACAGCCGAGGAAGTACACCCCTGGCTTGTCGCGGTGTCGGACGTACGTTCGCAGATTCAGCTGTGGAAACGAGCGGCCGAACGATCCCGGGATTCCGGGAATCCGCACGCCGGTCACCTCGTGGGCGAGAACGCTCACCCAGGCGGTTCCGTCGTACCGATCGATCGTCAGCCGATCCGGAACGTGCCGGCGGAGCGTCGCCGGATCGATCGGCCAGTGGGTAAACAGCACGTCCCGCCCGCGGACGACCACCGAAGCATCAGCCATACGTCGAAGAGGGGATCGACGCACTTCGCCGTATCGCTCCCATCCCGGGTACTCATAGGCGTTGCAGCATATCATCGCCTGTGACGCGTATACTCCGTGGCCGGTTCGAATCGCCTGCAGCAGACCGAGCCGCGACCCGCCGCCTCGTCGACGACGTCGGCTCCAGCGGTGAACCTGTGGTTCGGGTGTGGGTTCCCCCGAGACAGCTGGCGTTCGGCCGAATCGACGCCCACTCCGACGGCTACGAGACGGCAAAACGGGCGGCAAGAGCGCGTGGGTACCCACCACAGGAGCGCGAAGTTGGCGGGCGGGCGGTCGCCTACACCGGCGTGACGACGCTCGCGTTCGTCCGAATGACCGCCGTGGAAGGCCGAAGCGGGATCTCAGACCGATACGACGACGCAGTCGACGCCGTCCGAACCGCCCTCGGATCGATCGGTGTCGACGCAATCGAGGGCGAACCCGAGGCGACGTTCTGTCCCGGGACCCACTCGCTTCAGGCCGACGGGAAGATCGCCGGTCTCGCACAGCGAATCGGTGACGGGGTCGCACAGACCGCTGGCATCGTGATCGTCGCCGAAACGAACGCGCTCACGGACGTCCTCGATCCCGTGTACGATGCCCTCGGTGTTCCGTTCGACCCCGCAACTGTCGGCAGCGTTTCGGAGGCGGGTGGCCCGGCCGATCCGGTGATCGTTCGTGACGCCGTCGAATCGACCCTCGCCGGCGACGGACAGGTCGAGTCGATCGAGAACAGCGAAAGCGGTGAGGCTTAGGGTCGACCGTACACAGGGGTACGTATGCTCATCACAGATGCAACACTGCCCGACGGTCGCACCCGGGACGTCCTGATCGAGGGCGAGCAGATCGCTGCGGTCGATACCGACCTCGCGGCGACCGACGAGACCGTTCTCGACGCCGACGGGAGACGGCTGTTTCCCGGAATGATCGACGCACACGTCCACTTCCGAGAGCCCGGATTTTCACACAAGGAGACCTGGGAATCCGGATCGAGGGCTGCGGCCGCCGGCGGCGTGACGACCGTCTTCGATCAGCCAAACACCGATCCGCCGACGATCGACGGCGATGGCTTCGATCTGAAAGCCGACCTCGCCGAGCGCTCACTCGTCGATTACGGACTCAACGGCGGTGTCACGTCGGCGTGGGATCCCGACACGCTGTTCGACCGACCGATCGCTGCCCTCGGTGAAGTGTTCCTCGCGGATTCGACCGGCGACATGGGCATCGGGATCGACCTGTTCGCCGACGCGGTCGAACGGGCCGCAGCCGAGGGCGTCACCGTCACCGTCCACGCCGAAGACGCAACGCACTTCGAGGAGTCCGCAACCGACCGCGACGACGCCGACGCGTGGAGTGCGTACCGTCGCGCCGAAGCCGAGATCGCCGCCGTCGAACGGGCCTGTGAGATCGGGGCCGAATCGACCGCCGACGTCCACATCGCCCACACCTCGACTCCCGAGGCCGTCGATATCGCAGCAGACGCCGGCGTTACCTGTGAGGTGACGCCTCACCACCTCTTTTTGTCCCGGGAAGATCTGCCCGATCTCGGCACGTACGGCCGGATGAATCCCCCGCTCCGGAGCGAAGAGCGCAGAGCGGCGCTGTTCGATCGACTCGCCGACGGGACCGTGGATATCGTCGCGACGGATCACGCACCGCACACGCGCGAGGAGAAGGATGCGACCATCTGGGACGCGCCAAGCGGCGTTCCGGGCGTCGAGACGGCCCTCCCGCTTTTGCTCGCGGCGGCCACGGAGGGCCGGTTGAGCTACGAACGCGTCCGCGATCTGACCGCGCGAAACGTCGCCGACATCTTCGATCTACCGAACAAGGGGCGGATCGAACCGGGGTACGACGCCGACCTCGTGCTCGTCGATCCCGACGAGACGGAACCGATTCGCGGCGAGACGCTTCACTCTCGCTGTGGATGGACGCCCTTCGAAGGGTGGGAAGGGGTGTTTCCGGAGGTGACGATCGTCCGCGGGACGGTCGTCTACGAGTCGGGCGAGTTCGAGGCACACGCGGGCGAAAACGTCGTCTGATCGGCCGTCAGGTCACCGCTCGTGATCCGCTGTCCCGCCGTCGGTCGCGTGGGGTGCGGCGTCGGGGGACCCCAACTCGTGGCCACACTCCGGGCATTCGTCGTGTCTGAGTGCCGCCGACGACTCCCGCACCTCACGCATGACCGAAGAGATGCGATCCTCGGTTTCGAGTTCCTCCTCGACGGTCAACTCGACGCCTTCGACCTCCAGAAGGAACTTCGCGACCTCCGTGACCTCGTACATCAGGTCGTCGAGTTCCTCGGCCGTGAAGAAATCACACATCGCGCCGTACAGAAAGGTCGCCCCCGCCTTCCGGACCTTCTCCTCGAAGGAGGCTCTGGCCTGATTCACCGCCTGTGGCGAGTAGGTGTCGGTCATAAACGGGACGAGGTGTGGGAGATTCTCACCGATCTTCGTCATTTCGACGCCCGTCTCCGTTCGGAAGTCGGCACACAGCCGTGCCATCGCCCATTCGCGGGCGGTGATGTACGTCCGATCGCGCAGAAACTCGTTCGCTCGGTCGTACGTCGCCCCGTCCATCTTCGAGAACCGCTCGTACTCCCGAACGTCCCGCGGAACGTCGGGTCCTGACTCCGGGGGCTCGGTACCGGACGGCGGATCTCGGGCCCCGTCCGTTCGGTCTCCATCACCCGATTGTCGGCCCTCTGACTGCCCGATATCGTTCGTCATGTGGGCATTCCGTGGCCTCGGTGAAAAAGCGTGTCGCCGTGTCTGACATCCGGCAGACGCCCCACGACGACGGCGCTTCGGTCAGATGGGTTTTTAAGCCGTTCGTTCGTACGCCGGGACATGAAGACGCTGTTGGGAGTCGGGGGCAGCGACGACTCATTCCGGGCACTGGAGCAGACGATCATCCGTGCCGAGGAGGCCGGCGACGACCTGACGATCGCAATTGTCGAAAACCCCGACTCCACGCCGGATCCGGACGCCGTCCGACAGCGCGTCGAGCGGGAACTGGCCGAAGCGGATCTGGATGCCGACATCCGGATCCTCTCTGGTCATCCGGGGACGGAACTCCTCGAACTGTGCGAACGGGAGGCGTTCGACCAGATCGTCCTCGGCGGCGGTGAAACGAGCCCGCTCGGGAAGATCCAACTCGGCTCGATCGCGGAGTTCGTCCTGTTGAACGCCAAAACGACGGTGACCCTGGTACGATGAGCGACGATCGAGAGTACCCAACCGAGATCCCCGAGCCACACGAGGAACCACCGGTGTACTTCGAGGACAGGGCGGGACGATCGATCCGAATCGTGCGTTACGCCGAGGATTTCGAGGCGATCGTCGAAATGTACGACGCCTTCGATCCCCGTGATCGTGCACAGGGAATCCCGCCGTCGAGTGAGCCACGGATACGCCGGTGGCTCGAGTCGCTGCTCGTCCCCGAGTGTGTCAACGTCGTCGCGTGGCACGACGACGACGCGATCGGTCACGCCACGCTCGTCCCGGACGACGACGGAGCCCACGAACTGGCGATCTTCGTCCTCCACAGCTACCAGGAGGCCGGCATCGGCACCAGACTCATCGAGGCGCTGCTCGGCGCCGGTCGAGTCGACGGTGTCGAACGGGTGTGGCTCACCGTCGAACGGTGGAACGATCCCGCTGTATCGCTCTATCGCAAGATCGGATTCGAGACCACGGGCAGAGAAGGATTCGAACTCGAGATGGCCGTCCGACTGGTTTGATCGCAACTCACACGGAGAGAACTGGCTGTTCGGCGTAGGAGATGACGTACTCGGCGGCTTTTTCGATCACCGCAGCCTGATCGCCGGTCACCGGCTCTCTCGGAACGACGAGAAACTCGACACCGACGTCGTCTGCGGCGTCTACGATGACCGTCCCCGGGTGTCTGGTGAGCTGTGACACCGAGTATCCGAACGCCGAGGAGTGATCCAGATCGACCCCGGAGCCGGCAGCGACGCTGCGGGCCCGATCCATCACCGTCTCACCTCGGTCTGCGATCGTGTCCGCATCGACAGCACCGGCCTCCATCGCCTCCGAGGCCTGCTCACCGAGGAGATACAACACGTGGACGGATGCGCCGTACCGATCGGCGATTTCGACGGCGTATTCGACCGCATCGACCGACGAATCGTTGCCGTCGACCGGCACGAGAACCGTATCGATCTCCATCGTGTCTCCATTCCACCGCCATCGCACAAAACTCCA
The DNA here is from genome assembly GCA_040409725.1 of Natronomonas sp. Lineage (GTDB taxonomy): Archaea > Halobacteriota > Halobacteria > Halobacteriales > Haloarculaceae > Natronomonas. The sequence goes on from JARWGK010000019.1 coordinate 12,208, forward strand.
CCGGCAAATCCAGTCTCGGGGGATCCGTCCTGTGATCGGTCGCCGTCGATCCGAGAACACAGACGCCCGAAAACAGTTAAGCCGCCGGCGAGACCAGTTCGCGTATGTTCGATACGGTGGTGGTCGCAACCGACGGGTCCGAAAGTGTCACCCGCGCCATCGACTGTGCCCTCGACGTATCGGCGCGGTTCGACGCGACGGTTCACGCGCTGTACGTCGTCGACGAACGGCACGTCGAAACGCTGCCCGAACGGCTCCACGGCGAGGTACACGACGCCCTCGACCAGCGGGCGACCGAGGCGCTCGAAACCGTCATCGATCGCAACGAACACCGTGATCGGCCGGTCGACGTGACGACGACCGTCCGGTCGGGCCGGCCGTCGGAGCAGATCGTCGGGTACGCACGGGACACCGACGCCGATGCGGTGGCGATGGGAACGAGAGGACGGGACGGCGATCACTCCTTCCTGCTCGGAAGCGTCGCAGAACGAGTGATCCGGACCTGTCCGGTTCCGGTGTTGACGGTTCGGCAACTGGAGTCTCGATGACCGAACGTTGACGACGCCGCCGTTTTTTCGCTGCGCCAACCGGTGTTTTATTCGGGTCTCGGATCCAGACTTCGGTATGGACGATTCGCTCATCGACGACGAAACCCTCTCGATCTCCCGGCGATCGATACTTCCCGGAGAGGGATTTTTCACCCCCGATTCCTTCGACGAGGAACTCAAAAAACAGGAGATAAAAGAGACACTCTCGGGTGCAGACCGGATCGTCGTCGCCGATCCGGACGCCGATGGCCTCGGCTGTGTCGCACTCCTTCGCGTCGCCTTCGGCGATGCGGCCCTCATCCCGGCCGGACCACACGACCTCCGTGAGGCTCTGGAGTACGTCGCCTCCTTCGCCGAAGAGGGAGCCGACTGTTACATCTGTGATCTCTGTCCCGACAGCGAGTCCGACATCGAGTCACTTCCGGCGGTCGCGGATCGAACCGAAACGCTTCGGTGGTTCGACCACCACCAGTGGACGCCGTCGCTCGCAGAGGCCGTACGCACACACGCCGAACTGACCGTCGGTGACTCGGAGACGGTCTGTTCGACGGACGTCACGCTCTCGGAGCTGGATTACTCCTTTGAGGAGCGCTACGCCGATCTGGCGGCGGTCATCCGGGATCACGACCTCTGGATTCGGGACGATCCGCGCAGCGACGACATCGCCGACTACGCCTACTGGGCCGAACCGGAGGAGTTTCTGGAGACGATCACCGAACACGGGGCGAACCTTCCGGAATCCGTCGAGAGCTACCTCGCGGAACGCCGAATCGAAAAGGAAAACTTGATCGAGAAGGCGATTGACCGCGCCGAAATGCGCGAGATCGGCGACTGGACCGTCGGCGTCACCTACGGTCGCTGTTCACAAAACGAGGTCGCCGAAGCGCTCCGTGAAGCAGGTGCAGACGCCTCCGTCATCGTCAAACCGGCCGGCAGTGCCTCGATCCGGGGAACCGACGCCTTCGAGCGCTGCCACGAGGTCGCACAGCAGGTCCAAGGCGGTGGCCATCCGAAGGCCGCCGGCTGCAAGCCGGACATCTACGACGACATGCTCGATTTCGCCCACCACTGGAGCACCCGCGGTGCCGTCGCAAAACAGGTCATCCTCGACGCGTTTCGAAACCTCGACGACGACGCGGAAGCCGCCTGATCGTACCGATCCCGCCGTCAGGACTCGGCGACCCACCGCTCGGAGTAGGTGGTGCCACACTCACAGGCGACGTACCCGTGAATCACCGGCCCTTCGGCGTACAGCCCACCGGCGTCCTGATTCTCCGCTTCTGCGAAGGCGAAGACGAACCGCGCCTCGTGGGAGCCGTCGTCTTCACCGTCGGGACAGTCACCGCCGGTGCAGTCCCTCTCGACGGTTCCGTCCCGGTCCATCGCCTCACGGGCAAATCCCATCGGATCGACGCCGACAGCCGACTGAAACGCCGAACGGCCCTTCTCGCCCGGCAGAACGAGAACGATCCCGTCGTCGACCGTGACGCTCACCGCCGAGAGCGACTCGGGGTCCGAGACGACGTCCTCTCGGAGATACAACAACACGTCCTCGGGCCGTCGGCCCGCCAGAAATGCCTCGTAATCGGCCTCGGTGTCGCTCATCGCTCACCCGTCGGTACGGCCCGGATCACTCGTCGTCGCCGAGGAGGTCGTCGATCGATTCCTCGCCGCGGCCGACGATCTTGGCGTTGATCTGTCGGGTTTCCTCGGAGACCTCCGCACCCCGGACGGCGACGCGCTTCCGTTCGCCGTCGACGGTCGGTTCGAAGCCGACGCCGCCGGTGAGAAGCACCTTCCGAATCTCGGTTCCATTTATATCCGCTCGCATCGGTCGACCCGTGTTGTCGGAGCCGCCGGTGAGTTCGAGTTCGTATCCCGGCAGGCCGACGGCGTCGCCGTCGACGGTTTCGCCGAGCGATCGACCGATGAATCGGTTCGCATCCTGTCCGTCTACCTCGAAGGAGTGTGTGTTGCCGTCGTCGGGGTCGCCGACGATGACCTGAAATTCGACCATAGGGGAGTGTCGTCGCTGCAGGACAAAAGGGTATTGAAATATCCCCTCGCCGACGATCCGGGTGGTTTCGGCTCTGTGGCCGGATTCCGTCGGCCGGTCGAGTCGGATCTCGACGCAAATCGGACGTTTCTTATCTGCCAGATTCGAGGTTTTCGGTAATGGACGACACCGTACTACTCACTGGTGCCGGTGGGCAGGTCGGTGGGGCGATTCTCGACGGGATCGGCGACGCCTACGACTGGCGACTGCTGTTTCACAACCCGCCGCCGACGGAGCCAGACCACCCATACCTCATCGGCGAACTGACCGACGAGGAGCTGATGCGCGAGGCGACCGACGGCGTTTCTGCGGTCGTCCACCTCGCCGGCGACCCCCGGAAAAACGCCCCGTGGTCGTCCGTTCTCGAAAACAACATCCACGGCACGAAGGTGCTGTACGATGCGGCGATGGAGGCCGGCGCCGAGCGACTCGTCTTTGCCTCCTCGAACCATGCCGTCGGCCACTTCGAACCGCCGCGAAAGCCCGACATCTACCGGGAAGACGACGACTTCCTGCTCGACGGAACCGAACTCCCCCGTCCGGGGAACCTCTACGGGGTCTCGAAGGCCACCGGAGAGATCCTCGGCCGATACTACCACGACGAATACGGCGTCGACGTCTGCAACGTTCGCATCGGCAACCTCACCGCCGAGCGGCCGCCGGTCGACTACGAGCGCGGACAGGCGATGTGGCTCTCACACAGAGACTGTGCACACCTCCACGACCGGACGCTGCAGGCCGACTACGACTACGAAATCGTCTACGGCATCTCCGACAACGACCGGAAATACTACTCCCTGAAGCGCGCGAAGGAAGTCCTCGGCTACGAGCCACGGGACAACTCCGCGGAGTTCGAGTGACGTCGGGACGTTTATCTCCACAGACGAGCCAGTCGACGTATGCGATTCGGTGTCCTCAGCACGGCCAAAATCGGCCGTGAACACGTCATCCCGGCCATCCAGAAGACGGAACACACGGTACAGGCGATCGGCTCTCGGAACATCGATCGGGCGGAGGCGGTCGCAGCCGAACTCGACGTTCCCGACGCCTACGGGTCGTACGAGGCGGTACTTTCGGCCGATGACGTCGACGTCGTGTACAATCCACTGCCGAACTCGATGCACGCGGAGTGGTCGAAACGCGCCGCAGACCACGGACTCGACGTGTTGTGTGAAAAACCCCTTGCGGCCGATGCAGCGGAGACACGCGAGGTGATCGAACACTGCCGCGACCGGGGCGTCACGCTCATGGAGGCGTTTATGTACCGGTATCATCCTCGAAACGAGCGCGCACGAACGCTCGCCCGCGAGGAACTGACGGACGTCCACCACGTGAGTGGGACGCTGAAGTTCTCACTCGACGACCCAGAGGACGTTCGACTCGACCCCGACCTCGCCGGCGGGAGTCTGCTCGACGTTGGCTGCTATCCGGTGTCGACCGCGCGGTGGATCCTCGGCGAACCCGATCGGGTGTACGCCCGTTCGCACGACGCACGGGACTGTGGCGTCGACACCCGCATGTCGGGGACGCTCGAATACGACTCGGGAGCGGTCGCCCAGTTCGACTGTTCTTTCGACACGGAGAGCATCCAGCGATACCGGATCGAGGGCAGAAACGGCTGGATCGAAGCCGAACGGGAGGTCGCATACAACGCACCGCCGGAGCGGTCGACGACGCTCGAATACCGGATCGATGGCCAACACGGCGTCGAGACGTTCGAGGCAGTCGACCAGTATCGCCTGGAGGTCGAACACTTCATCGAATGTGTCCGGAATCGGACGACGCCCCGAACCGGGCCACAGGAGGCCCTCGACAACATGCGGGTTCTCGACGCGCTGTACAGCAGTGCAGACGCGGGAACCCCGGTCGACATCGAGTAAATCCTGCCGGCCGCCCGACTCCGCCTCACCGACGAATCCTCACCCCTCGAACAGGCCGTCGACGTCCGCCTCCGCCGCCGCCTGCTTTTCGACCCGCCGACCGATCCGCTCCCGGACGATCGGATTCGGGTCCCGAAGATACTCGAACAGCAGCGCGATCAGACCTCCCGTTCCGGTCCCGGAGGATTCGAATTCCCGCCTCGCGTATCCGGTCGACGCCGCCACGGCGTCGTC
>JARWGK010000020.1:0-16878 GCA_040409725.1 Natronomonas sp.
CTGTTCGGACGGGCGATCGAATCGGCCACCCAGGGAATCACCATCGCCGACGCAAGACAGGAGGACGAACCCCTCATCTACGCCAACGAGGCGTTCACCCGGATTACCGGTTATCCGACGGCGGAGGTGATCGGCCGAAACTGTCGATTTCTGCAGGGAGAGGGGACCGACGAGGAAACCGTCGCCAAGATTCGACGAGCGATCGACGAGGGCGCCCCCGTCTCCGTCGAGTTGTTGAACTACCGGAAAGACGGAACGCCGTTCTGGAACCGACTGGAGATCGTTCCGGTGGCAGACGAGACGGGGGACCCGACCCACTTCCTCGGTCTGCAGCGGGACATCACCGAACGAAAGCGACGCGAACAGCAGCTATCGGTGCTGTACCGCGTGCTCAGACACAACCTCAGAAACCAGATGAACGTCATCTTAGGCAACGTCTCGCTGCTCCGGGAGAGCGACGCACCGGAGGCGATCGTCGAGGACATCGACGATGCGGCGACTGAGCTGCTGTCGGTCAGCGAGCAGATACAGCAGTTCCGCGGACTCGTCGGCGTCGATACCGGGGCGACGGAAGCCATCGATATCGCTACCGCGGCCCGGGAAGCGGTCGAAGCCACGTGTGAGGCATATCCCGACGCCTCGTTGTCGGTCTCCGGCCCCCCGGAGGCGTTCGCCGAGGTACACGCGAGCGTCCCGTCTGCGATCGAGGAGTATCTCAGGGTCGTCTGTGTGGAGCCGAGCGACCGGCCCGAGGCCGTGGTCGAAATCGAAGAATCCGACGGCGAATTCCTCGTCCGGCTGATAGAGCGTTCCGGGGCCATCGGTCAGGAGGAAATCAGTATTCTCAACAGCGGCGTCGAGACGCCGATGCAGCACCTTCAGGGGCTCGAACTGTGGTTTCTCCGGTGGGCGGTTCTGTCCTCGGGCGGCGACTTTTCGGCGAACTGTATCGACGGGGAAACCGAACTCCGGCTTCGGCTGCTGGCGGCGGAGACGAACGTTGAATCGGGGTGACGAGCGGCCGGACGTGCCGCTTCGGGAAGGCTGATAGGCCCGAGGAAACTACACGAGGTATGACTGAACCGACAGCGGTGGAGACACCGGATGCACCGGAATCCGGCTCCGCCGAGGACGACTCGATTCCCCGAGCGATCGCTGTTGCACTCGGTCTTGGCCTCCTCGGACCGGTGATCGCACTCGTCTCGATGACGGCCGTCGGGTTTGCGACAGTGTCGATCGAAATCCCACTCGTCGTTTCGGTGATCGTCGGGCTGTTTTTCGGACAGTACGTGGCGTTCGGCGGGCTCTCGGTCGCCTACCTCAGGTCGCGGTTCGACTGGTCGGGCGTCCGGTCGTATCTCGGCGTCAGAACGCCGACGCTCAAGGAACTCGGCATCGTCCTCGGCGGCTGGGTGGTGCTCGTGATCCTGCTGATCATCACCTCGATCATCGTACAGCTGCTGGCACCGACGGAGCCAGCGTCGAATCAAAGCGCCGAATTCGCCCTCCAGAACCCGGCGATCATCCCGCTTTTGATCCTCGCGATGTTCCTCGTCGTCGGACCGTGTGAGGAGATTCTGTACCGCGGTGTCGTCCAGGGACGGCTGCGTGAGTCGCTGTCCGTCGTTCCGTCGATCCTGATCGCGTCGGCGGTGTTCGCGGCCGTTCACGTGATGGCACTGACCGGCGGGCTCAGCGCTCGGCTCACCACCATCGCCATCCTGTTCGTCCCGAGTGTCGTCTTCGGTGCAGTGTACGAGTACACCGAGAACATCGTCGTTCCGTCGCTTCTACACGGGCTACACAACGCGGTCCTGTTCACGCTCCTGTATCTCTCGATCATCTACGGTGACGAACTCGAGGAACTCGGTGCAGTCCTCGCTGGCGTTCCGACCTGAGACGAGAACTCCCTCGGTACAGGTTTATAAAACGCAATTAAATCCCGCGGTCGGTGCGATGTTCACCACGGAAGTGTCCCTCATTATTACCCGGTGGTATCGTTTAACTGGCGTCGGAGATACCTTTCTTCACCATGCGCTCCGACGCCCGGAAACGGAGTCTCGGAGCCCCTGCTGTGTCCGGAGGTTCGTCGACACGAACGCGAATGGGGCGAGACGACGAACGATATGCCGGCGGTCACTCGGCCGGACAGCGATCGATTCCGAGGAGACTGTACAGCAGACACCGGCTGAGGACGCCCTCGACGATCAGGACGGCAGCGATGATACCGGCACCGAGGGGCGAAACGAACGGCAGCGTCAGCCACCCGAGCGCAGCGCATACGGCGAGGACGCCGACCACGGAACCGAAGACGACCCTGAGTCTGGCATCGATCGGTCCGACGTTTCGCTTCATTCCGTGTCGTCCGTCGATTCGGCGTTCGTCTCGCCGTCAACCACCGCCCGTGGGGGCAACTCGAGATCCGGCTCTCGCCCTAGCGTGAGGAGTCGTTCGGTGAGTGTCAGTTCCTCGATCCGTGGGTTCGGCTTCTCGATTTCCTCGTATTCGACGGCGACACCGCCGTCTTCACCCGCGATCCGAACGACGTACAGCTGATAGCTCGGGATGAACACCGGCGGGAGGAGGCCGGTGATTCCATCGCGCCGGTGCAGTCGCTTCAGCCACGTTCCGGTGTTGACGAGCAACCGTTCGTCGACCGTCCTGATTCCTGGCCTGTGTGTGTGTCCGTAGCAGTACACCGCAGTTTCCGGCCGCTCTTCGAAGATGTCGCGGGCGGCTTCCTCGTAGGGAGCCGCAGCGTCGACCGTGAGTTCCGTCTCGAAGATGCCGAACCGGTCGATCGTCTGTCGGATGTCACGACGGAAAAAATACAGCGGAATGCCAATGAGCAACAGCAGTCCGGCGATGGCGACGTTGACCACGAGCAGCAGGTACGCGACGGTTCCGGCGAGACCGAACTGTCCGAGGAACGTCTCGACCGTTCCGACCGGCATCGACCAGACTCCGGCGAGGTCGAGTCCGGCGAGTATCGCAAGCACGGCGCTGACGTTGAACAGCAACAGAAACGGTATCGTTGCGTACCGAAGCAGTGGATTCATCTCGCGGTAGAAGTACTTCGAGAAGACCCAGACGGGCATCCGTTCCGTGGGCGTCACCGCCTGAACGTCCTTGAGCCAGTTGATGCGGCCACGATCCGAGAGCTGTCCTGCCCGACTCGTGACGAGCGTGTTGTAGTAGTAGCCGAGCGGTGTCGCAGACGGGTTTCCGAAGTCCTCGATGCGGTTGTTCGGATCCTGCTGGTGACCGTGTTCGAAATGCACCATCCGGTCACCGACGGGACGGGTGATGGAGAGATCCTGCACCAGATTGATGTTGTACTTCGCAAATCGCGCGACGTACTCGTCGTAGGCGGCGAGTTCGTGGTCGTGGTTGCCCGGCAGAAGGGTGATCGGCACGTTCTCACCCGTCGCCCGAAACTGCTCGAACAACTCGGGATAGGTTTCCTCCAGGAGATCGAACTTCGCCATCCCGTCGACCGTCGTGATCTCCCAGAGACCGAAGGCGTCGCCGTTGATGATCAACTCCGCGTTCTCGTCGGTCGTCTCCAGCCGTCGGAGAAATCTCAACAGTTCCTCGAGGAACTCGACCTGTTCGAGTTGCTCGTCACCGCCGATGTGCAGGTCACTGATGACGTAGTAGACCGGCTTTTCGGCATCGTCTGACATCTATCCGGGAATTTCACCCGAGGATTATATGTGTTGGCAAATCGATTCCGTTCGAAGAGGGGCGGCCGATCACGGATCGTCCGTCTCCGGAAGCGAGAGCACGTTCTCTCGACCCAGCCGGAACCCCTCGAGCTTTCCGTCCTCGCGGAGCTGTTTCGTCACCTGACTGGTTTTTGCGTCGGTCCAGTCGAGTTCCTGTGCGATCTCCTGCTGTTTGACTCGGCCGCCCCGCTCCTCGACGAACCGCAACACCCGTTCCTCGTTGCTCAGGAGGTCCGGATCGACGCTGGGGTCGGTGTCATCGTCTGCCGTATCCTCACCCGCCATCCCGTCTGTGTGAGTGTCACCCTCCTCGGCGATGTCACCCTCGGGACGGTCTGTTCCAGCGACCGGTTCGCCCGGTTCCCCGGTCCCGTCCCGCGAGCCACCCCCTCGGCGCCGGTACAGGAGGGCTGCTACGCCGGCGACGACGGCCGCGAGAGCGCCACCGAGGACGAGTCCGGAGGGGAGTGTCGAGGCCCCGCCTTCGGGTTCGAGCGTCACCCGTGGTTCCCCGCTCCCGAAGTCGATCGGTCCGGACCAGACGACGGCGCGTTCCCGCGTCTCTGTCGGCGTCGGAGACGTATCGGCGAGTCGGTGAGTCTCCGGCCAGGAAAGCAGCAGTGTGGTTTCGTCGTCGAGGAACAGCCCCTCGATGGCGTCACCGACGACGAGGCGTCCGTCGTCGACGGCGGCGAAGTTACTCCACCGGAATCGGTAGGTGAGAACGCCGTACTCCTGTGGGAGCTGCCGACGCTCGGCTTGGACCGTCATCTCGGTGATCGACATCTCTCGCCCTGTCGCCTGTGCCGCCTCGGCGGCAGTCGATTCCATCCGTTCCTCGAATCGCTCCCTGTATTCGTCTGGATTGGCCTCGACGTCCGCCTGTAGATCCTCGAAGGCCTGTTCGTCTTCCTCCGTCGCCAGGCGGCTCCGGTATTCGATCTCCCAGACCGCATCGCCGGATTCCTCGACGTCGATCGACAACAGCACGTCGTCGGTGTCGATATCCTGCTGGGAGAGTCCGGCCGGATCCGTCGCCGCGGCCCCGGAGACGGCGGCAGCAACACCGACCACGAGACAGCATCCGACGAACAGCGCGGCGGCGCTCCGATGCACAGGTGGTCGGATGGATGGAAGGTATAAATGGGTTGTTGCCGGTCGGGACCGACTCGAGGTGACACGCGGCGATTACTGCGGCCGGCTACCGGTTCGATCATCCATCGGGCTTTGGGGCCGTTCGCAGGAATGTATCGGACGGCCGGCGGACTCAGGCCGTCGACTGTCGCATCAGCAACCGACCGACGAGCAGCGCTGCAGGGCGGCGGCCGCATCCTCGTCGGCCTCCTCGTCGAGTCGATGGTCGGCGATCGCTATCGCCTCGCTTTCGTTACCGGCATCGCCGGCACGCTGTTCGCGGTCGGTGTCTGGACGGTCCACTCCGGGTCGGTCGCGATCCGGACCGGCGCGGTCACCGCGGTCGGGTCCCATCGGCGTTCCGACCCGATCACCGGCGATTCCGCGGGCGATCTCGGCCACCTCTGGCCCGGTCAACTCGTCTGCTCGCTGCTGGAGCGTCTGAATTCGCTCGGTGTCGATCCCCCGTTCTTCAAGTTTGTCGGGGAAGGAAGCCGCAGCGTCGGCCCCCCGATTCGTCGTTCGCTTGAGGTTCTGGACTTCGGCTGCGTTGCGGGCGATTTCGGCCCGGTACGTTCCCTCTGTGATCTCACCCGCCTCGCGCTGCTGTCGCAACTGCTCCTGCCGTTCTTCGAGTTCCTCGATTCGCTGTTCGTTCCGCTGTAGCTGTTCTGCAACGACATCCGCGCGTGCATCGTCGGATGCCGCCTGTGCGAGTTTGATGCCGAAGGCTCGGTCTTCGATCTCACCGTCGATCTCTGCTTCCTGTACGCCGACGACACCGGAGAGCTGTTCACCCGGCTGGATGTCCTCCTCGGCGTCCTCGGCGTCGTCCTGCAGCGCTGCACCGAGGGGCACGGCTCCGAGCACGCTCGTGACCATCAGTGCCGCGAGCAGTATCGAGACTGTTCGTTTCATCGTACCGGAAGATAATCCCCCGAGAGCATATAGGGGGCCGATCCTCAAGTCGGATTAACCCCGATTGTCGGCGTTAATCCGGATTAATTCGGTTTAATTCGGCTTTAGAAGCCCTCAAAACCCCAAATTCGAGTTGACGGTGTTTTCGTATTATGTGGCTTCCGCTTCAAGGGTTGGATGCGATGAACGCGAAACAACTACTCACGATCGCGGTTGCAGGTGCGCTGCTCGTCGGTGGCTTCGCCGCCGTCGGCGCCGCCGCGCCTGCGGATGCATCGAACTCGAACGCAGACGACGCACACGCGGATGATGTTACCCCGGAGCAAGCAGACGAGCCAGCAGCGAACGACTCAGCCGGGGACGCTGATGCTGCAGGCGACCGCGCCGAGACGCCGGGTGCCGAAAATGCTGATGCAGCCGATGACAGACCCGGCTCGGTCGGACCGAGCGACGGCCTGCCCGCACAGGCTCCGGACCACGTGAGTGAAATCCACGACCGTATCGAGTCGTTCCTCGCCGGTGACATCGGTAACCTCGGCGAGTCGCTGAACGAACTCCTCTCGGAGGAGCCCGACGATGCTGCTGACGACGATGCTGCTGACGACGAGGACACGTCCGAAGCGGACGCCTGACACCGAGCGACGCCCGATTCGGTGCGGACGTAACGAACCGACGACTGATTCCGTGACAAACTACACAGTTTTGACATGAAACGAATCGATAGACGATCGTATCTCAAAGCAGCAGGCGCAGCGACCGTCGGAACCGTCGGATTGGCCGGCTGTGCCGACGAATCGACCGGATCACTGGCGACACAGGTCACAGACCAGCCGGGCGACATCGAGGATTTCGACTCCTGTGTCGTCACCATCGTCGGCATCTGGCTCGGGCCGGAAGGGGCCGAGTCCGGTGACGAGGGAGACGAAGAGCCCGCCGGCCGGGAGTACCACGGGTTCGAGGAGCCACAGACGGCCGATCTGGTCGAACTACAGGGCGACAACACCCAGTTGGTCGACGAACGGGACCTCCAGCCGGCGGCATACGAGTTCCTGCAGCTCGACACCGACGGCATCGACGCGACGCTCTCCGATGGAAGCGACGCGACCGTCGAGACGCCGGGTGAGGCGCCGCTTACCTTCTCGGAACCCTTCGAGATTCGTGAGAACACCCGGACGCGGTTCACCGCGGATTTCACCCCCGTCCGGCGTGGACAGACCGAGGAATACGTCCTCCAGCCCGTTGCGGAAGGGACGACGGTGTCCTACGAGGACTCGGAGTAATCGGACGACGGTCGGTTTCGTTTTATTCTCGGATCGGCGGAGCAGTCACACGATCGGTCAGTACGTGATGATCTCGTAGTCGTCGTCGACGAGCGACCGGATGCTCGGGTGACCCTCGAAGTCGCCGACGAGACTCACGCCAGCATCCGAAACGGCCTCCTCGACGCCGAATGCGTTCGCACAGTAGTCACAGGCCGACGTGCTCTCTCGGACCGCCTGATACAGTTCGTGGTAGTCGCTGTCCGGATCCTCGAGTTTCGGAATCCACTTCGTTCCGGCACCGTCGAAGATGAGTTCCACCTCGTCGCCCTCCGTCTCGGCGAACTCCTTTGCAGTTTCGAGACCGTTTGCGAGACGGCCGAAGTCTGCGTGTGATTCGGTGTCGGCGAGAATGACGACTGCTGCTTTTGCCATAGTGCTCTGTGATGCGTCACGGGCAGGTAGATAAAACGTGGAATGCGGGCGACGGCGTGGCAGGACGGCCCGGAGGTGTGGAAAATCCCAGTCGTTGAGACGCTGGGAGGCCCTTGTTTATACTCGGTCTTCTCTCCTCGACTGGGGAATCAAACGATGACGCGAACGAACGACGCAGCGGCGATCGGAATCGTTGCAGGGTTCTTTTTGATCACGGCAGTCGCCTGGGCGGCGAGCGGTGGGACCGCGACCGCCGGCACCCCGACGGGAGCCGAAGCGACGATCCTCGGTGTGACGCCACTCGCATACCTGTTCGTCGGCGGCGTCCTCGCCGGTGCCGCAGTCTACTGGATCGAACCCGACAAACGGACGGAAACGAAGGCGTAGCGTGATCGGGTAGTTTGTCTGGTTGGTCGGCGACCGAACGGCTTAATCGGTCTCGCCGTCTACCGCTGTTGGGTAGAGGAAGCCCGGCCCCCGTGGACGCACCCTCGGTGTGTCTATGAGGAAAGTCCCCCCACCCTCCGGGCAGGTGACCGGATGCAAATCCGGAGCGGGAGACCGCTGGCGCTGGAACAGAAACGAGACCACTTCCGCCGAGCGATGAGGCGAGTGGGCCGCCATCGGCGGCCTGCTGTGCGTGTGGCTCGCCGCCACAGGCACGCGAACCGACCCGCAAGGGAAGGGAGCTAACCAGCCGAGCCCCGTGGATCGACCACGAGCGAACGGTTTCGTTCGCTGACGCGGAAGAACGGATGGAACGGCGAATCCTCACCGGTGCAAGCCCGCCGCCTCAGGTAGCCCGGAGGCAGCGGCGGGCGCTCAGCCGAATGCCGGGTCGAAACTGAAGGGGGCTTACTCCCCTCAGCCCTTATCAATCGACAGCGGCGCATCCATCGAACACAACACCGAAGGCGTCCCGATTGTGAGTAAACGCAATGAGTCTCACTGACGACGCCCGGTCGCTGCTCGCAAGCGGGCCGCTGTGTGACGCCTGTCTGGGCCGGCCGTTTGCCGACCGAAGCTTCGGGCTGCGGAACGAAGAACGGGGTCGCGGCCTGCGGACGACGATCGCACTCGAAGACGACGAACCCTTCGAGACGACCGATCCGGGCGACTGCTGGGTGTGTGAGGGCATCTGTGGCCGATTCGACGAACTGGCGACGCGGGCCGTCGAGGCGCTCGCCGGAACCGAGCTGTACACCTATCAGGTCGGAACTCGGGTACCGCCGCTCGTGGCGGAGAACGATCGCCTCCTGCGTGAGGACGCTGGGCTCGAAGCCGACGCCGGTGAGTCACTCAAACGCGAACTGAACCGTGAGGTCGGACGGCGCGTCGGTGCGACGATCGGTGCAACGGTCGACTTCGAGCGGCCGAACGTCCAGATCCTCTGTGACCTCGAAGCCGATTCGATCACCGTCCAGCACAACTCGGTGTCGGTGTACGGGCGGTACAAAAAGCTCGAACGCGGCATCCCACAGACGGAGTGGGACACCTACGAGACGAGCGTCGAGGAACTGATCGCGCCGCCGTTTCTGTCGACGTTCCGTGGAACCGAGGCCGTCTTTCACGGCGCCGGACGGGAGGACGTCGACGCCCGAATGATCGGAGCGGGACGGCCATTCGTCCTCGAGATCAAGGAACCCAGACGGCGGAATGCGGATCTGGACACACTTCGAAGGGCGGTCAACGAGGGGGCCGACGGTCGCGTCGAGGTGACGGACCTCGCCTTCGTCACCCACGAGGCGATCGAACGCGTCAAGCGTCTCGACGCGACGAAACGGTACCGTGCGACCGTCGTCTTCGACGGGCCGGTCGAGGCCGAGACGTTCGCGGCGGCGATGGCGGAACTGGACGGGGCGACGCTGCAGCAGCGGACTCCGAATCGCGTCGACCACCGGCGTTCGGATCTGGTTCGGGAACGGACGGTGCTCGATCTCGACGGCGAACTGACCGACCCACGATCGGCGACGGTCGAGATGCGCGCCGAGGGCGGACTGTACGTAAAGGAGTTCGTAAGCGGCGATGAGGGACGGACGACGCCGAACCTGTCCGACGCCCTCGGCGTCGACGCCGAGGTGACGACACTCGACGTGGTCGACGTGACCGGTGAGGAGGGACGATTCCTCGTCGAAGAGATTCGGCGTGCGTACGACGACGATCCGGTCCGTCCGTGAGCCCCGGGACTCCGGCGATCCCGTTACAGCCTGTACAGTTTTGTGGGTTCGGCGTCGCCCATCCGTATGGAAGTCACGGATGTCGAGCCGATCAACCTCGACCCGGAGATGGAGGAGGCGGCCATGGCACTGGGCGACAACGAACAGCAGGTCAGCGTTCGACCGGTCGTCGTCAGGGTACACACGGACGCAGGGATCACCGGCCTCGGTGAGACACTCGCGTACACAGACCTCGAAGCGGACGTGATCGTCGACGGGGTGGAGTTGCTCTCGCGTCACCTCGTCGGCTCCGATCCTCGGGAGATCACCCGCCGCTGGCAGGAGTTGTACACCGACGCCAAGCGCTCTCAGGCGTACAAACCCATGAGCGCACTCGATCAGGCGCTGTGGGACATCGCAGGCAAGGACGCCGGCAAGCCGCTGTACGAGCTACTCGGCGGACAGACGGGGCCACTGTACGCCTACGCGACGTTTCCCTTCCGTCGGTCGACGGAGGAACTGATCGACAACGGGCAGTGGCTCGCAGAGAAGGGCTTCGACTCGATGAAGATCACCGTCGGGACCGACGTCGAAGCCGACAAGGAACGAATCGACGCCGTCGCCTCGGCGCTTCCCGACGGGTTCGGACTCTCGATCGACGCCAACACGTCGTTTAGCTTCTCCGAGGCGCTGGAAGTCGCGGCAGCCGGCGAGACGCACGATCTGGTCTGGTTCGAGGAACCGATCGCCCACACCGACATCGACGGACAAGCCGAACTCAATCGGCGCACGTCGGTTCCGATCGCGGCGTATCAGACCCACACGCCACACTACCCGGCGGTCGACCACCTCGAGGCAAACGCCCTCGAGGTGTACCAGCCCGCGCTGTACCTCTGTGGTGGCGTCACCGGCGGCAAGCGGGTCGCGACGCTCACCGAGGCCTACGACAAGCGGTTCGTGCCCCACGCCTACGGGCCACTCGTCAACTACGCTGCGAGCGTCCACCTCGCCGCCGCGAGTCCGGCCTCCGATCTGATCGAGTTCGCAATCTACGACGACGACCTGGACGATCCGGGCAGGTACATCTCCAGCCCGTACGTCGAAAATCAGGACGCGATCTACGTCGACGACGAGGGCGTGATCACACCGCCCGAAGAACCCGGTCTCGGCATCCGACTCGACGCGGATGCGGTCGAGGCGTACCGCGTCGACTGAACCACTGATAACCGAACGCCCACCTACCGGTCCCGGTTCCAGCCGACCGGTTCGTTGGTTTGATGCAGGGGACGACCGTAGGGTGGCTGTTCCGATGTCCGACGAGAACGTCGTCGACCCCGACGACGCGGGTGGTGTCGTGAGCCCACGTCGATCGGAGATTCCCTCCCCGTCGGACGTCACGACCGCCTCCGACGCGACGGGAGTCGTCGTCTGGCACCGGAAACACCTGCGGGTCGAGGACCACCGGGCGCTCACGGAGGCGACGGCAACCGGAGACGTCGTCTGTCCGCTCTTTGTCTTCGATCCAGCCTTTTATACTGACGGCGGATTGGCCTGTGACGCGCGGCTTCGGTTCCTCCACGAGGCCGTCACGAGCCTCGATCGGCTGTACGCAGCAGCCCCAGGTGACGCGACGACGACGGCCGCCCCGGAGTCGCCGGGACGCGTCGGCGACGAACTCGGTGTCGACCTGTCGCCCCCCTCGCGGGGTTGGGTCGGTGCTGAAACGCCCGAGACACTCGAAAGCGAGGGTGTCGGGATGACCGTCGGCTACGGCGATCCGGTCGAGGTTCTGTCTCGATTCGTCGACCGTGGCTGGTCTGTGGTGACCATGGCGACGCCGACCAGCCGGTACGGACATCGACGCGACGAACGGGTCGCCGACGTCTGTGGCGATGCGGTCGAATTCGTCTCCGGAGACGGACTCGTCCGCGGGGCAGACTGGCCGCGGGAGGAGTGGCAGGATCGTGTCGAAGCCTGGCTTACTGACACACAGCAAGAGCCGCGGTGGCGTGAACGCGACGCCACACGACTTGCGATCGAGACCGGAGTTTCCCCGGCGGCAATCGACGCTGCCTTCGACGTCACGCCGACGAAGACGAAGGTCCCGACGGGGACACACCGGGTGGCGACGACGCAACTGCGTGAGTTCGTCGATCGCATCCACGCCTACCCCGGGAACATCTCGGCGCCGCAGGACGCCCGCGGTGGGACGAGCGGACTGTCGCCGTATCTCAACTTCGGGCTGCTGTCGGTTCGGCAGGTGTATCAACACGTCAACGAGACCGTCCCGGAGTCGCGTGGGCGGGACATGTTCGTCAGTCGGCTGTTCTGGAATCTCCACTACAACCAGAAGCTCGCAGACTGGCCCGGATGGGCGACGGAAGCCGTCAATCCGGTGTTAGCCGGACTCAACGAGGACACCCACGATCCGGCGTTGGTCGCGGCCTGGAAGGACGGCGAGACCGGGTACCCGATGGTGGATGCGTCGATGCGATGTCTGCGTGACACCGGCTGGTTGAACTTCCGGATGCGTGCGATGTGTGCGTCGTTTTTCACACACGTTCTCCAGCAGCCGTGGTGGATCGGCGCCGACTGGTACCACCACCACCTGATCGACAGCGACGTCGGCATCAACTACACCCAGTGGCAGAGCCAGGCCGGCCTCGTCGGAAAGCCCTCACAGCGCGTCTACAATCCACGCAAGCAGGTGCGCGATCACGACCCCGACGGCGAGTGGATCACGGAGTGGGTGCCCGAACTTGCGGACCTCCCGAGTGAGTTTCTCCCGCAACCCGAACGGACGCCGGTGGCGGTCCAGCGGGAGTGTGGCGTCAGGATCGGGGAGACGTATCCGCTTCCGGTCGTCGAGTTCGAATCGCGTCGTGAGGCGTTCTGGAACCGGTACGAACGGCTGCGACCGAAGGCGGCCCGGGCGCTTGCCCGACCGAAGATCGCGAGACGAGCCTCCTTTTCGGGTGGCTACGCCGCAGCGCGGGCGATCGCCGACGAGTACGGCAGCGAGGTCGACGACGGTGTACAGACGTCACTCACCGACATCGGCGACAATCGAGACGCGCCGAACCCGAAATCCGGCTCCGACGCCGACGGCTCGTCGCTGGATACGCCGGCGGCGGAAACGGCAACTCGGGATGCCGGTGTGACCCCGACCGGCGTCGGGCGGCGGGCCGGTGAACCGTCGCCAGACGATCGATCGGCGGCCGCGGTCGAAAACGACGACGAAGGAGAAACGAACGAGACGGATACTCCCGAGGCACGCGATCACGACACCGACGCCGAACAGAATCAGACGAGGCTGACACAGTACGACGATACGACGTGATGGTCCTGCGGGAACTGTTATTTCACAAAACGGTTCGTGACCGACAGCGTTCGGCCGATCGACGCGGCGCTCAGACCGCCTGAACCGGGAGATCGGCGCGCTGTATCACCCGATCTGTGACGCTACCCAACGGCGTCCAACTGTCGTCGGTGGACCCCCGTCGGCCCATCACGATCAGGTCGGCGTCGCGTTGCTGTGCCACCGCCACGATCTTTTTCCAGGGGAGTCCGTGACAGCACTCACACTCGACCTCCAGTCCGCGTTCGTGGCCCCGGTCTGCGATGTTTTTGAGCATCTCGATGCCCTCGTCTTCCTGTTTGACGTGGACGAGTTCGCTCGTACTCAGGGCCGGCGTTTCGCCGTAGCGGCGTTCGTCGACGACGTATACGCAGACGATCTTCGCGTCGTGTTGCTCCGCGATGTCGAGTCCGGTCTCGACGCCGCGGGCAGCCTGTTCGCTTCCGTCCGTCGGAACGATTATCGTATCATACATCAGATTTCTCGGAGTCAGTACTCGGGTCGCTGCTCTTCGATGACCGCGCCGAACTGCTGTTGCTCGTCGACGAGCAACTCGGTCATGTCGTCGGCGGTGATGATCCCGAGAAGTGTTCCGTTCTCACAGATTGGCAGTCGCCGAATCCCGTGGTCGGCCATCATGCTAGCTGCCTCGTAGAACCCGGCGTCGGGATCGGCTGTACAGAGGTCCTCGGTCATGATCTCCTTTGCAGGCTGTTCGCCCGGCGCTGTTCCATTCGCGAGGACGCGGGTGGTCAGGTCACGGTCTGTGACGATTCCGATCGGACGCTCGTCGTCGGTGATGACGATACTTCCGACTTCCTTTCGATCCATGGTTGCCGCGAGTTCGGTAGCCGGCGTCTCTGGATCGGCTGTGACGGTGTCGTTTCGAGCGAGGTCTTCGATTGGCATTGGAGTTCACCTATCTAGACCAACCGACAAAAGCGGCATAAAAACGGAGCCTACGTGGTTGTGTCGGCGTCAGATATCGTATCTCGAAGACACGGGACCGATCACGACGCTCGATCGATGGGGGCAACGCGACCTCGGGCACTCAAAAGGATTCCGAACCGTTCGGAAGTCGACGCCTCAAGCGCCCGGAATCGGGTCACTCGATCCCGATCACGCGAGGGTGGTCGGATTCGTGTTTCGGCGCACGGATCGTCAAAACGCCGTCGTCGAAGCTGGCCTCTGCGGCGTCGATGTCGCTTCGAGCAGGGAGCGTGATCGATCGTTCGGCCTGCTTCGATCGCTCGCGTCGGCAGATGTCGCCCTCCGCCCAGTGTTCCTCGGCCCGTTGTGCGGACACGTGCAGCGTCCGTTCGTCCCCGGAGAGTTCGATCGTCTCCTCGTCACACCCCGGAAGATCACACCAGATGTGGATCTCCTCCGAGCGTTCGACGATGTCGATGTCCGGGCAAGCCCGAAGGCCCAGACGCGGCGGGGCTTTTGGGGCATCGCGTCGATTCTTTTCCTGAAACGTCGGCGCGTACGGCCACTCCGGCGATCGCTCTGTTTCGTGTTCCTGCTGCGGTCGAGCCGCCGCTTCCTGCCGACCAACACCACGAGGACGCTCGCCGTACAGGCGCTTTCTGGAGGATTCTGCGTCCGTCTCGGAGTCGGATTCGGGGTTCTCTGTCATAGCTAGGACACCGCCTATCTGCACCGTGTGGTAACGATGGTATAACACCCGAGCCAAAGCCGGCTCCCCGGGCAGTCGGCGGCGTATCTCCGGATGGAGCGATTCCTCGCCTCCGTGGCTCTATTCGGTGTCGAGACGGCCCGTCACGTCGGTTGCTCCGTCGACCCGAGACACGGTGAGGGTGAACGCGACCGTATCGAGGGGCTGCCGTTCGGCGACGACGTTCCGTCCCGGCGCGAGCAGCCGCACATCGAAAAACGCCGTGACCCTCTCGCTGGTTTCCTCGCGTCGGTCCTGCGGTTCGAACGACGACGCATCGAGTGGCCCGCCGTTTTTGTCGAGCAGTGGATGTGGATCGAGGTCGAATTCGACGGCACCCTCCGTCGTCGGCGGAGCCACGCGCCGTGTTTTCCACCCGATCGCGGTCCCGGACGCCCGTGGTCCATCGGCCCGGAACCGCCCCCAGATCTCGTTGACTCTCGTATCGGTCGTCCACGCGACCGTGATCGTCGGAGCGATCGTTACCTCCTCGATTTCCCCGTCGGCGGTATCGACCTGTACGTCCTCGGCGGTCAGTCCCTCGACTGCAACCGCCGGTCGAGTCACGAACCGCAGACCTACCGCAGCACCACCGGCTACCGCTGTCCCACCCGCGATCTTCAGTAGCGCACGACGGTCGAGATACCGCTCCATACTAGAGGTGTCCTGTCGGTGACCGAGATAACGGCAACCTAACCGCCGATCCCGGCGCGGCGATTCGAGCAGCCGACGGCTGTTCGCTTCGAGCAGTTCGAACACAGATCTCTGCCTCCGACGCTGTTCGCGGGTTCATGCGCCACAATCGGCGCTCGTTGTTAGGAAAAAAACGCAGTTCGGATGTAGTTGAACACCACGATGGCGTTCATCCCGGTGAAGAGGCCGACAGCGACGACAGCCAGGTAGCCGAAAAGCGAGAATGGTCCGGTGTGGGCTTCGAGCAGCAGGCCGATCGGCGATCCCCACTGTCCGAACACGAGGGCCAGCGACGCCACGTCGATCCAGCCGGAGAAGTACTCGTCCAACATCGGGGCGTACAACACGACCACGATCGACGTGAGAAAAACGGCGGTCCGGACCTCCGGAAGCCACGCCGGAGCCGATCCGGTACCGAGCATCGCATCGGCAAGATAGACCCGGTACGCCTCCAGGCCGACCCCAGCCGTGATACCCAGCAGTCCCGAGACGGCAAGCAGTCTGGCGAATATCGATCGGCTGGAGTCTGGAAACATTGAGAGGATCGAAGACCGGATTTTGACTGCGTTACTCTGCCGTCGATCCGGAGTCGAGGTCCTCGTCGTCGGCCTCTCCGTCCGGATTGTCGATGACAACGCCGAATTCATACGTCTCAAACACCGCGTCGACATCGGTATCTCCGTCTTCGTCTCTTACGGTCACCGTCGTATCGAGTTCGACGTCCTGCGTTCCCTGCAGATCGCCGGTGTTCTCGACTGTCACCTCGGCGGTGACGGTGCCGTCCTGCTCGATGGGCCGGTCGTCGGTGCTGAAGCTGACGATCCGGAACTGCGGCTCCTCGGGCAGTTCTTCGATCGTCAGCGTACTCCTGGCTTCGTCGGTGTCGCTCGTGACCGAGACGTCGTCGGTCCCGGCGTCATCCGTGGACGTCGCCCACGTCAGCGTGGTCGTCTCTTCATCACCGCCGTCGAGTGAGACCGACTGGCTGTCGACGACGTCATCGTCGAAACCCTCGAGTTCGATCGCCTGGGTATCGCCCTCGTCGTCGGTGTTCTCGACGTCGGCGGTCACCTCGAATTCCGCACCCGCTTCGACCGGTTCGTTCGTCTCCGTGATCGTCACCACGAAGTCGGCCGGTCCGTCGATCTCGTAGGTCTGTTCTGCGTCGACGATCGTCTGCTCTGCGTCGTCCTGGAAGTCGACGCCACCCGTGAATTCGCCTCCATCGGGGACATCGACCGCCTCGATTGCGACGTCGATATCGCCGTCTTCGTTGCCCAACTCGAAGGTGTCGGCCATCACGATTCGCAACTCACCGTCGCGTTCGGCATCGGTGTCGTCGACGCTCGGGTTACCCGTGTCGTCACCGTCGACGGTGACGTCGTCTTCCTCGATCGCTTCCACATCGACACCAGTTTCCTCGTCGAAGTCGACGACGATCTCCTGGACCTCGGTGTCGTCGCCGACCTCACTCGCGTCGTACGTGAACGTGAAGTCGTTGTCCACGCCGGCTTCGCCG
>JARWGK010000021.1:0-3031 GCA_040409725.1 Natronomonas sp.
AACGGTATCGAGTTCACTCGATTCACGGTCGGACAGGACGCACTCACCGTCTATCTCCACCCCGACAACGACTGGGTCGATTTCCTCTCAGTCGACGAGTTGCAGATGATCTACGACTTCGAGACCGACGTCGAAACGTGGTCCGACGTCCGGTCCGAATGGCCCGACGAGACGATCGACGTCTGGAGCCGCGATACGGACTCCGGGACGTTCGACTACTTCACCGAGGCCGTCAACGGCGAGCCCGGGCGAATCAGACAGGGCGGAATAACGATGCGACAGGAGACGATCGCGATCGTCGACGGTGTCGCACAAAACCAGTTCGCCATCGGCTTCGGCGGACACAGTTACTGGCTCGAAAACCAGGATCGGGTCGATGCGGCTGCGATACAGGATCGCGGTGAGAGTGAGGCCTTCGAACCGGTCGATGAAAACATCAACGCGGGCGATTACACGCCGTTGACCCGTCCGCTCTTTACGTTCTACAACCACGAGGCCCTCGAGCGAGAAGAGGTCGTCGAGTTCGCTCGCTACTACTTCGACAACGTCCAGGACATCGCCCCCGATGCGGGGTTCTTCGGTGCACCGACGGACGTGTTGAACGACAACCACGACAGACTGGACGACCTCCTGTAACTGGTACAGTATATGAGTACGGATACCGCTCCGGAGATAACTTCGACCGACGGCCGGATTCAGGCCGATCAGCGGCGTGACCGCGTCGCAAAGGGCGTGCTCTTTGTTTGTATTTCGTTCACGTTGCTGACGACGGTCGCCATTTTTTGGGTGTTGTTCAACGAAGCGACGCATTTCTTTTTCGACCGCCGGTTCACCGGCATCGTCTCCTCGCTTTTTACTGGTGAAAGTGTCTCTCAGCGGATCTCGTTCGTCGAGTTCTTCGCCGGCGGCGAGCGGTGGGACCCGACACACGCGATCAACCCAGGATACTGGGTCGGCCCGCTGGTGTGGGGAACGCTCCTGATAACGGTCGGTGCCGCGTTCGTTTCGGTCCCTATCGGAACGTTGACAGCGCTGTACCTTTCGGAGTACGCAAGCCAAGACGTTCGGAAGTACCTCAAGCCCGGGCTCGAGATTCTGGCTGGCATCCCGACCATCGTGTATGGCTTTTTCGCCATCTCGTTCATCACGCCGTGGCTGATACAGCCGTTGGCCGAACTGGCCGGCGCACAGACACGGTCCGCAAACGTCGCGGCGGGAGCCGTCGTGGTCGGGATCATGACGATACCTATCGTCGCGTCCATCAGCGAGGACGCGATGAGTTCGGTACCCGATGAACTCCGGAACGGGGCCCACGCACTCGGTGCAACCAAATTCGAAGTCTCGGTCGGCATCGTACTCCCGGCAGCGGTTTCCGGAATCTTCGCCGCGTACATCCTGGCGATCTCTCGGGCGATCGGGGAGACGATGGCCGTCACTATCGCGGCCGGCTTCACACCGCAGGTCGCACTCAGCCCGTTCGTGGAGATACAGACGATGACGGCGTATATGGTCGACGCCGTCCGTGGCGAGGCCGTCGTCGGCAGTATCCGGTACCAGAGTCTCTTCGCGGTCGGATTGCTTTTGTTCCTGATAACGCTCGCGATGAATATCCTGAACGACAGGCTGAAACAACGGTATCGGGAGGAGTACAGATGAGCACACCTTCGGAAGACGAACTGTTCGACGGTGTCGACCTCGACTGGGAACACAAAAGAGACCGAGCGTTCCGAGGACTCTGTTTTCTCGCGTCCGTCTTGGGGCTCGTCGCGTTGGCGTTTCTCATCGCCGACGTCATCTGGGAATCGTATCGCGGGATCGTCGAGTACGACATCGGTATCATCCACTTCCTGACGAGCAACGGATCGGTCAACCCGGATCAGGCGGGAATGTATGCGGCCCTCATCGGATCGATCTGGTTGATCGTTTTGGCCGCTCTACTGACGTTTTTTGTCGGCGTCGGTGCGGCCATCTACCTCGAGGAGTACGCCCCTGACAACCGCTGGGTTCGGCTGATAGATGCCAATCTGGCGAACCTCGCCGGTGTGCCGTCAGTCGTGTACGGGCTGGTCTGTCTCGGGTTGTTGGTCAACGGGCCGCTGGATACGGGCCGTATCATCCTGGTTGGTGCGATCTCTCTTTCCCTTGTCGTGTTGCCTATTATTATCGTCTCCTCGATAGAGGCCCTTCGTGCGGTGCCGGACAGCGTGCGAAACGGATCGTACGCGATGGGGGCGACCCGTTGGCAGACCGTCCGACGGGCCGTGTTGCCGGCCGCCATGCCCAGTATTATGACCGGAACGATACTGGCGGTCGCGAACGCTTGGGGGCAGACGGCACCGCTTCTGATGGTTGGGGCCCTCGCGAGTGCTCGACACACTCCACAGGGACCCTTCGACGATATCACCGCGTTAACCGTCACCATCTTCGATTGGGCGTTCCGGTTCCAAGACCAGTTCCACGTTCTTGCGGCGATGGGGATCGTCGGCCTGCTCGTCGTGTTACTCTCTATGAATCTGATTGCGATCTACATACGGAACCGTTACGAAAAGGAGCTGAAATAATAATGGCAACACAAGAAACAACGGAAGAACTGATTTCGACCGAGGTATCGGCTGACCGGAGCACCCGTGCTGAACAACCCGACGAGACTATTGTGGCTGCGAGGAACCTCGACGTGTATTACGGCAGAGAACAGGCCATCGACAGCGTCGACATCGAGATCCCCGAGAACAAGGTCACGGCGCTTATCGGCCCCTCGGGCTGTGGGAAATCGACGTTTCTGCGGTGTATCAACCGCATGAACGACCAGATCGACGTCTGCCGCGTCGACGGTGCCGTCGTGTTCAAGGGCAAGAACGTTTACGACGACGACGTCGATCCAGTCGCCCTGCGCCGGAAGATCGGCCAGGTGTTCCAGAAGCCGAACCCGTTTCCGAAATCGATCCGCGAGAACGTCGTCTACGGCCTGGAGGTCCAGGGCCAGTCGGCGACCGACGAGGACGTCGAACGCGCCCTCAGGGGGGCGGCGCTT
>JARWGK010000022.1:0-3017 GCA_040409725.1 Natronomonas sp.
TGGCGGTACCTTTCTCACCCGCCGCCTCCAGCAGCCGATATGGATCACACTACACCCGCGGCGACACTGGGCGTCGTCGGCGGCGGCCAGCTCGGACGGATGCTCGGGGAAGCGGCAGGCCCCCTCGGTGTCGACGTGCTCGTCTCCGATCCGACGCCGGAGTGTCCGGCCTCGTCCGTCGTCAAACGACAGTTCCTCGGCGACTTCGACGACGAGGAGACGATCCGCTCGCTGGCCGAGGACGTCGACGTGCTCACCTACGAGATCGAACTCGCCGATCCGGATGCCCTCGCCGCGGTCGCGGCGGAGACCGACACGCCGGTTCATCCCGATCCGGAGACGCTGCGGACGATTCAGGACAAACTCGTCCAGACCCGCCACTTTGCCGAGGCCGGCGTCCCGGTTCCCGAATTTCGCCGCGTCGACGATGCCGACGACCTCAGAGCCGCCGGCGAGGAACTCGGGTGGCCGCTGATGCTCAAGGCCCGGGAGGGCGGGTACGACGGTCGTGGCAACATGCCGGTTTCGGGGCCCGAGGAGGCCGCCGAGGCCGTCGAGGCGATCGGCGGTCCGGCCCTCGCCGAGGCGTTCGTCGACTTCGAGTGTGAACTCGCCGTCATCGGCGTCGTCGGTGCCGACGAGGTGAAGACGTTCCCGGTCACCGAAACGATTCACCGAGCAGAGATCCTTCGGGAGACGGTCTCTCCGGCCCGTGTCGGCGAGGCAACGCGAACGGAGGCCCGGGCGGTCGCACTCGACGTACTGGAGTCACTCGACGGCCGGGGAGTCTACGGGATCGAACTGTTCGCCGCCGACCGCGGCGACGGGACCGAGATCCTGCTCAACGAGGTCGCTCCGCGGCCGCACAACTCCGGCCACTGGACGATCGAAGGCTGTGTCACCTCACAGTTCGAGGAGCACGTCCGGGCGACGCTCGGATGGCCGCTCGGAGACGTGTCTCGAACGGCGCCGACGGCACTGGCGAACCTGCTCGGAGATGTCGACGAACCCGAACCGGTCGCCCTCGACGGCGTCGAGACGATCCTCGAAGCGCCGCGTGCTGCCCTCCACTGGTACGGCAAACGCGAGGCTCGGCCGCTCCGGAAGATGGGTCACGTCACGCTTCCGGCCCCGGCCGGAGTGGATCCCGACGATCGGGAGACGGTCGAGACCCTCCTCGAAGACGTCCGAGCGCTGCGGGATTCGACGACCTTCCGCTGATCGTCAGTCGCCGACGTCGACGATCCGGCTCAACGACGCCCCATCGAGCGTCTCCTCGACCTGCGTTACGACGAGTGCGAGTGCGACGACCGCGAGTCCCGCACCGAATCCGAAGGGAACGACGAAGCCGTAGCCGAACAACACCCCGGAGGCGAGCGGTCCGACGGCGGTTCCGAAGCCGAAGGCCATCGTCAACACCGAAAGCGTCGTTCCCGACTGTCCCGCACCGGCGATATCGCCGGCGATGGCGAGTGATGGAGCGAAGACGAAGGCGACCGCGACACCCTGAACCAGCCGGGCGCCGAGCATCGACCACGGGTCGGTGACCAGACCCTGTGCGAGCACCGACGGCGCGAGGATCACCAGCCCGGCGATGAGAAACGGCTTTCGTCCGATCCGGTCTGCGGCCCGTCCGACGGGCACCTGCAGCAGGACGTTTGCGATCACGACCGCGGAAAACTGCAGGCCGAAAAGCGTCGATCCCTGCCCGAGTCGGTCGTTGATCGGCTCCTGCAGCGTCGCATACAGCGCGATCGAAACCGCCATGAAAAACGTCGCCACGCCGAGGACGAACACGGGATCCAGCAGGCCATCGTCCGTATCGAAGACGTGAATCGACAGATCTTCGCCCGCGTCGACGCCCGAGGAGTCGGTGTCGTCGACGAAGAGCATCACCAGCCCGAAGCTGATCGCCGCGCCGAGGACGGCGACACCGAATGCGGCGTCGAACCCCGAAAGCGTCCCCCCGGCCGGCAGCGGATACGGCCCGGCGGCGACGACCGATCCGGCGACGATCGGTCCGAAGCCGAAGCCGATCAGCCGGAACGTGTTGAACACCCCGAAGTTGCCGCCGCGTTCGCTGTCGCTCCGGGCGAGTTCGTTGACCAGCGCGATCGTCGCCGGGATGACGAGTGCCCCACCGAGTCCCTGCAACGCCCGGACGACAACCAGTGCCTCGTACGTGTCCACGAAGGCGTAGGCTGCGCTCGTCACCGCGAGGACGACCAGCCCCGCGAGGATGTACACCTTCCGTCGTCCGGTGCGATCCGACAGTCGACCGGTCGCCGGCTGAGCGAAACTGTTCAAAAACCCGAAGATCGAAAGCGCGACACCGATCAGCAACTCGACTGTGAGCGGAATCCCGAGGATCGCCTGCCCCTCGAAACCCGGCAGACGCAACTCCCCGCTTGCGATGTACAGCGGCAACACGATGATGAGAAACGAGTTCGCCACGGCGTCGGCCATCCGCGCGAGCGCGAGGACGATCACCCGACGATCCGTTCCGAGCACAGTGGATCTGGGGACGGCGACCACCTGACACTTCCGAACTGCGCACAGTACTCCTCGACGGGACGAAACCCGGCTATTTAACCCGCTGGATCGCCCTTCGACCGGTATGGAGTTTTGCGACGAATGCGGTTCGATGATGAAGGCCGGCCAGGGAGAAGACCACTGGGTCTGTGACTCCTGTGGCGCCGAAAAGGGTCGCGACGCCGACGCCGAGGCTGCGATGGTGACGACACAGGGACAGGAACACTCCGAGGTCATAGACGTCAGCGACGCCGAGGACAAGGGGCTACCGACGACGACCGCCGCCTGCCCCGAATGTGACAACGACCGCGCCTACTGGTACATGCAGCAGATCCGTGCCGCAGACGAATCCGAGACCCGATTTTTCGTCTGCACGGAGTGTGAACACAAGTGGCGGGAAGACGATCACTAACAGCGACCTTTTTTCTGCGGGGGGTCGCCGGGGGCGACCCCCGCTTGAAAAAACGTCGATGAAAAAAGGCCGG
>JARWGK010000023.1:0-16777 GCA_040409725.1 Natronomonas sp.
TATCAGTGTTCCATCTGTGGAACCGGCGTCGAGGCAGACGCCGACGAATGCCCGCTGTGCCGTTCGACGGACATCGTCCCGGCGAAGGAAGAAACCGACGGCGGACAGACGACCCGGACGGCCACCACGATCGAACCGTCG
Organism: Natronomonas sp.; assembly: GCA_040409725.1. Lineage (GTDB taxonomy): Archaea > Halobacteriota > Halobacteria > Halobacteriales > Haloarculaceae > Natronomonas. The sequence goes on from JARWGK010000023.1 coordinate 142, forward strand.
CGGCGCCACGCGACGGACGACCCGGACGACCCGGCGGCCAAGCTGCGAGAGACCGAACGGATCGGACGGACGCTCGCCGAACACCGGGATCGCTGGGAGGTGACGGACCGAGGGATTCGCGTCGAGACTGACGACGGCACGCAGGTCGTCGACTCTCGAGAGCAGGTCGCGGCCCTGCTCGAGGAATCCCGGTGATCCGAGCCGAGAACGATCCTCGGGGCGGTGTCGTCGACTCCCGCCACCGCGTCCGGTGCTACAGACGTTCCCCGCCAATTTTTATAACACCTCGAATAATTCCCGTCTAGGAATGTCAGCCAACGATTCGGCGGAACTGAGCCGACGCGGACTGTTCAGGGTCGGGACGGGTGCTGCGGCCGCAACTGCCGCCGTAGCGGCCGGCGGAACCGCCGCCGCACAGGAGGCGTTCGACTACGATGGCTGGTTCGACGACGTCCCGAACTTCGACGGCACCGTCGACCGAACCGGTCAAGACGAGGTGACAGTCGAGGTTGGCGCCGGCGACAACGGGCTCGTCTTCGAACCGCCGGCGATACACGTCGACCCGGGAACGACCGTCGTCTTCGAGTGGACCGGCCAAGGCGGCGTCCACAACGTCGCCGAGGACGAAACCGGCGACCGATACGAGAGTGAACTGATGGGTGATTCCGGCGAGACGTTCCGCGTCACCTACGAGACGGACGGAATTTCGAAGTACGTCTGTGCGCCACACATCTCCGTCGGGATGAAAGGCGCCGTCGCGGTCGGCGACGGCGACGGCGTTCCCGAAATCACCGTCGAAGACGCCCCCGACACGAACGGTGCCGAGGACACGGACGACGCGGACGATGCAGACGACGCGGACGACGAGGAAGCCGCCGCAGGCGGGGCCGGCCCCGACGAGGAACTCCTGTTCGCGCTGTACGGCGTCGCCGTCGTCCTCGCCTTCGTCTCCCCCATCGCCGTCGTCTTCCTGATGTATCGACAGGCCCAACAGCAGTCCGCCGAACCACAGCCGCCACAGACGCAATAAAAGCCGCCGAGACGCACAGAGCACTCGAAATCTCAGTTCTTCCAGATCACCGTCACGACGGCGTCGTCCTCGAAGGATTCGTACTGATACCCCCGGTCTTCGAGCTGTGGGTACAGATGCTGTGGATGGCGGTCGTTCAACTGGATCAACACGACCGCGTCGTCGGCCTCGGCGAGCGTTTCGAGCGTCCGTTTGAGTGGCTTCGGCGGCGGCAGCTCTCGGGCATCGAGCGTCTCCGTCGGACGATCACCCGGAGCGTCGCTCCGGGAGCGGTAGGCCGTCTCTCGTCGCATACGCACAGACAGGCATCGTCGGGTACAATCGTTTCTCCCGAAGATGTTCCCGTCGTCCCCCGAACCGTGGTGTCGACGCCGCGTTTTCGACCGCAGCCACTCGAACATCATCGGGACAGGACATACCGGGTCGACCCGACCACCCCTCGGTATGAGTCTCGACCGACCCGAGACCGACCGAGAACTCGACGTTCGGACGATCGACGGCGAGCCGTTCAGCGACATCGTGTCGGCACTCGAGTCGTTGCCGGAAGACGAGTCGCTGCTGTTGATAAACAGCTTCGAGCCGAAGCCGCTGTACGAGGTTCTCGAGGCGCGTGGGTTCAGCCACGAAACGAGCAACCCGGAACCGGATCTCTGGCACGTGACGATCACACACGACTGAAGGGGTCAGCCCACCGTTCGGGAACTCGGCGCGGAGCTTCGCCGAACATCTTCGGCGGTGGGCGGAGGCGACGACCGATTACCACATACGCCCCCGCCCACATTGGCCTGTTGTCTTCGATGCCACAGGCCACGTTTACGCTTTCGATCCCGGAGACGATCTGGATCGGGGAGCTTTCGCGCTCGCATCCGGACGCGGTGTTCCGCGTTCTGGCTGCGATTCCGAACGACGAGACCGGCGCCGGTCTCGTCGAAATCCGCCACGACGACGTCGAATCCATCGTCGAGGCGTTTCGGTCGTACGACTCCGTGACGAGCGTCGAGATCATGCACCGAGGCGACGGTCAGGTGCTCCTGCAGTTCGAAACCGACGTTCCGCTGCTGTTGTTTGCGATGCAGGAATCCGGCGTGCCGATTCAGACGCCGTTCGAACTCGTCGATGGGACGGTGACACTCGACATCACCGCCGCACAGTCCCGACTCTCGGAGTTGACCGAACAACTCGAACGCTTCGGCATCTCCTTCAGCGTCGATCGACTCCAGCAGCAACTCGGCTCCGAGCGACTGCTCACCGAAAAACAGGCCGCTCTGGTCGAGGAAGCACTCGAACGCGGTTACTACGACACCCCACGGGACTGTACGCTCGTCGAACTCGCCGAATGCCTCGATATGGCTCCCTCGACCGTCAGCGAGACGCTCCACCGGGCCGAGGAACGAATCATCAAGAGCGTGGTGGGAACCGACGAGGGATCGACCGACTCCGGCTGATCTCGGTGACGCTCGGATCGCCTGTGCCCGAATATCTCCGGGAATACCGATACCCGATCCGACGCGTTACCGGCGCGTATGGCCGGCTTCCCCTCGCCTTTTGGCTCCGAAACCGAGCCGTTCGACAGCTACGACGAGTACGTCCCGGAGCATATCCCGGAACCGAATCAGTTTCTCGACGGTCACCGAATCCTCTTCGGACAGCCACACCTCGCCTTCCACCGACTCACGCGCGCGATCTTCGAGGAACGGACCGTCTACGACATGACGTTCGACTACAATCTCGCCCGTCTGAACCTCGACACCCGACACCCAGACGCCGGCTACCGGTACGCCGAGATGGCCGACGATCCCTCCGTGTTGTGCGCCGAATTCACCCCGACGACCCCTTTCTGTCCGGCGTCACACACGCTGACCCTCGCGTCGTTTCGGGCCTGGAACGGCCTCTCGGAGCGACACGAGTACGACCTCGTTCGCGTCCGCGTCGCCCCCACACACCAACAGAGCGATTCGATCAACGACCGACTGGCCGAACTCGAGGCGACGTATCTCGAATCCGACGAACTCCCCGGCGACGGAGCCGCGTCTGACGCCGACGAGTCACCCGCATTCACGCATCCCGACGATTGAATGCGGCGATTCACGACGACTTCGAGACCACAAAAAGGCGGTTGAACATCTTCGGCAACAGGCGGAGAATCGCCCACTACCTTCGAGATCACATGAGCGTACTCCCCGGTGGGATCGACACCAGCCAGCAGCCGCCGATGACGATCCCGCTCCGACATTTCGTCGTCAGCCTCGCCTTTTTTCTCGCCGGAATCGCCCTCGAAATCGGGCTGTTTTTCGACGCCCTTCCCGGACTCGGACGAATCGCCCACGTCCACCTCCTGCTCGTCGGGTGGATCTGTGTCACCATCATGGGCGCGATGACCCAGTTCGTCCCCGTCTGGTCGGCGACGACCCTCCACTCCCGGCGACTCGCAAACGCTCAACTGGCTCTCGTCGCCTTCGGACTTCTCGGCGTGACCCTGTCGTATCTTCGGGCCGAGTTCCTCTGGATTGCGGCCTTCGGCCTGCTCCTGCTCGTCGGATTCTGGACGTTCGTCTACAACATCGCCCGAACGCTTGCGACGGTCGAACACCTCGACGTCACGGAGCGGCATTTCCTCGTCGCACTCGGCTTCTTCGTCGTCGTTTCCGTCCTCGGCGTCCTCCTCGCCGTCAACTTCGTACACCCGCTGTTCCCGAGGGGTGTGACGGCCGCCGGTGTCCTGGGAGCCCACGCGACACTTGCGGTGTTTGGAGCCGTTTTGACCACGATCTACGGGGCGCTGTATCAGCTGGCGACGATGTTTACACAGACCGATCTCGACGGACTCGACCGTCGACTCGGAGCGATCGAGGAGATCGGACACCCGATCGGCGTCGTCACACTGGCGATCGGGCGCCTCCTCGAAAGCGCCCCGATCGCACGCCTGGGTGGACTGCTGGTTCTCGTCGCCGCGCTTTCCTTCGGGTTCGTCTTCGCGCGCAAACTCGTCACGATGCAGGTCGAACGGACGCCGATGCACACCAGATACGCGGTCGTCGCCGTTTCGCTTCTGTCGTGGGTTGTCGTCTCGGCTCCGGCGTGGCTTCGGTCGCCGATCGATCCGGCACACCGATTCGGTGCCGCCGGAAGCGGACACCTGCTCCTGTTTGGCGCGATCGGATTCGTCGTTCTCGGCACCCTCTATCACATCGTTCCCTTCATCATCTGGGTGCATCGCTACAGCGACAAACTCGGACTCGAGGACGTTCCGATGGTCGACGACCTCTACGACGACAGACTCGCCGCCGTCGACGGGACGTTGCTCGTCGGCGGGATGGCCCTGCTCGTCGGCGGCGGATTCTTCGAGTCACCGTCGGTCGTCACCGCCCTCGGAGGCGCGTCGATCGCCGTCGGTGCGGCCGTCTTCACCCTCAACGTGCTGCTCGTGATTCACCGCCACGGTCCACAGTCCTTCGATCGACTCCTCTTCGGTTCGCTCGTACTGCCGGCTGTAACTATCTAAAACAGTCTCGTTCGAAAGATGGAGTTCTGGACGGTATCCGACCGGATATCGCCGAGGAATCTTGAAAGAATTACCCACGCTCCTCGGACGGTGAGACACCCGATTCATCGACGGCGGACCCCTAGGACCAGATCCCCTGTTTTCGGTCCATGAGCGCGACGACGAGGACGTGTGGAAGCGTCAACACGGCGATCAAGACGAGATACAGTCCGACCGACTCCGCGACGTTCCCCGGCTGTACGGGGACGACGAGGTAGAAGGCGGCGAGAATGAGAATCGAGGCGAGGGTAAGCGGTGCCGCATCGCGTCCGAATCGGAGGATCGCCGGTCGCAGTCGTCCCGCTTCGAGCGATCGAACGGACGTCGGGTCGAGCAACACGAGTCGTGACACGTGTCTGAGCGCGTGCCAGAAACAGAAGTACAGGCCGATGGCAAACACCGGCGGGACGGTCGCAAAGAAGACGGCGAGCAGCCCGGTTTCGGTCACGTCGAGCCGCCACCCGTCTGTCTTCCAGCCGCCGTCCTCTGCACCCGCCGCGAGCGTCCCGACGACGAGCGTCCCGAACCCGACCCCGAGTGCGAGCCGCGCATCTGCGGTAAAGACCGGATCGAGCACCGCCGCCGAGGCGGCGAATCGCTCGATGAGCGTTTCCGCGACGAACCGGTACTGTTCCGGGAAGGCAACGAGCGGGACGAGCATCGGCATTCCGCCACGGACGATCGCCGTCGTCGCCTTCTTCAGCCGACCGTCGAGGTGTTCGGCGTCGAAAAGCGCGACGAGTGCGTGAACGTCACCCTGGCCCCAGTGTGCCCACGTCATGAGGATGAAAAACACGAACGCGACGACGGGGGAGAGAAACCAGACGAGGAGGTACGCACCGCCGACGACCGCATACAGCGCGCCGACGCCGAGCATCGTCCGCAGGTCGGCCGTTTGGCCGTCCAGCCGCGCCGGAACGAGATGATCGATCGCGCCGTGTGGGAGGCCAAGCAGCAACACGCTCAACGCGAGCGGAACGTACTGCCACGTCAGCGGGACCTCGAAGAGGCTGAAGGCGACGACGACGACGACGAGCAACAGCCAGACGGGTCTGACGACGGCGTCGAACAGCGTCCGCTGGGCGGTTCCCTCGGGACGGCTCACCGCCATCAGAGCCACCGATCAGCGATCCACAGATACATTACGAGTCCCTGGACGACGAATACGTTGGTCAACAGGAAAAACGTCATCTCCTCGAGCGGCAGGCTGGCGGGTGCCGGACCGAGCGTGTGCTCCGCGGAGATCGTCCAGATTCCTTCCACCGTGATCGCATACCAGTCGACGGCCCACAGATACAGCGTCGGCGGCACGATCGCAAGCAGACAGAGCCGCCGAACCTTCCAGAGATACGGCCACCCGAAGGCCCACTGGATCGCAAGAATCGGCACCGACCAAAGCAGCAGCGATCCCATGTACAGCCCCTGTGGTCCCAACAGGAGCAGCCAGACGCTGAGAGCGCCGACGACCCCGGCAGCACCGAGGCCGGCGAGTCGCTGTCCCGTGGTGATGTCGCCGAAGGCGAAGTCGGCCGGGCGATCGGCGATCAGATACAGCCAGAGTCCGGTCAGGATCGGTTGCAGGACGAAGAAGAGATACTCGCCGATCGGTGCGGCCCAGATGTGGAAGGCGGTCGTTCCGTCGCCGTACCACCAGACGCCGCGGAGGATGAGATAGTTGTCCCATGGCGTGGTGTACAGCACCGCAAGCGTGATGATGATTCCCAGACCAACCCATCGGGCGTCGTATCCGAACGAGTCGATCCGGACGGTGTCACGCCGCCACACGAGAAGCGACAGGAGCGCGATGGGTGGCAGGATGAAGATCGCATGGAAGGTGAGATACGACATCGACATCGCTTGTCACCTGGCGTTCACTGCGTCGCTCGCTGTGAGTACGTCGCAATACACACTGTTCGGACGAACTCGTGGCGGCGTTATAATTGTGGGTGTCGACGACGGTATGAGTTCTCATAACAGGAAGCGGATCTTCCGCACCGAAGCCCCGATGGTCGCCGTCGTTGTGGGGTTTTATCGTCGTGCAACGACACGCACTTCCATGACCGACCTCGCGCTCGACGCCGACGAACTCGACCGATACTCACGACACATCATCATGGACGACATCGGTCCGGAGGGACAGAAACGCCTGCTCGACTCTCGGGTGCTGTGTATCGGTGCCGGCGGACTCGGATCGCCGGCGATCCAGTATCTCGCCGCCGCGGGCGTCGGCACCATCGGAATCGCCGACGACGACGTCGTCGAACGCTCGAATCTCCAGCGACAGGTGATCCACGCCGACGCGAACATCGGCCGTCCGAAGGTCGAATCCGCACGGGAGTACGTCGAGCGACTCAACCCGGATATCGATGTCGAGACACACGAAACCCGCGTCACCGCCGACAACGTCGAGGCGCTGATCGCCGACTACGACGTCGTCGTCGACGGATCGGACAACTTTGCGACGCGGTATCTGGTCAACGACGCCTGCACGCTCTCGAACACCCCCTTCAGCCACGGCGCGATCCTCCGATTCGAGGGGCAGGTGACGACCTTCGAGGCCGGAGCCGACGGCCCCTGCTATCGGTGTCTGTTTCCCGAAGCGCCACCGGCCGGAACGGTCCCCGACTGTGCGACGGCCGGCGTCCTCGGCGTGTTGCCCGGAACGGTCGGCTGCATTCAGGCGACGGAAGCGGTCAAACTCTGTCTCGAATACGGCGAGACCCTCGACGGCCGCATGGTGTTTTACGACGCCGCAGACATGACCTTCGAGGAAATCGCGGTCGAACGTCGGGCCGACTGTCCGATCTGTGGCGGCGAAATCGACTCGGTTCACGACATCGAGTACACCGAAACCTGCGCGATCTGAGCGACGACGCCGACTATCGGCGGTGGATCGGCTCGCGATCGAACGCCTCGCCGTCCCACCGCCAGCTTCCAACTTCGGCCTCCGATTCGAGTGAGACGATGACGTAGGAGTACCCCGGCCACGCGGCCAGCTCGGCGTCGACTGCACTCGGTTCGAGTGGACCCCGTGGATGTGAGTGGTAGAACCCGACCACGTCGAGACCGTCGTCGTCGATCGCTTCGAGGACGCCGAGTTCCTCTTCGGGTGCGATCTCGTAACGAACCCGTGGCCGTGTCGCGGCGTTTTCGGCGCGGTACCGCCGTTCGACCCGTGAACGCCCCTCGTCGTACTCGCCGGCGAGGACGCCGACGACCTCCTCCGGCCGTCCCTGCGCTGCGTGTTCGATCATCGCCGTTTCGATCTCCGCCGGAAGCAGGAGTGTCACTGTTTCGGGTTCACCTCGGCTTCCCGCGTCGTCCCCGATCGAAGCCGACGGACCGTTTCGGGGGTTTCGAAGTGGTCCGGATGGATCACCGAGGCGAGGGCGGCGAGACTGTCGACCAGCCGTGGCCCCGGACGGTTCATCAGATGGTGGCCGTCGATGACGTACGCGCGATCCGTTTTCACTGCCGTCAGTTCCTCGAAGCCCGGACGCGTCGTGAGATCGCCGACGTTCTTTAGCGTCTGTTCGGGCTCGAAGCCGCAGGGTGCGGCAACGAGAACGTCCGGATCACACGCCCGAACCTGCTCCCACTCGATCGGCCGGGAGGCGGCCGTCGGCTCGCCGAGTACGAACTCGCCGCCGGCGATTTCGACCAGTTCGGGCACCCAGTGGCCGGCGACCATCACCGGGTCGAGCCAATCGAGGACGACGACATCGGGTGTCGGCTCGTCGGGACCCCGATCCGCGATCGACTCGACCGTCGCCTCCAGATCCCGGCGGATGGCCGCCGCTCGGTCCCCTCGATCGAGTGCTGCCCCGATCCGCTCGATGTCGTCGAGAACGTCCCCAAGGCTGTGTGGGTCTGTCGTCACCAGTTCGGCCGTGAGGCCACACTCCTCGATCGCCGATTCGACGAGTACGGTGTCGACGGCACAGACGTCACAGATTCCCTGTGAGATGACGAGATCCGGATCGACGGCGGTGAGCGTCTCCCGATCGATCCGATAGACGCCGCCTTCGGATTCGGCCGCCTGCACCTGATCGTCGATTTCGCCGCTTCCGGCGTCGGCGTCGATCGACGACTCGACGACGGTCGGCGTGTCGGCCACGGACGGCGGATGGTCACACTCGTGTGAGGTGGCGACCGGTTCGACGCCGAGGGTGGAGACGATCTCCGTCGCTGACGGCAGCAGTGACGCTACCGCAGGGTCGTGTCTCGTGATAGAACTCCCTCCGTTCGACCGTTGGGGCGAACCGGAATCAATCTGTCCCCCGTTTCACCTCGAACGCCTGCGTTCGAAGCTACAGTATCTGTCGTTGACAGGTTCCACAGAAGTTCTCCTCTTTGACGTCGACCTCCCGGACTGTCGGTGAAAAGTTCATGACGCAGCGTTTGTTGTCGCAGTGTTCCAACCCGAGCGTGTGGCCGATTTCGTGTACCACTTCCTTTCGGATTCGGTCGGAAAACACCTCACTCGTCGGTTTCGAGGTAATTCCGCCGTCGGAGGAGGTCTGGAGGCGGTGTGTCGAGACGACAGACCCTTTCCCGGAGAGGTATGCGAGACCGAAGACGTAGTTGCGACGACGGTAGTAGAGGTCGTGTGGCGTGATCGCGATGTTTTTGTCCCCCGATCCGACGCGGCTGGCGAGTTCGATGAACTCCTCGGCCCGGTACTGGTCGCGGGAGGAGTCGTAGGCTCCGTCCGGAAGCGATTGTCCATCGTGGATCGTCACCTCACAGTCGTACACAGATCGTAGCCCCGAGGAGGCTTCCCGCTTGACGACAGCCGAAACGTCGCCGACCGGGACGATGTCGACGTGCATGGAAAACTGTTAGGCAGCGCAGTTCATAAACATCCCGACGTGCCCCTCGCGACGACTGAGACGCTGGCAGAATACCTCGGGCAGTACGACACGCTCGTCGAGGTCGGCATCGGCAGCCGATCCGACGTTGCGGCCGCCCTCGCGGCCCGCGGCTGCCGCGTGACGGCCACCGACATCCGACCGCGGCAGACACCCGACGGCGTTCGGTTCGTTCGGGACGACATCACGGACCCAGACGAGTCGCTGTACGACGCCGAGGCGGTGTACGCACTCAACTGCCCTCCGGAGCTACAGCCGTCCCTCGCCGCCGCTTCGCCCGACGGAACCGACTGTCTGTTCACCACACTCGGCGGCGACCCTGCCGTCGTTTCGACGACCCCGACGACGCTGTCGAACGGCGTGACGCTGTTTCGGGTGGAAGTATGACGCGCCGAGAGCGACGCTTTCGTTCCGCTGAACGCCGGACCGCCGGCCGGTCGGCTGACACGCGGGGCGACGGCGGCCGATTCGACGTCGATGCGCTCGTGGTGGACATCGACGGGGTGCTCGTCGGCGTCGAGGAGTCCTACCGGCGAGCCATCGTCGAATCCATCGATCACGTCTACGGGGAGACGATCGACGCCGAGGACATTCAGGAGTTCAAAGACGCCGGTGGGTTCAACAACGACTGGGAGTTGACCTACGCCGCGGCGCTGTACATCCTCGCGCGTCGGGAGCGACCGACGCTGAGCCTCGAATCCTACACGGGATTGATCGCCGCCTCCGGCGGCGGATTGGGTGCAGCAGAGACCGCTCTGGCGAACGAACTCTCGCCGGGCGAGCGCGAACGCATCCTCGACGACTGGGACACAGAGCGCCTTCGTGAGGTGTTCCAGCAGCTGTATCTCGGCGACGAACTGTACCGAGAGCTCGAAGACGACGAACCGGATCCGGACATCGCCGCCGCCGGCTACATCAACGACGAACCGACGCTTCTCGCCCCCGACACCCGAACGCAGCTCTCGGCGTTCCCACTCGGTGTGCTCACCGGCCGCCCACGGGCGGAGGCCGACATCGCACTCGAACGGGTCGGCCTCGACCTTCCGCCGGAGCGTCGAATCACGATGGACGATCCGCTTCCCGGGAAGCCGGAACCCGATGGGCTCGTCGCCCTCGCCGACCGACTCGACGCCGAATCCGTCGCGTTCGTCGGCGACACCCTCGACGACGTTCGAACGGCCATCAACGCCACGGAGGCCGACGACGCCGACCGCACGTTCCGCGGGATCGGCGTTCTCACCGGCGGTCTCGGCGGCGAGTCGGGCAGAGCAAAGTTCGAGGCCGCCGGTGCGTCGGCGGTCGTCGAATCGATCAACGACGTCCCCGCACTTCTGAGACAGCGATGATCGAACGGATCGCCGTCTGGACGGTCGGGATCACCGCAACCGCCGTGTTCGTCCTCGGATCGTTCGTCTCGACGCCACCGGCACGACTGCTCGTCGCGGCGCTCGGCGTGGTCGTCGTCGCCCCACTGGCCTTCGTCGCGGTCGGCTGGCTGCTCGGTAGATGACCACCGCGGCGGGGACAGGGTATATTGTGGTTTCCCACGTACGTCGGTCCGTGTCACAGTGATGCCCGATCGCGATGCCTCACGTGTCGATTACGAAACGAGCCAAGAACTGATGGATCTCCTCCGGTACACCTGTGAGACCCTGAGCCTCGAGTTCGATCGCTGGGGCGAACAGTACGTCGCCGGTCCGAGTCTGTACTTCGTCGTCGTTGCGGACGTCGATTTCGTCGGGTACACCGATCCCCTCGGTGAGAACATGTGGCCGGTCGATCGCTGCGGCGTCGTCACCGAATCGACCGAGGCGTTCATTCAGGTCGCCCGTGACGTGGCGTTCAGCAACGACGGGGCTGTCCTGATCGCTGGCGACGGGACGATTCAAGAACAGATGGTGCGGATCCGGAGTCCGAACCCGAACGACCGGGGGAACATAGAGGAACTGAACTACGCCGACTGGATGGGGACGAAACACCTGAGTGCCCTCGAAATCTCCCTCCGGGAGGAGGTACTCTGGGCCGTGACGCTGAGTGAGGAAAACGGCCGCGTCACCTCGTTCCGAAACGGCACCTACCGCGATTATCCCCGCGACGCCATCGGCGGGCGGTGGCGACCCTGACTCGATCGGGGTCGTTCCGTGGCAACCATCTCCGGTCACCAAACCGTTAATTCCGCCAGTCCCGTGTATCGGGTATGCGAATTGCACTTCTCGGTGGCACCGGCGATATCGGTGCTGGCCTCGCGCTTCGGTTCGGATACGACACGAACCACGAGATTCTGATCGGCTCACGCGATCCACAGAAGGCTCGATCGAAGGCCGACGAGTACGAGACGGAACTCGACAGCCGCGGCGTCGATGCCGACATCGGTGGCTTCGAAAACGCGATGGCCGCAGACCGCGCCGACGTGGCCGTCCTCACCGTTCCGGCGTACCACCTCGTCGACACGATCGAGGCGATCGAGGACCGACTCGACGACACTATTGTCGTCACCCCTGCCGTCGGGATGAAACGCGACGAAAGCGGCTTCCACTACAACCGTCCGGGTGCCGGCAGCGTCGCGGCGCTCGCAGCAGACGCGGCCCCCGAGGACACCCCTCTGGTCGGGGCGTTCCACAACCTCCCTGCCGGCGGCCTCTCGAATCTGGACCACGAGTTCGACTGGGACACGCTCGTCTTCGGCGACGACGAGGACGCCAAATCGACCGTCGTACAGCTTTCAGAGGAAATCGAAGGACTGCGCGCCCTCGATGCCGGCGGCCTCGACAACGCCGCCGAGGTGGAATCGGTCACGCCACTGTTGATCAACCTCACCCAGCAGAACGACGGGCTACACGACATCGGCGTGCGGTTCCAGTGATCGACCGAACGCAGGACTCGAAGTTATATACGATGCCGCCGTAACCCGTCCGGAGATGCGGTACACCCTCGCCATCGTCGCCGTTTTCCTCGCCGTTGGTGGACTGCTGGTTGTCGCCCCCGTGGCGGCGGAACGCGGCGCCCACGACGCGGTCGCAAACGAGACGGTCTCTCAGACGCCCGCAACCCCCGATGCCGGCGACGAACCAACTGGCGAGGGCGTGACGATTGCGATCCTCGATTCGGGGATCAACGACGACCACCCGGATCTGGACGGACGGGTCGTCGATCGGGTCGACCTCACCGACGCCGGTGCCGACAGGTCGCCCGAAACGGGTGTCGATACCTACGGACACGGAACCCACGCGGCGGGCGTCGCCGCCGGAAGCGGTGCGGCGAGCGACGGCGCATACGCCGGCGTCGCCCCCGGGGCAGACCTCGTCGACGTCCGGGTGATGGAATCGGGCGGTGACGGAGACGGCGAGCGAATCGTCGACGGGATCACCTACGCCGTAGCGGAGGCCGACGCGGACGTCGTACTGTTGAGTCTGCGGAACGTCGGGGCTCACGACGAGGCGATCGCCGAGCGAGTCGAGTGGGCGGCCGATCGAGGCGTCGTGGTGGTCGCCTCGGCGGGCAACACCGGACGGCAGGGGTCGAGATCCATCGGGACACCCGGAACGACGCCGGCGGCGATCACCGTCGGTGCCGCCGCAAACGGATCCGTGACGCCGTTTTCGGCCGCCGGACCGACGCTCGACGGTCGGTTCAAACCGGAGCTTCTCGCCCCCGGTGAGGCGGTCGTCGGCCCGGCATCGTCTGCGGGCGACCGTGAGAATCCGTCGGGAGAAAGCGCATACGTCCGTCTGTCCGGAACGAGCTTCGCGGCCGCACAGGTTGCCGGTGCAGCAGCAGTACTTCTCGAAAGCGATCCCGAGTCGGGCCCTGCCGAAATCGAAGCCCGACTCACGAGTACCGCAGAGCCGATCGATGGAGCCGATGCGTATCGTGGCGGTTCGGGTGTCCTCGACGTCGAGCGTGCCATAGATCCCGATATCGTTGCAGACGCCGGCGCGCTCGACGTCGGCGTTCTCACCGACGACCGGACGGTCACCCGGACGATCACCTTCGAAAACCACGGCGAGGATCACCACGAACTCTCCTTCGATCTCTCCGTCCGCAACGTCGACCGCGGGACCGACGCCGACGGGACCGTCGCGCTGAACCGGAGCGAACTGTCGATTCCGCCCGGCGAGACCGCCTCGGTCGAACTCGTCGTCGACGGAGACACCGAGTCGGGGGCCCACGCGGGTACGATCGAGTACGAGGTCGACGGCTCGGCCCGTTCCGTCGCCGTCAGCTTCTTCCGCGGTGGCGTCGTCACGGTCGAGAAACGCCCGCTTTCGGACGGGGATCGCGTCGACGGCAACGAACTGCTCGTATTCACCGAATCGGGGACACACGACGAGACACTCGAATTCGAAGACGGAACCGCCTCCTTCCTCGCCGGTGGTGGGCGCTACGTCCTCTGGTCGTCGGGCGTCGACGAGCCAACCCGGTCGCTCGTGTTGCTCTCCGAGCGGATCGAGGTCGACGGCCCGACCCGTGTCGTTCTCGACGAGGCCGACACCCGACCGGTCGGGGTCGACGTCGATCCGATCGCGGAGCGGTACGGGCCGCTCCTGAATCACTCCGTGACGGCCTCGATGAGTACCCCTGTCGCCGACGACGCCGAGCGGCTGTCGCGGGCGCTCCGCAACACCGAGGTCCGAACCGTTCGCGCTTCCGTCGATCCGGAGACGAGGGTGACGACGACCAAACTTCTCGCAACCGAAGGAGATCATCCCAGACGGCTGGACGGGTCCGATGTCTTTCAGGTGAGCCACACCCAGCGGGCGACGCGGTGGGCCTCTCCTGCCGTGATCGATCCCGAGGAACTGACGACGAGAGAGTATCGCATTCACCGAACGACGCGGGATCGATCGCCGGAAATCCAGCCACGAACGACGGTTCGCGGTGCGTGGAACGACCGACCGCTGTACTGGTTCGATCTCGGTTCGCGGTCGACACAGCGAATCCACGGTGACGGCGCGATTCACGAACACCACGTCCGGGGCGGGAACTGGCGGGCGATGCTTCCCTCCGACGGTGGAGCGGTGTTGCGCCACCCCCTTGTCGCACGTTCGGATCTCTCGATCGGGGACGGGCGATTCGACCTCGATGCACACCCCCTTGCCGACGGGGCCGGAACACGGCTCCGAACGACCGGAGAACACGTGACGTCGGTCACCGTCGACGGTGAGGTCGTCGCGGAACGTCGCTCTGGCGACGAGACACACGGCCTGCGAGATATCCCCGTCGCGGACGGCGAATCGGTGACCGTCACCGTCGAGGGCAAAAACCCCGACGGTCGGCTCTCGACGGCGACGCTGACGGAGGTGCGGATCGACAGATACGGTTCGGGCGCCGACGTACCGGAGATTCACGGGATCGAGATCGACGGGACCGACCGGCACAACGCGGTCGATCCGGGACGGGTGTCGGTTGCGATCGACGCCGACGACCGACTGGCGGTCGACGAACCCGCCGTCTGGTACACCGAAGACGACATCGACACGCCGCCGTGGGTCGACGACGAGGGCTGGCAGCGGGCACCGGCGGGCCACGGCGTCGAACACACCTCCGCGAGCCTCCAGGTTTCGGAATCGGCCAAGACGGTGAGTCTCGCCGTCGAACTGTCGACCGACGACGGTCACGTCAGAACGATGACGACGGACGCCGTCCACGTCGGATCGGCACCCGACACGACGACCCGATCCATCGACGGTCGGCTGTGGGCGCCGGATGGAACGCCGGCAGCAAACGACACGGTCGTTGTCTCGCCGGTCGACGCCGACACCACGACGATCGTCAGGACCGACGAATCAGGTGCGTTCGAAGCCGAGGTACCGAAAGACGAGACGTACGACGTTGCGTACCGACGCGGGAACCCGTGGCGAATCGACGGCGACGGCGACCGTCCGGTGTTTCACGCCCTCGACCGCGTGACGGCGACGGCGGACACGACGATCGAAACCCGACTGCCGGCAGGAACGCCCCTCGACGTGGGCGTCTTCGACGAACGGGGACAGCCGGTCTCCGGAGCGACGGTGCAACTGCGTCATCGGAGCGACGAGGCCGCCTCGTCGCTCGAATTCGGAACCGGGTCGGACGGACGGCTGGCCGTCACCGAGACCGCATCGGGGATCGCCCTCTCCGGAACGGTCGACATCGTCGTCGAACCGCCCTCGGAATCCGCATACGCCGACCGGCAGTACGAGCGGACGGTCGACATCGGAGCGTCGCGGGCGACGGAATCGTTCGTCGTCGAGACGGTGGCGCCGGAGGCAGCCGTTTCGGCCGAGGGCGGCTGGCTCGAGGCCGGGAGTCGGACGACCCTCGACGCCGGGGACGCGTCGGTCCCGGCCGGTGCCGTCGAGTACCGCTGGGATCTCGACGGCGACGGCGAGATCGATCGGGTGACGGACGACCCGACCGTTCGGTACACGCCGAGCGCCGGCGTCTCGAGACCGACGGTGACGGTCGTCGATTCGGCCGGGAAAACCGACACCGACTCGACGACGGTTCGGGTGTTGCGGCCACGGTGGCCGAGTGACTGATCTTCAATCGGCTTCAGTCGACGAGGCCGTACCCGCGTTTGAACAGGTAGATGTCGAAGACGACGACGGCGACCGTCAGTCCGCTCAACACGCCGAGTGAGACGAGCGGATCGACCTCCTGGAATCCGAGGAACCCGTATCGGACCCCGTTCACCATGTACACCATCGGGTTCAAAAGCGACAGCGTCCGGTACAGCGGCGGGAGGATCTCGAGTGAGTAAAACACCGCACCGAAGAACACGAGCGGGCGGAGGATGAACTGGTTCATCACCGTCAGGTGGTCGAAATCCTCGGCCACGAGACCACCGACCACGCCGAGTGCGGCAAACAGCGTCGGTACGACGATCATGAAGGCGGCGAGATACAGCGGTTCTGCGACCGGCACGGTGGTGAAGACGAGTCCGATCGCGACGATGATCAAGCCGACGACGATCCCACGCAGCGCGGCAGCGAAGACGTATGCGAGCACCATCGAGGTGTAGGAAAGCGGTGACGTGAGCGTCTCGTCGATGTAGTCGTTCCAGCGGCTGTGAAACAGCGAAAACGAGGCGTTTTCGAACGCATTCGAGATGGCACCGAGGACGACGAGGCCGGGGAGCAGAAAGACGATGTAGTCGAAGCCGGCGATGTCGTCGATACGCTGGCCGAGGATGACACCGAAGACGGCGAAATA
>JARWGK010000024.1:0-2961 GCA_040409725.1 Natronomonas sp.
CCGACGCGGGACAATAACCTGAAGAGACGGCAAAAAAGCATCAATACAGGGCCATTGCAAAGATATTTGTGCGTATAGCTTATATATATGCGTATGTCGGACTTTACTCCGGAGCCAGACGAGGCGACACTCACCGCGGAGCGCGAGGACTGGACGGAATCACAGGACACACAGGAACGGATTCGAGCCGTAATCACAGGGCTCCAGGAGCCAGCGACTGCCGCAACGATCGCAGAACGGGCAGCGTGCTCGACGAACGCCGCCCGGAAGCATCTGGATACGTTCGTTGCGCTTGGCGTTGTTCGGAAGCGTGAGGACAGCCGCGGCGCACGGTACGTCCGTAATGATGCATATTTTCGATGGCGGCGAGCGAACGAACTCGCGGAGACGCATACGATCGAAGAACTCCTCGATGCTGTTGCCGATTTAGAAACGCAGATTGACCAATTTCAACAACAGTTCGATGCTACAACGCCAGCAGATGTCGAATTCCCCGAAGAAGCAACGCATGCCGAACTGGAAGATCGGTTAGAGGCCCTCTCGAGATGGGAGACGCTCCGGGAAGCAATCGACCGCCACAGAGAGGCGATTCGAATTTCCCGCCACGACGGTGGCAAGCTAACTGCGTGATGGTGATGACGAGACGCTCCGCGTCCCGAAGCACCTGATTCAGCGAGGGAGTCCCGCCGTTCACGGCGGGCGGGAATCGCGTAAGCTCTGAGAACCAAACAATATTCAACAACCCGGCCTACTCCCAAGTATTTATAACCGCTATCCATCACCGTATCCATCACTGACGCGCTGACAGGCGCGTTCCACGGTCCGCTCGCCGTACGTCGCCCCATCGGTATAATGGACCTCGTCCCACTTCGGACGCATCAGCCCGGAGTCTCGAAAGAGTTGATCGACGCGACCGGTGTCACCACCCGTCCAGAAGGCAAGCAGACAGCACAGTGCCATATCTGCCTCCGAATGGCTCTCGTACCCACCGGTGTTGCCACGCCAGAGGCGATGGAATTTCGGCCCGTTTTCCGCCATCTGTGCTTTCTGCAGTAAGCCGTGGTCGTCAAGCGAGGCCGCGTGTTCGTATTCGGCCCCGGAGGGACGCTCCCCGTCGGTCGTCTCCTCGGTCACGAGGTATCGCCTGTGGACCGTTTTGATTGGCCCTGGTCGGTCACAGACCGTCTCCGGCGTTCCGAACAGCCGTCGGCCGGTCATCGTGAAAAACCGTTTCTCGTCGTACATCTCGACGGCACCGTGTCGGCGCGGTCCCTCGGGGAGTTCGCCGCGAGCAATGACGTGTAGTCCTGTCCCGGACGGTGAAATCTCGGTGAAGGAATGCAACTTGGTCACGATATCGACCGCGTCGTCCGTGAGCGTGGCCGTCTCCGGATCACGACAGTCATCTATGTCGATCCCGACGTAAGGGTCCTCACGGGTGAAGACAAAGCCGATCCCCGTGATCTCCGGGCGGGTTGCACGCTGCAAGGCCTCGTCGAACGTACCCCACGTCGAGGGATCTGCCGTCGAGGCGAACTCGCCGTCGGCTGGATCGAGTGGCATCTTGGTCTGTTTGCCGTTTCGTCGTCGGGACGCCCAGCAGAGCCACTGTGGTGTCTGCTGGAGTGCGATCGGGAGTGCATTTGGGTTCATACTGTGGAGTTATTCTGTTGATCGGATCGAGCTGTGTTCCTCGGGTGGACGCTCTGAGCCGTCCGTTCGGGTCGTCTCGGCGGCAGCCGTCGAATGCGATGCGTCGGGCCCCTCCGACGCATCGCCAGCAACGTTGCCGGAGCCCAGCATCTCGGCTTCGAACTCACTCGCACGGACCCGGAGTGGAAACCACCCCTCCTCGTCGATCCCGAGCAGTGCCTCCGAATAGCCGTCCTCGTCGTTGCCGGCCTTTGCCGTCCGGACCCAGTTCACCTCACGCTCGCTCAATCCGAACCACTCGGCCAACTTCCCGGCTTCTTCTTGGACGCGGTGAATGAGCGTGAGCGAACAGAGATTGGCGATCGTCTGTGCCTCCGGCGTCAGTGCGAACTCGCCGCCGGTCTGTGTGATGAAGTGCAACGACAGATCGTAGTGTCGGCTGTGTCGAACCGCAGTTTCGAGGAACTCCAGCGAACTCGAGTCGTTCATCAGGTAGTGGGCTTCATCGATGACGAAAATCACGCGCTTGTCCGTCCCCTTCGCCCGCTCGTAGACGGTCTTGAACAGCACCTGCATCATCAGTCCCATCTCCGAGCCACCGCGTGTGCCTTCCTCCTGGTGGAGATCGAGATAGATCGTCTTCGAGTCGAGATCGAACTCGGTCTGTTGGGCCAGGTTTGTGAGATCACCGCCGTCCCGGAACGACGGCCTGAGATCCGTCAACAGCGATTCGGCATCCGCACTCACACGCTCCTGTTCGCCGTCTGTCTCGTATCCAAAGGCTCCGGGGTCGGTAAGCAGGTCTTCGAGCACGGCGATGACATCCCGAACTGTCGGTGACTCGCGGTCGTGGGTACTCGGATCGCGGGTGATCCCACGCCGATCGTAGGCCTCCTGGACCGCACGACGGAGGGTCTGTTTTCGATCGCCGAGTGCGTTGTTCGCAACGTGGGCGAAAAACGTCTCGAAAAACGTCAGTACCCAGGTGATCTGTTCGGCCCACGGATCGATATCGGGGACATCTTCGAGAACGGCATCGGGTGTCGCCTGCAGTTCGAGCGGATTGAACCCACGTGTCCCGCCGACGGTCACCCGCTCGCCGTCCAGTGCCGTATTCACCCCGGAGAATCCTTCGAGTGGGTCGAGCATGATCGTCACCGTATCCGGGTCGTACATCGCCCGCCGGAGGAGCTGGAGTTTCGTCGAGAATGATTTTCCGGCCCCGAGTTTCCCGATAACCATCGTACAGTACCCCGTTTCTCGGGCAAACCGATCGAGAATGAGCGGACTCTCGTTCAATGCGTAGGT
>JARWGK010000025.1:0-16241 GCA_040409725.1 Natronomonas sp.
GCCGCCGGCGTCCTGCTGTACTCCGCGATGGCACTCGGCTCTGGATCGACGAATCGGGTCCCGCTGTGGGACAAGACGTTCCTGATCCCGGTACAGATGCTCGGTGGCCTCGGAGCCGGAATGGCGCTTTCGATCGGCTTCGCGGCGATTACCGAAGGTGAAGTCGGAGAGACGATGAAGAAGTACGCGCTCGTCTCCGCCGTGTTGCTGGCCGGATCGCTGCTCGCAATCGCCGCGACGGTGCTGGCCCTCGATACGCCGGGCGTCGCGAACATGCTGGAGATGACCTGGCTGTTCATCGTCGGATCGATCGTCGTCGGCCTGCTGATCCCGATCGGACTGCAGTTTGCCGCGGCGTTCGACGCCGTCTCGGCGAAGGCCGCGGCCGGATCGCTGTTCGCTGCAGGCGTCTTGGCGGTGGTCGGGAAACTCGCCCTTGCGATGACGTACCTGCTTGCCGCAGAGTTCACGCCGCTGCCGCTGCCGGTCTGAACCGGCGTCGAACCGCTTTTATTCTGACTTTCCATACACGTACTATGTCACAACCAGCCAATACCGGAAACGAACTCGCAGACCTGTATGCGTTCGTCTCGGGGGTCCTCGCGGATCCGCCGGACGAGGTGGCGGTCGAACGACTCGCAAACGAGACGTTCCCGAGTGAGGCCTCGCCACAGGCGTTACAGAACGGCTTCCGAATGCTCAGGAAGTGGCAGGCAGGCGTCGACGACCCGGCAGCGGAGGCCAGACGGTTGAACACGGTCCACACCGAGTTGTTCGTCGGACCTCGACCGCGGATGCAGATCCACGAATCGTGGTACGCGGGGGACTATCTCGGGGAACCACTCGCTGCCGTGAAGGGCACCTACGAGGACCTCGGCGTCACGCCGTCGGAGGACCTGCGCGAGGAACCGGATCACGCCGCCGTGGAGTTGAAAACGCTCGAAATCCTCGCCCGCGACGGCGCCGAGGACTACCGGCAGGCCTTCCTGTCGATCCACGGCTGGTGGCTGCCGGATCTCGCCGAGGACATCCAGGAGATGGCCGACGACACGTTTTATCAGGCCGTCGGCTGGATACTCGACGGAACGCTCGAAGCGGACATCCACGCCCTGGGTCTGAACCGCAACGAGCTGGAAGCCGGATATCTCGATTCGACCGTCTGATAGCGTCGGAAACGCGTCACCGGAGGTCGGTGACGCCGGGCTTTTTGTCTCTCATCTCTACGGTGGGGTATGGACACCGGGGCAAAACAGCAGGCGGCCGTAGCGGATCTCGCGGAGTTCGACGGCGTCGTCGTGGCGTTTTCCGGCGGTGTCGACTCCGCTGTCGTCGCCGCGTTAGCAGAGGCGGCGCTGGGATCGGACGCCGTTGCCTGCACCGCAAAAAGCGAAACGCTGCCGGCGGCAGAACTCGAAGACGCACGGCGGGTCGCAGCGGAGATCGGAATCCGACACGAGATCGTCTCGTTTTCGGAGCTCGACAGCGAGGCCTTCGCCGAAAACGACGACGAACGGTGTTATCACTGCCGAAGCATGCGTCTCGGTGCGATGTACGATCTGGCCCGGTCACTCGGGATCGACGTCGTCTGTGACGGAACGAACGCCTCCGACCCGGGCGACGGCCATCGGCCGGGGCTGCGGGCCGTCGAGGAACTCGACGCCTACTCTCCGCTCTTGGAACACGGGATCACGAAGCCGGAGGTCAGAGAAATCGCCCGTTCGTATGATCTCTCCGTCGCCGACAAACCCTCGATGGCGTGTCTCTCCTCTCGGATCCCGACCGGTCTGGAGGTGACAGAGGAGCGGTTGTCGAGAGTCGAGAAGGCCGAGCGACTCCTGCGGACGTGGGGCTTCGAGCAGTTCCGGGTCCGGGACCACGACGGACTCGCCCGGATCGAGGTCGGTGAAGACGAACTCGACGTCGCCCTCGATCCCGAGTTTGCGGCTGCCGCCCGCGATCACCTCTCTGATCTCGGCTTCGATCACGTCACCCTCGATCTGTCCGGCTACCGGACCGGGAGCGTCTCGCCGGAGGACACCGCCCTCGACGCCGAGTATCCGACGATGGATTGAGGATGTCGTAGTCACGCCGAACGCTCGCCGTCGCGTCGGCGGCCCCGGACGATCAGCGATCGGCCTCCTTCCAGGGGGTGTCGTTCATCCGGCGGATCGACGGTGATTCCGCGTCGCCGGCGGTCTCGAAGGCGGTGATCGAACAGTTCTCCAGGCGGTGTTCGAAGATCGCCTCGCCGACCGACTGTCCGTTGGCGTAGCCGAGAAGCAGCGCGATCGGACCGCTGTGGGTGACGACGAGGGTCGTCCCCGAGTCCGGGAGGGCGTCGAACGCGGCGGTGACGCGGTCGGCGACGGCACGCAGCGACTCGCCGTTTTCGGGCCGTTCGCGGGCCGCCTGTGCCGCATTCTCGCCGAGAGCGAACTTCGGATTCTCGCGGCGAACGTCTTCCAGTCGGAGGCCCTGATACACGCCGAGGTTGCGTTCTCGCCAGTCGGAGTCCGTGGAGACCGGAACGTCGATTTCGCCCGCCTCGGTCAGCGAGTGGGCCGTCTCCTCGGCGCGGCGGAGGTCGGAGGCGACGATCCGGTCGATTTCGTAGGCGTCACCGAGGTACGTCCCGAGTTCGGTCGCCTGTTCCCGACCGCGGTCGTTCAGCGGCACCGGTGCCCACCCCTGCATTCGCTCGTTGCGATTCCAGTCCGTTTCCCCGTGCCGGACGACGAGAATCATACCAGTTTCTCCGGCGGTCGACGTATTCAGGATTGCGTCCTCGATCGCAGGACACCGGAACACCGAACTCGTCGACGGACGTACGGTGGCGTGTGTTCGGCGAGCGACCGGAACCGTTCGGGCCGGCGGGCCACGAATCACGCGAATCGACGGGATCTGCCCCCGGCACGACGAGATGATGGCGACGACAGTTCGTCTCCGGATCGAAACCATCTGTGTCGTCGCTACCGCCCTCCTCTGTCTGGGTGTCGTCGGGGGCGTCGTCGCAGAACAGCCGACGGTGTGGTTCGGCGTCGCCGCGGTCGGATCGCTGTATCCACTCCTCGAGTGCTACCGGAACCTCGACGACAACAGACCCCCGGGATCGGAGCATCTCGTCCCGACACTCGGTGTCGCGAATGCGATCACGGTGACGAGAGGCGTCCTGCTGGCCGCCGTGGCGGGCTTTCTTTTGTCCGATCCGGCGTTTTCGTGGCTTCCGGCGGCGGGTTTCCTCGTCGCCGCGGCCGGCGACGGGATCGATGGTGCGGTCGCTCGTCGCCGCCAGGAGACCGTCTTGGGGGCGCGACTCGACGCGTCGATGGACGCGTACGCGGTCCTCGTCGGTGGTGCCGTCGCCGTCGGCGGCGGGTCGCTGCCGGCGTGGTATCTCCTCGCAGGGTTCGTCTGGTACGGCTACACCGTGGCCCTCTGGATTCGGAAGCGCGGCGGTCGGCCGGTGTACGGGCTTCCGGAGAGTCGACTGCGGTCGGTCGTCGGCGTCGGGCAACTGGCCGTCGTCGGAGCGGGATTGCTTCCGGGTGTCTCGGGGCCGTGGCTCGCGGTCGTGGCGGCGATTGCCCTCTGTGCCCTGTCGGTGAGCTTCATTCGAGACTTCGCCGTCGCAACCGGTCGCCTGCCGGCAGAGCGGTCGACGCTTTCGGTGATCGAGTGATTCTTAGGAGAGATCCGGGTGGTCGAGTGACAGCCGACCGTCCCGAACCGCATCGCGGGTCCACTCCCAGCCGCGGTGACGACGGTGGACGAACACCGGAACGGTTTCGATCCCGAGCGTGCGGGCGATTGCGAGGCGGTGCTGGCCGTAACTGCGCCACAGCAGTTCCCCGTCACGGGCGATGTCGACGTGAATCTCGCCGAGGATCGGAACCGCGGTTGGATCGCCCGCCGCGGCGAGGGCCGACTGTCGGCGGTACCCCCGCGTCTCGATCGATTCGACGAGGCGATCGATCTCTCCACACCGCGTCTCGAAACCCTCCATCGAGTCGTACCCCCAGGCGGTGCCGAAGCGCTCGAGTTGCGCTCGGAAGGCGTCGACGAGCGGCGTGTCATGCCACCGGGCACCGTCGATTCGGGCCCGTATCGCCCGCGGAACCCAGCGATCGGCGAACGGTTCACCGCGTCGGTCCCAGTCGCCGCCCTGAACTCGACCCCACTGTGGCCGGCGGGGTGCGGTTTCGAGGATGCTCGTCTCGATGCGGGTCGGGTCGACTTCGAGGAGTTCGAACGGATCGGCGTCGGTCGACCGTCTCGGATCGATCTTCCGCCGGTGGCGGTGGAGTCGCCGGAGCACCGAAACGGGAAGTCGGCGCCGGAGGGGCGTGCCGACACGCCGGCGGATCGCGGTGACGATCCGACCACGGAGTCGGCGGCGCCGGGACACCGGCGTCGAACGGTCGTCAGCGTTCACGGGCGTAGAGGACGGCCAACACGGCGACGAGGACGACCTGTGCGACCTTGTCGATTATCTCGTTCGTCGAAATCGGGGGAATGGGCTGATTGAGGGCGAGCCACAGCACGATCTGTCCGGCGGTGAAGGGGATTCCGAGGAGGTAGATCAGGCGACGGCGGTATCCGACGAGGATCGCCGCGATGCCGGCAAGGAAGCCGACGGTGGCGATCAGAAACGAGATGCCGAATCCGCCGCCGATCCGGACGCCGAGGACGAGATGGACGGCGGCGGTCACGAGCGCAGCGGCGATTCCGATCCAGTGGAGGACACCGAGTGATTCGAGGTCGAGGCTCACGGTGGACACACGCCGCGGTTGGGGCGGAGACGTCTTGTATCTCCGGGCAGCGGAACGTCAGAGGGGCCGAGCACCCAACACACATATACTCCAGATCCGTGGTATCAAGCAACGCAGCAGAGGTCGCCTTCAGCATGTACACAGTTACCGTCTCGGAGCCGTTCGTCGCACAGCATTATCTCACCGTTCCCGACCCCGGTCCGGAAGGCGAGTTACACTCCCACCGATTCGAGGCCGAGGCGACGTTTTGCGGGCCGGAGCTGGCCGAATACGGCTATCTGCTCGACATCGATCACGCGATCGAGGCACTCGAGGCGGTCGTCGAAACGTACCGCGACGAGACGCTAAACGAGCGGCTCTCCGGGAATCCGAGCGCCGAACGGTTGGCCGAAGCGATTCACGCCGACCTCGCGGCACGGGTGACGGCACCCGCCGTCGAATCACTCTCCGTGACAGTCCGTGAGGACGAAACCGCACTCGTGAGCTACGACGCCCCGATCTGATGTACGCCGGCTTCGTCGTTCCGGGCGATCTCGATTCGACCACCGGCGGCTATCTGTACGATCGACGCCTCCGGGACGCACTCCGGAATCGGGGACACGAAATCGAGATGATCTCGATCCCTCGACACGGATACGCTCGAGGGCTCTTCGACAATCTGCGGCCACCGCTTCGGGGCGTCGGGGCCGATCGATTCGACGTGTTGATCGAGGACGGCCTCGGACATCCGTCGCTTCTCCTCGACAACCGGCGGATCGAGACACCGACCGTCGGGCTCCTCCACATGATCCGGAGTGAGGCCGAATCCGGACTCCAGGGTCGAATCGTCGGCGGGATCGAGGGGAAATATCTCCGCGGTCTCGACGGTGCGATCCACAACAGCGGCGCGACGCGGCGGTGTGCTCGACGGCTCGGCTGTCCGGCCCGTGACGTGGTCGCCCCACCAACCGGCGATCGATTCGATCCCGATGTGACGCCGGACGAGATCCGAGATTCCGGTGAGGACGATCGATTGGACGTCCTCTTCGTCGGGGGCGTCGTTCCACGGAAGGGGATCGACGTGTTGATCGAGGCGATCGATCTACTCGACTGCGTCACCCTGACTGTCGTCGGTGACCGGACGATCGATCCCGGCTTCGTCGCGGAGATCGAAGCGACGATCCAGCGCCGAACGCTCGGAGAGTCGATCCACTTTGCTGGTCGTCTCGACGACGACGCACTCGAATCGGAGCTCCGGGAGGCGGACGTGCTCGCAGTTCCGTCCCGATACGAGCCGTTCGGAATCGTCTATCTGGAGGCGATGGGGTTCGGGACGGTTCCGGTTGCGACGACGAACGGCGGGCCGGCGGAGTTCATCGACGACGGCGTCTCTGGGTTCGTCGTCGAGCCGACGGCGGCGCAGGTCGCGGATCGGCTGTCGACGCTCACCGACCCGGAGCGGCGGGCCGAGATGGCCGTCGCCGCCAGGGCGGCGTATGACTCCCACCCGGACTGGCCCGAGACGGTCGATCGAATCGAGGCGTTTCTGGAGGGAGTGGCGTGACCGACCACCACGCGTATCTCGATGCGAAACGCGCCGTCGACGACCGGGCGCTCTCCCGGGAGGTGCTGGCCGGGGTTGCGGGGGTACTCGAGACCGATCCGCGGGTGATCGAGATCGGTGCCGGAACGCTGACGATGGTCGAGCGACTCCACGACTGGGGTCTGCTCGACGGCGGCGAGTGGATCGCCGTCGACCGGGACGGCGAGGCGCTTTCCGTCGGGCGACGGCGGCTGCTTGAGCGATCGGACACGGGAGAAAGCAGCACGGACGGAACATTCCGGATCGGCGACACCACCGTCCGGACGATCGAATCCGAGGCGATCGAGTACGCGCTGCGGGCCGAGGAGTCGGCCGATCTGCTCGTCGGCTGTGCCGTCTTCGACGTGGTCGACGCCGAGGCCGTGCTCTCGTCGTTTGCCGACCTCACGGAGTACGTGTACGCACCGATCACCTACGACGGGGAGACGGTCTTCGAGCCTACCGATCCCGACGAGGCGGCGGTGATCGACGCCTACCACGAGCACATGCGGTCGTACCGTCCGGGGGGGCCGGACGGCGGGAGTACACTTCGATCCGCCCTCTCGACCGTCGTCGTCGCCGATCGGTCGCCGTGGGAGATCGAACCGCCATACAGCGACGACGAGCGAATTCTCGTCGATCACATCGTGGAGACGGTCGAGGAAGCCGTCGGCGAAACGGGTCTCGACGCCAGCGACTGGGCCGAGCGTCGGCGCCGGCAGCGTGACGATGGGGTGCTCCGGTATCGCGCGGAGAACGTCGACGTGTTCGGTCGACCGTGAGCGTCCGTGTCACGACTCACTCGGGGACGATTCCGCGATCGGCAGAAGCTGTCGGCTCGAAACTACCGCTTGACCCACTTGAGGACGAACAGCGTCGATTCGAACAGCCCGATCATCGTCGCCGCGACCATGATCGGGGCCATCCCGGTCGGATCTGGGCTGAACAGGAAGGCGACGCCGAGGAAGGCACCCCAGAAGTACAGCCGCTTGTCGGCGAGCCAATCCCGCGTCGTCAGTCCCATCATGATCGCGAGCATGACGAAAAGCGGGATCTGGAACACCGCGGCGAACAGCCCGAGCATGAGCACCATCAGGTCGAACGTCTCGGTGAGGCCGAAGGCGATGACCGCGGCGTCCTGTGAGTAGGTGAGGAAGTACGTGAAGATGGCCGGCAGGATCAGGAAGTACGCAAAGAGGACGCCAAAACAGGCCAAAACGAGACTCGCCGGCACGGAGGCGAGGTAGTAACGCCGCTCCTGTGGGTACAGTCCGGGGCGCATGAAGCGGTAGGTCTGGTAGACGAACACCGGGAGCGCGACGATGAAGCCGCCGAGGGTGGCGACCTTCAGTCGGGCGAGGATGAGGGCGAGTGGGTGATACACCCGCGGTCTGGCGATGTCACCCTCCGGCAGCACGGAGTACCACAGGAAGTTGATGATGCGTTCGCCGAACGGAAAGACGATCCCGGAGACGATCGCCATGACGACGAGGACCACGCCGAGGCGGTACATCATCTCCTCGATGTGGTCGGCAAGCGGCATCTCCTCGTCGGACTCCGGTCCGTCGAACCCGGACCCGGTTCCGGTGTCGGTACCGGTGCCGGTACCAGTGCCGGTGCCGGTGCCCGCCGAGGGGGTAGCGCCGCCGTCGGGTTCGTAGTCGGCGCCCCCGGGGTCTGACATACGGAGTAGGTCGGGACTGGGCGTTTGTAAGCCTTCCCGTGTGGCCGGCGACGTTGCGTCGAGACGGCGGGACGAGGGCGGACGGATCGGAAAAGGTTGATAACTGCGAACAAACTACCCCTCTTCGTGTCGAGTGCCGTAGACGACGACGTCAAACAGACTGTCGCCAAGGGGCGGGAGAACCTCGGGGCGATGCTGTCGACCGCCCAGACGCATCTCCAGAAGGCGTTTATCACCTTCGTCATCGGCCTCGTCGCCACGATCTGGGTGCTCCGGGCGTTCATCTGGGAGCGACTGAAGGCCGATCTGAACGCCAATCCCGACATCGTCGTCATCGCGATCACCCCCTTCGAGGTGATCCTCCTGCAGGTGAAGATCGGGCTCGTCGTCGGCGTGTTGCTGTCGATTCCGGTCGTGATCTACTACTCGCGTGATGCACTCCGCCGCCGTGGACGGTGGCCACAGAATCTGCCGCGGTGGAAGGCAGCCGGCTTCGCCGGCGTCAGTACGCTTCTGTTCCTCGGTGGCGTCGCCTACGCGTACAACCTCTTTTTCCCACTTATGTTCGACTTTCTGGCCTCCAACGCCGTCGGGGCCGGCCTCCAGCCGACGTATTCGATCTCGATGTGGGCGCAGTTCATCTTTCTTTTGTCGCTTTCCTTCGGTCTCGCCGCCCAGTTGCCGCTTTTGATGAGTACGCTTGCCTACTCCGAGATCGTCGCCTACGAGACGTTCCGCGACAAGTGGAAGTACGCGATCATCGGGATCTTCGCCTTCGGGGCGCTGTTTTCGCCGCCGGATCCGTTCACGCAGATCATGTGGGCGGTGCCGCTCGTCACGCTGTACGGCGTGTCGCTGTATCTGACGAAGATCGTCGTCACGGCGAAACGATCGAAGGCGAGTCTCAGTCCCGCCGCCACCGCACGGGCACACCCGGGCGTTCTCGCCGGACTGTTCGTGGTCGGGGCCGCGGGAAGCTATCTGTTCTACACGTACGGCGGCGTCGGAGCGGTAAACACCGCCCTCGCCGCGGTCGACAGCAGCTATCGGTTCCTGCCACCCGGCGAGGGCTACGGCGTAACACCGGCCGTTCACGTCGCCGTCTTCGGGGTCCTGTACGGGCTCGTCTTCGCCGGCTGTGGACTCGCATACTTCATCTATCGGCGACTACAGGCCGCAGAACAGCACCGCTACGCCGTCCCTGGCGGAACCGTCGGTGATCCGGCCGACATCGATCTCTCACAGCTCGACGCCGCCGGGATTCGGGCCGCCCCCCGGGCCGCCTTCGAGGATCTCACCGAGGACGAGGCGATGGGGATGGCATCCGAGGCGCTGCAGGAAGACGACAGAGAGCGGGCCGAGGCGATCGTCGAACGCTTCGACGGCGTTCACGAGGAGGGCTCGACCGCAGACGGGACCGATGAATCGGCGGAGACGACGGGCGAATCCGAGGGTGAGACGCAGGCGGCCGAAGACGACGACGCAGGACTGCTCACCCGCCGCGGCGCGGGGATCCTCGATGCATTCAGCGAGGACGATATCGACGAGGACGACGTCGGTGGGTACGCCTACGACATCGCCTTCGTCGCCGAGAGTCTCACCTCGAAGTCGTTCCGACTCGTCGGACTCGGAATGGGTGTGATGGCACTCACCTTCTATCTGCTGTACTCCGGCGGAATCCGGGCGCTCAACGAGCAGTTCGTGAGTCGGATGCCGTCGCAGTTCGCCGCAGAGCAGGTTTCGGTCGTCACCCTGCATCCCGTCGAGGCGCTCATCTTCATGATCAAGGTGTCGGTCATCTTCGGCGTCGCCGCCGTGTTCCCGCTGCTTCTGTACTACGCCTGGCCGGCGCTGAAGGAACGCGGAATCGCCCGCGGCGACCGGCGATTCCTGCTCGTCTGGGGCGGCTCCCTCCTCGTCGGGATGGGCGTTGGGTCCGTCGTCGGCTTCATCTACGTCGCTCCGGGGATCATCTCCTGGCTCGCCGCGGACGTGCTTCGGGCCGAGATGATCATCGCCTACCGGATCAACAACTACGGCTGGCTCATCTTCTTTACGACCGTCGGCCTCGGGATTCTCGCGTTGATTCCGGTGTCGATGTTCCTGTTCCACCGCGGCGGGATCCTCGGCTATCCGGCGATGCAGGCCCGGTGGCGGGAGTTCGCCATCGCCGTCCTCGCCTTGGGTGCCTTCCTCTCCCCACGGGGCGTCTTCACGATGTTCCTGCTCGGGTTACCGGTCATCGGAGCCTACGGCCTCGGACTCGGGTTGCTGTGGGTGTACACCCTCGGCGGCCGACGGCGGCAACCCGGCATCGAACCGGCCGATTGACCGGCCGAGACACCGACGGTTTCGAGCAGTCGCCGACCACCTCGACGGCGTTCCCGACAGTTTTTGATCCCTCCCGGAGAGCTACCCGTATGCCCAAGGTCAGCGTCGAGATTCCGAAGGAACTGCTCGATGATCTCGACGAACACGTCGGCGACGACGGAAAGTTCGTCAACCGCAGCGACGCCGTCCGGGCCTCGATCCGGAAGATGCTCGATCGACTCGACGAGATCGACGCCCGCCACGGACGATTGGATGAAGAGTAGACGGACGGTGCTCAATCGACGCGTTCGGCGAACCCGAACCGCGGTTTCACGTCCTCGACGACGACGGTAACGGTCTCTCCCGGCTCCGTCCCGGGGACGAACAGCCGGAAGCCCTCGACCTGTGCGATTCCGTCGCCTTCCGCTCCGAGCGTCTCGATTTCGACCTCGAGTCGGTCGCCGGCCCGGACCGGGGCCGTCAGCCGGCCCTTGCCGACGAGATACAGCTCCGAGGAGGAGTCCCGGGACGCCGGCGGCTGGATCGTCCGAACGTACTCGAACTCCGCGTCGATGTCGTCCCGCAACCCCTCGACATCCGGCCCCTCGAAGACCTTCACGGCAAAGTCACCGCCGGCCGAAAGCAGTTCCGTCGCCGTCTCGAAGGCCTGTCGGGCGAGATAGACCGATCGAGCGTGATCGAGGTTGTACTCGCCGGTCATGTTGGGCGCCATATCCGAGACGACCGCATCCGCGCCACCGGAACCGATCGCCTCCCGAAGCTGCTCGCGGGTCGACGCCTCCGTCATGTCGCCTCGGATCGTCTCGACGCCGTCGATCGAATCGATTCGCTGGAAGTCGATGCCGAGGACGGTTCCCCCCTCGCCGACGGTTTCGGCTGCAACCTGCAGCCAGCCACCGGGTGCAGCGCCCAGATCGACGACCGTGTCGCCGCGATCGAACAGGTCTGCCTCCCGGTTCAACTGCTTGAGCTTGTAGGCCGCACGGGAGCGATACCCCTCCTGTTTGGCCCGGTTGTAGTACTCGTCTTTATTCGTCATGAGTACCTCACCAAGTCTCCTGACGTGTCCTTCGGGAGAACTGCCGGCGAATCTGCGTTCATACGGGGAGAAACGGCGTCGAACCGGAAAGGGACATCGGATAGCGTCGGTTGCCCTGCTGTGGCGCTACTCCGAGGATTCACCCAGAGACGATCCCACGACACGATATGGATCAATCGACGATCCAAGAGGTCGGGAACCCACGAGTGCAGTCGTGGGAGGATGTCATCCTGACGGTGTTGTGTTCCATCTGAGGATCAGCACCCATCTCAAGAATAGAAGTGGGAATAAGGGTTAACTGTTCCCACACCATCCCTTCGAACATGAGTGGAGAGGTGCAAACGGACGAGCGTGGCCGTGTGACGATTCCAAAGGAGGTACGCGACCGCTACGGCGAGACGTTCCGCCTCGTCGAGCTGGACAGTGGTATCAAGCTGGTGCCGATTCCCGACGACCCACTGGCAGAACTACGGGCGGCCGCTTCCGACGAGCTTCGTGAGGCGGCCCTCGATGATCTCGAGGAAGCGGCTCGGGAGGAGGCGCGCGAACAGGCGGACGAGCATGTACGCTGATCTCGATTTCTGGCTGGCGCTGCTGAAGGACGACGACTGGCTGGGCGATCGCGCTGAGTCCCTCCTCGAGGAATACGAGGCCGATCTCGAGGTGTCGCTTGCGACGTTCATCGAACTGTTTCTCGTCGAAGAGCGATTCGCCTTCGACCGCGAACGGGCCGTGACGGCAATTCTCGAACTGGCGACGTACGAGGGTGACCCAAACGTCGTGTATCAGGCCTCCGAGAACATCGATGAGGGATTGAATACGTTCGATGCGTTTCACGCGGCGCTCTCCGGTGGCAGCATCATCTCCAGTGATCGAGCATACGACGAACGTACTGGGACGAGTCGTATCCGGCTCGAACCCGACGGGAACGAGGACTCACCGGGCTGAGTTCGACGGTGTTCGGTAATCCCGACGGACCGGAACGGTGAGTTGTAGCGTTCGTCCGTTCCTGTCGTGGGTACCTCGCCGAACCGCGTGTCCTTCCCCACGGAAGCGGTCGGTGGATCTGCGTTCACACGAGAACAGACAGTCCCGATCCGGAGAGGCACCTCGGACGGTATCGGTGGCATCGTTCCACCGGCTGTCGTCGGGTGCCGACGTGTCGCTCACGACGAACAGCGGATCGCTCGGCGCAGGGACACGTTCAACACCGTCGGCACCGAGGACCCGAGTATGGTCGTCGGAGACATCACGACAGGGACGGAGATGCTAGTGATCGGCGGCGGGCCGGGCGGGTACACGGCGGCGATCCGGGCGGGACAACTCGACGTCGACGTCACCCTCGTCGAAGCCGAAGCCTACGGCGGGACGTGTCTCAACCACGGCTGTATCCCCTCGAAAGCGTTCGTTCACGCGACCGATGTCGCACACGAAGCCGGGGGAGCAGAACGGATGGGCGTCCACGCCGATCCGGCCGTCGACGCGGCGGCGATGACCGACTGGAAGGACGGGATCGTCGATCGACTCACCGGCGGCGTCGAGAAGCTGTGTAAGGCAAACGGCGTCGAACTCATCGAGGGGCGGGCGGAGTTCGTCGACGAGACGACGGCACGGATCGTCCACGGCGGCGACGGCCAGGGCTCGGAGTCGATCGAATTCGAGACGGCCGTCGTCGCAACCGGCAGCCGTCCGGTCGAAATCCCGCCGGTTCCCTTCGACGGTGACCGGATCATGAGCTCTCGTGCGGCACTGGACATCGAGTCGACGCCGGAGTCGCTGCTCGTCGTCGGCGGCGGCTACATCGGCATGGAGCTGTCGAGCGTGTTCGGCAAACTCGGAACCGACGTGACGGTGATCGAGGCACTGGACGACATCCTGCCGGCCTACGGCCCGGACGTGACGCGCGTGGTCCGAAAGCGAGCCGAGGAACTGGGCGTCTCCTTCGCGCTCGAGGAGCCGGCGACCGGCTGTGAGACGACCGACGAGTCGGTCACGATCACGACGGAAGACGGCAAATACACCGCCGAACGGGCGCTCGTCGCCGTCGGCCGAGAGGCGGTGACGGATACCGTCGGTCTCGAAGCAGTCGGTCTCGAACCGAACGCCGACGGCGTCATCGAAACGGACGAACAGACACGAACGGCCGTCGAAAACATCTACGCCGTCGGCGACGTCGCCGGCGACCCGATGCTCGCACACAAGGCGTACGTCGAGGGCCACGTCGCAGCCGAGACGATCGC
The DNA here is from genome assembly GCA_040409725.1 of Natronomonas sp. Classification (GTDB taxonomy): domain Archaea; phylum Halobacteriota; class Halobacteria; order Halobacteriales; family Haloarculaceae; genus Natronomonas. The sequence continues at coordinate 13,625 of JARWGK010000025.1, forward strand.
CGGCCACTCGGTCGCCCTCGACCAGCAGGCCATCCCCGCCGCGGTGTTCACCGATCCCGAAATCGGCAGCGTCGGACTCTCGGAGGCCGAAGCCGAGGCCGAGGGGTTCGATCCGGTCGTCGGTGAAATGCCGCTGCGGGCCTCCGGGCGGGCGCTGACACTCGACGACACGGACGGCTTCGTTCGGATCGTCGCCGACAGCGAGACGGAGTTCGTCCTCGGTGGCCGGATCGTCGGCCCGGAGGCCGCCGAGTTGATCGCCGAGATCGGACTCGCAATCGAGATGGGTGCCAGACTGGAGGACATCACCGCGACGGTCCACGTCCACCCGACGCTTTCGGAGGCGATAGCCGAAGCGGCCGCAAACGCCCGCGGAGAGGCGATCCACACGCTGAATCGGTGATCCGCGGCGGCATTTTTATACCAGCCACACAATCGTTCGTGTATGAAAGCACTGACGCTCGGCCCGGAGGGGACGTACTCACACCGCGCGACGAAGGCCGTCACCGACGATATCGATTTCGTCGAGTCGGTGACCGCCATCGTCGAGGGGGTCGCAAGCGGTGCCTACGACCGCGGCGTCATTCCGATCGAAAACAGCATCGAGGGATCGGTCACGGAGTCACTCGACGCGCTCGCAGACCACAACGTCTCCATCGTCCAGGAGATCGTCACGCCGATCAGACACGCGCTGCTCGCACAGACCGCGGAGTTCGACACCGTCGCCAGCCACGCACAGGCGCTCGCACAGTGTCGCGGCTATCTCGATCGAGAGTACCCCTCCGCGACACTCGAGGCGGTCGCCTCGACCGCTCGCGGCGTCCAGCGCGCCCGTGAGAACGCAGACATCGCCGCGATCGGCCACCCGGCAAACGTCGGCGCAGATCTACAGGTGCTCGCAGAGGACATTCAGGATCGAACCTCGAACGCGACGAGATTCGTCGTCCTGGCTCCCGAAACGGAGCGTTCCGACGCCGGCGGCAAAACCTCACTGATCGTCTATCCCAACGTCAACTACCCCGGCCTTCTGCTGGAGTTGCTCGAACCGTTCGCCGAGCGTGACATCAACCTCTCCCGTGTCGAATCTCGGCCCAGCGGCGAACGACTCGGCGACTACGTGTTCCACTTCGACGTCGCCGCCGGACTGTACGAGGATCGAACACAGCGCGCACTCGAAGACATCCGGGACATCGCCGCCGAGGGCTGGGTCCGGGTGCTCGGCTCCTACGACGTCGAACACGTATTATAAGTGGGTGGTTGAGCCCTACTCGTCTTTGTACTCGTTTACGACGTTCTGCATCGTCTCCTTGCCGTCGCCGAACAGCATGTAGGTGTTGTCCTGTGCGAAAAGCGGATTCGGGATGCCGGAAAATCCGGGACTGAGGCTGCGTTTGTTGACGACGACGGTTCCGGCTTCACCGACGTTCAGGACGGGCATCCCGGAGATCGGGCTGCCGTCTTCTTCGTTCGCCTGCGGATTGACGACGTCGTTGGCTCCGGTGACGATGACGACATCGGTCTGTGAGAACGTCGGGTTGATCTCCTCGAGTTCCTTCATCATGTCGTAGGGAACGTCGGCTTCGGCGAGCAGGACGTTCATGTGCCCTGGCATCCGTCCTGCGACGGGGTGGATGCCGAATTCGACATCGACGCCGTTTTCATCGAGCAGGTTCGCGAGTTCGGCGACGGCGTGTTGGGCCTGAGCGACCGCCATCCCGTATCCGGGGACGATGACGACACGGTCTGCGGTATCGAGCAGCATCTCCAGTTCCTCGGGTGAGGTTTCGGTGATGTTGCCCTCGTAGATGTCGTCCATCTCCTCGCTTTCGGCCTCCTCGCCGAAGCCGCCGAAGAACACGTTCGCAAGCGAACGGTTCATCGACTCACACATGATGACGGTGAGGATCATCCCGGCCGCACCGACGAGCGTTCCGGCGATGATCAACGCGGTGTTGCTGAGGACGAATCCGGTACCGGCGGCGGCAAGCCCCGAGTACGAGTTCAAAAGGGCGATCACGACGGGCATGTCCGCGCCCCCGATCGGGATGACGAGCATCACGCCGAGGACGGAAGCGGCGACGACGAGCACCCAGTACGCCGGAACGAGTTCGCCCTGTAGCTGTGCGGAGAGGAACTCCGGCTGAACGACGAGATAGATCCCCGAGGCCACGGCGACGGCCAAAAGCAGCGCCTTGACGACCTGCTCGCCGCTGTATCGGATGGCGGATCCGGTCACGACGCCGTGAAGCTTTCCGGCGGCGATCATGCTGCCGAACAGCGTCACGGCTCCGATAATCCCGGAGAGGGCGGCTGCAACGGCCAACTCGGTCGGAAACGAACCGCCGCCGTTGGCCTGGAATTCGACGAGTTCCGCCCCGGCAACGAGCGCCGAGGCACCGCCCCCGAACCCGTTGAAGACGCCGACGAGCTGGGGCATCTGCGTCATCTCGACTTTCACCGCGAGGCCGGCGCCGACGAGACCACCGACGGCGAGGCCACCGATCAACACGGCCGGCGAGAGAATCTCGAACCACAGTATCGTGACGACGACGGCGAGCAACATCCCGCCGGAGGAGACGAGATTCCCCCTGACGGCGGTCCGGGGGTGTGTCATGTC
>JARWGK010000026.1:0-16097 GCA_040409725.1 Natronomonas sp.
GAGACCGACGGCGGTGCCGTCGCCGCCGGTGACACGACCGACCGCGGCCACGAAACACCCGGTGACGTCGAATCCATCGTCGACGACGGCGAATCGCCGGAGTGCCCCGAGTGTGGGAGCATGACGCTGTACTACGCCGAGGGCTGTAAGACGTGTGAGACCTGCGGCTGGTCGGAGTGTTGAGGTAGCTCCTACCGCATTTAATTCAACTACTATCGATGACCGACGACGACGGCCGCCCGTGTCCGATGTGTGGCACACAGCTGTTCAAGCGGCACTGTAAGTACGTCTGCCCGAAACACGGCGTCGTCGTCGACTGCAGCGATCCGTTCGTGTTCTAAGTAGCCGGCTCCGCCCGGACGTGACGATACACCGGTCCCGCAAGCAGCAGCGCGGCCGCACAGACCGCTCCGACGACGACGAGCGGGTCGGTGAGTGTTCCCCCGGCGGTGAGTGTCCCCATCGATGCACCGAGCAATACGGCACCGACGACCCACGGCATCTCACCGATGACCGTACCGACGACGTACGGAATCGGACGAACACCGGCGAGACCGGCCGTATACGAGACCGGGTCGGTCGGAAGCGGTGCGAGTCGCGCGGCGGCGACCCCCCGAACGCCGCCCGTCGTCGTACGAATCCGTGCTGCAGCCGTGCCGACGCGCCCGAGGACGCCGGCGTCGTGGCCGATGTGGCGGGCGAGGAGATACGGCGGCAGCGTCGTGACGGTGGCTCCGAGCAGCGCGACGACGATTGCACTCGGGCCGTACAGATACCCAAGCAACATCGAGAGCGCGCTGATCGGCCACGCGAAAAGCGGCCGGAGTAGATACAGTGTCCCGACGACGACGGCCGCGAGTGCCGGTCGACTCGCGAGCGTATCGGCGTGTGCGAACAGCTCTTCCGGTGGGATCGTCACCGCAGCGGCGACGACGACCGCCCCGAGCAGACAGAGGCCGACGAGTTGTCGGGCGGTCGCACGCTTCACACGGGCGGCAAACGCCGCCGCGAGTAAACGCTTTGTGGTCACCTGACCGACGCTGCTCCGGATTTTTGTATCCGGGGACCGAACGACCGACGATGACGGACGATCCGGTCGAAACGGGCGTTCAACTGCTCGCCAGACTCGAATCCGCGGAGCTGTCCCTTCCTGAGGTCATCGACCGGATCGAACTCGTCAGTACACACCCACAGACGACCAGAGAGATCCTCGAAACGGCCGAAAGACGCGGCTACATCGACCGCGATGGCGACACGGTCACCCCGACCGGTGGGACGTTCCTCCGTTTCGAAAGCGACGTCGTTACCCGCGACGGTGAGTTCGACTGTCAGCGGTGTGGCAAATCGCTGTCGACCGGCTACTTCATCAGACTCGAAGCCGGCGAGGTCGGGCCGTTTGGCTCCTCCTGTATCCGGAAGGTCACCGGACGCGAGTGAGACCGCCGGCCGTGTGACGACGCGTTTCCGATACCGTCGGTCACGACCGGCGACACCGTCGGTTATCGCCCTCGTCGAAGCTCCTCGACCAGCTGTTCGATCGTCGCCTGCTGCTGTTCGAGGAGATCGGTCTGCCGTTCGATCTGCTCTGAGAGAGCCTGTACCTCGGCGGCCAGGCTTTCGACTGCCTCCGACGACGTGTTCGCCTCCGTCGCCTCGACATCGTCCATCGCGGCCGAATCTTCGTCTTCGTCCCGTCCGTCGCCACCGACCGCCCCGCTTTCTGCCGTCGAGTCACCGCCGGTGTCCTGTGTCACCACGTCGTGGTCGGCCGGCAGCGATTTCGTAGCCGAGACGAACGCGGTTTCGTCTTTCGTCGAAGTTTCCGGTTCGGCTTCCTCGTCGTCGTCCGTTTCACCGACCACCGCCCGGAGTTCTTCGAGCGACGCGACGCCGTGGAACTCGAAGATCGCATCCTCGATCGTCTGCCGCACCGTCGGTGCCTGGTCGTTCGGAACCTTCACTCGATCGCGGCGACCGTCGGTCTGGATCACGACTTGGGTTGCGACGCTTCCGCTTTCGAAGTCGAGATCCGTCACGTCGTCGTAGGCTATGGCCTCGAACTCCTCGTCCCACACCGTCGTGCCGACGTGTTTCAGGAGTCGCGTCTCGGTCACGACGAGGGTGAGGTCGCTGAATCGGAAGACGGCGACGACGGACTCGTCGGCGTCGACGGCGCCGCTGGCCCGAAGGATCCCTTCCAGCATCGCCTCGACGACGCCGTCGGCGATCGACGACGGAATCTTCATCGACGTCTCTCCACTCAGTCCCGCGAGCCGTATCGTCGCCTTTCGGCGCCCGACGTCCACCGCGACGGCCTCGACGTCGTGATCGAACCGATTGACCGTTTCGTCGGACAGCAGCCCTTCAGAGCGGTAGAGAAAGGTCGTTTGTGGCGTCACGGCGATGATGTCTCCGCCCCCGATATCGATTCGCTCGACGATCGGGGCGTCGCCGACGGCGGCGACGAGGGGTTCCGGCAGATCGCTCATACCTGTGGTGTCCGACCAAACCGGCTTAAAACCGCCGGCTGGCTCGCGGATATGAGAACGTTCAAGGGAACCACCGGAGTAGTATGAATCGAGCCCGGGTGGCTTAGCTGGACATAGCGCCGCACTCATAGGGTAACGAGGCGGTACACAGCGTGTTCCCGAGACGCCGCCTGCGTCTCGTTCCTGGGACATGCGGAGATCGAGGGTTCGGAGCCCTCCCCGGGCACTTCTCAGACAAACACCGAACGTGACGAGCGGAGCCATCGTGAAACGCCCGCTTCTCGGATGTATACAACAGATCGACACCGCGTCCCGACCCGGGTATATAAATAGTGACGGCTGTAGCCGTCACGGCCGCCGATCAATCGTCCGTGTCTTCGGTTGCCGTTTCGTCCGACCGGAAGGCGTCCCACTCGGCGGACGTACCGAGAATCTCCGTCAGTGACTCCACGACGGACCGGAGCTCGTGAATCTGTCGCTGCTGGCGGGAGACCGTCATCTCGAGTTCGTTGATCGCCGCCTCGGCTTCCTCTCGCCGCTCCGTTTCCTCCTGTAGCTGTTTGGACAATTCCTCAACGGCTTCCGAGAGGTGTTCGATGTCCTCCTCCGTCGCGAGTCCGCTTTCCGATGGGTTGTGCAGCGCGTCACGATTGGTGCGAATCGCATCCGCGACGCTTGTGCTGCCGTCGGGAAGGTCGATCGTCAACGGCTCCGAGACGGCGTCTGTTTCGTTTCCGGTGTCGCTCTCGCCGCCGTGTCGTCGAGTCTCCTCGGGAGCCTCGGCTGTATCACTACTCATAGGCATTCGTTACCACGTCGGCGTAATAAATCACCGTCAGACACCCGTCAGCGGGGGCCACTCGTCGCGGGCGTCGTGTCGACGAACGACCACGCCACCGCGTGGAAAAACCGGGTAGGGGGTGGGTTGGGTTAGCGGCAGACACCACGGCTCCTGATCCGAACCCACGACGGGGGCAGGCGGTGTCAGCCGCTATCATGCTATAGAGTCTCGAAGAAGATAACTTCCGAGGATATTTTAGCTCATTTCACGCCGGTCGGCTGGAAGAACGTGCAGTTTTTTGGCCCCGATTCGTCGCTCGTGGTCCCTCACCGCGTTTCGATCTGTAACTCGACGTCCCGTCGTTCGCCTTCGATGTCGGCGACGATCCGGCGAACGACCCGCTCTGCTTCGGCCTTGACCTTCGGCTTCACCTTCTGTACGACCCAATCTAGAGAGACGAATCCCGGGAGATCGAGGATTCCGTCGTCGACGGACCCGGGAGCGTACTCGACGTGTAGGGTGACGCGGGAGTGATCCGCTCCGTCTCCCTCGATCGGTTCGACCTGCCAGTAGCCTGCCGCATCGAGATCCTTCGTGATCGTCCAGTCGATCCGATTCGGTGGATCGACGGCCGAAACCCGCGAGCGGGCCGTATACGTCAGCTTCCACCACGAGAAATCGAGTTCGTAGGCGGTGCCTGGGGTTCCGTCACCGTACTGCCGAACGTCGGTGAGATGCTTCGAGTAGCGGGCGTACCGCGGGAAGTCGATCAAAAACGCGTACACCTCTTCCGGCGGAAGATACACGTCCGTGCGTACCTCGATAGTGTCCACGGCTACAGTACGGGTGGTGGATTCCTAAGTGTTCGCCCCGTCTCGAATCCGCTCGGCAACCTGCCGGAGGCCGTCTATACCGTAGACCTCGCCGCCGATTCGTGGAACGCGGGTGACCGGCAGTCCGAACCGTTCTTCGGCGTCTGCGATGTGGCGTTCGTGGCTCTCTTTCGTCGATTCACACAGCTCACACCCCGGCGTCGGATTCTCGATGACCTTGTTGGCGACCGCCTGTCCGACCGGAACCTCGAACTCCTCGAGTTGGCCGAGCAGCCGCTCCGTTTCGAGGACCGCCATCGTCTCCGGGATGAACACGACGCGGAACTCAGTCAACTCGGGATCCCGGAGCGTGCTCGCGACGCGTTCTAGGCGTCTTTGGGTTTCACCGAGGTCGACGTCGCTTTCCGACGGCTCTCCGTTGCCGTCACCGCCACCGAGAAACGCCCGTGCGGAATCGGCGAGCGTCTGGACCTGACTCCGGAGTCCGGCGAGTTTCCCGACCGCGGTTCCGGCGACCTCGGGAAGCTTCAGCAGCCGCAGCGTGTGTCCGGTCGGTGCCGTATCGAACACCACCCGATCGAACCGTGGATCGTTCATGTAATCGACGAACAGATCGAGTGCGGCGACCTCGTCGGCTCCCGGCGCCACACCGGCCTCGAAGATGTCGTCGAGATCCTCCTCGCCGAAGTCGATTCCGAGGTCTTCGAGTTCGCCGAACACCGATCCGAGGCCCTCCTGATACCGATCGATGCGGTCCTCGGGATCGACCTCGACCGCCCAGAGTCCTTCGACCCCGTCGATCGGCGTCGGCTCCGACCCGACGTCGGCCTCGAATGCATCCGAAAGCGAGTGTGCTGGATCCGTCGAGACGACGAGCGTCGATTCGCCGCCGTCGGCGAAGCCGAGCGCGGTCGCAGCCGCACACGTCGTTTTTCCAACCCCGCCTTTGCCACCGTAGAGGACGTACCGGGTCACACCGTAACTTCGGCCGAGTCGGGCTTATGACTGGCGGCTGGCCTCGGAATCCGAGAGGGTTTCTACGCCCCCGACCACTGAAGTAACATGAGTGACACTCAGGACGCGTCGGAACCGCGTGTCGTCGTCGTCGGCGGTGGCGTCGCCGGACTCACCGCGGGAACGTACCTCGCCCGGGCCGGGTTCGACGCCGTCGTCGCGACCCACGGCGAGTCGATCCTCTGTCGAAACGCCCACCTCGAAAACGTCCCCGGATTCCCGGCCGGAGTCAACGCACGGACGTTTCTCGACCTGCTGGGACGGCAGGCGCGACGGAACGGCTGTCCGATCGAACCCCGCCGCGTCACCGACCTTCGCGTCGTCGACGCCGAGACACACGCCTTCGAACTCGGACTGGAAGCCGACGACGGCCCCTCGGAGTTCGAAACCGACTACGTCCTCGTTGCTTCCTACCCCGACGTCGAATACTTGCGCGATGTCGATGTCGGACTGACGGCCCGTGGCTCGAAGACGTACGTCGAAATCGACGACGACGGGCGGACGGCGACGGATGGGCTGTACGCCGCCGGCCGGATCGCCGGCAAACCACACCAGGCTGTCGTCGCCGCCGGTCACGGCGCGGAGGTCGCGGTGACGCTCATCGAGGATTCCGACGTTCCGTTCTACCACGACTGGGTGGCCCCGGACGGGTACTTCACCGACCGCGGTCGGGAGGTTCCACCCGGATGCGAGGAGATCGACGACGAGGAGCGCAGACGCCGGGAGCGGGCCTCTATCGAGGCGATGACCGATGCCTTCGCCGAGCCACAGTCCGGATCGCCGACGATGCACCCGAGCGTCGCCGACGACGAGGAGTGACGCCCGGTCGGTGGCCGAGTCGTTCCCGCAGGGGTTTTTGACCTCGGCGGCCGAACCGACACCGATGCTCGAGGATGTCAACGTCGCTCTCGGTGTTTCCGGGAGCATCGCCGCCGTCAAAACCGTCGAGTTGGCACACGAACTCAGACGACGGGGTGCGGCGGTTCGTGCCGTGACGACGCCGAGTGCAGAGGGGATCATCCACCCTTGGGCGCTCGAATTCGCCACCGAGCAAGCGGTCGTCACCGAGATCACGGGCCGTGTCGAACACGTCGAGTTGTGCGGCCACGACGGCTGGGCCGATGTCTTGCTCCTCGCTCCGGCGACGGCAAACACCGTCGGCAAGGTCGCGGCGGCCGTCGACGATACGCCGGTGACGACGACCGCGACGACCGCACTCGGCGCCGGGATACCCGTCGTCGTCGCCCCGGCAATGCACGCCCCGATGTACGACCATCCGGGCGTGTTGGCGGCAATCGACAGACTCGAGGAGTGGGGCGTCGACTTCGTCGATCCGCGACTCGAGGAGGGGAAGGCGAAGATCGCAACCGAGGAGGCGATCACGCTCGCCGTTGCCCGCGCCACAGGCGACCGACCCCTCTCCGGAAACCACGTCGTCGTGACGAGCGGTGCGACGGCTGAATCGATCGATCCGGTTCGAATCCTCACAAACCGCGCCTCCGGTCGCACCGGCAGAGCGGTTGCGGCCGGCTGTTACGTCCTCGGCGCAGACGTGACGGTGCTGCACGACGGCGACGACCTTCCACACGCCGAGACGGTCGCCGTCGAATCCGCCGCCGAAATGACGTCGGCCGCGGTCGATGCCGCAGACGACGCCGATGCCCTGATCTCGGCGGCGGCGATCGGTGATTTCACGATCGAGCCGGCGAGCGAAAAGATCCGCTCCGGGGACTCACTGACACTGGAGCTAGAGCCGACGCCGAAGCTGATCGATACGGTTCGGAAGGCCCATCCCGACCTGCCGATCGTCGGGTTCAAAACCGAAACGAGCGGCGAGGACGCGGCGATGATCGATGCGGCCCGGCGGACGCTCCGACGGGCGGATCTCGCTTTCGTCGTTGCGAACGACGCGAGCGTGATGGGACGTTCGGAGACGCGGGTGTTGCTCGTCGACGAATCCGACGCGATCGAGGCCGCTGGATCGAAGTCGACCGTCGGGCTTGCGGTCGCTCGCACACTCGCAGATCGGCTCGGATAGCGCGGACCGTCACGCTTTACCACCGTCTGGCTGTACCGTGTCTATGGACCGACTCCGCCGTTCGCTTCTGGAGGCGCCGATCGTCGAAAAGGAGGGGTATCACTACTTCGTCCACCCGATCAGTGACGGCGTTCCGACGCTCGATCCGCGATTACTCCGAGAGATCGTCATCGGCATCATCCGCAAGGCGGACATCGAAAACGTCGACAAGATCGTCACGCCGGCGGCGATGGGGATCCACATCTCGACTGCCGTCTCGCTTATGTCCGACATCCCACTCGTCGTCATCCGGAAGCGCCAGTACGGCCTCGACGGCGAAAAGGCGCTGTTCCAGCAGACCGGCTACGACGAAAACCAGATGTATATAAACGACGTCGAGGCCGGCGATCGCGTGCTCATTCTGGACGACGTGTTGTCGACCGGTGGCACACTGTCGGCGATCTGTACGGCCCTCGCCGACATCGATGCAGAGATCGTCGATGTCGTCGCCGTGATCAAGAAATCAGGTGGCGAGAACCGCCTCGAAGAGACGCCGTACTCCGCGAAGACGCTGATAAACGTCGACGTCGTCGACGGCGAGGTGGTCGTCGTCGACGAGGACGGCGACGGGTAACGCGGCGTGTCACCGATTTCCGACGAGATCGAGTGACTCCCGATCCGCCCGGTGTCGGATACACGCCGACCGGTGGCCGTTCCCGTGGTCCGTCTCCTCGGGAACGGTCTCCTCACACGGCGTCACGAACGTCGACGAGAGCCGATCGGCGGCGGCTTCTGCGTCGCCGTCGACGAGTTCGCCGAGGGCCGATTCGAGCGTCTGTTCTGCCGCCCGATCCGACAGTTTCGCCGGCAGATCGAACTCCGATCTGATCTGTCGTTTGATCGCCACGCTTTCGCTGTCCATGGCCTCGGGGTCCTCGGATTCGTCCGACAGCGCCTTCTCCCGAAGGCTCTCGACGTCGATTTCACCCGCCGAGATCCGGTCCCGAAGGTCGAGCAGTCTGCGCCAATTCGACGCGTCGAGATCGATACTGTCCGGCTGGACGACCCGGTGACAGCGTGTGTGGAACCGACAGCCGTCGGGTGGATTCGACGGATCGGGAACCGTCCCGGTCAGTTCGATCCCCTCGCCGTCCGCCCGTGGGTCCGGCGTCGGGATCGACGACAAAAGCGCCTCGGTGTACGGGTGCTGTGGCGCGGCGAAGATCTCCTCGACCGGCCCGATCTCGACGATTTCGCCGAGATACATCACGGCGACCCGATCACACACCCGCCGGACGACGGACATGTCGTGGCTGATGAACAGAAGCGACAGATCGAACTCCGACTGGAGGTCGTCGATCAGCGAAAGCACCTCCGCCTGCACCGACACGTCGAGTGCCGACACCGGTTCGTCCGCGATGACGAGTTCCGGGTTCAACACGAGGGCCCGCGCGAGGGCGATCCGCTGTTTCTGCCCGCCAGAGAACTCGTGTGGATACCGGTCGTAGTCCTCCGCCGAGAGCCCAACCCGTTCGAGGAGATCCTCGACGATCGCCCGCCGTCGCTTCTTGTCGGACATTCCGTGGACGAGAAGCATCTCGGCGACGGCACTGCCGACGGTCATCCGCGGATTGAAACTCGATGAGGGGTCCTGGAAGATCATCTGGACGTCCCGCCGAAACGCCTTCAGTTCCCGTTTGTCGAATCTGGTCACGTCGTTTGGGTGGGTGCCGTCGTCGTTTCGCCTCGCCCCTCCACGACCGCCACCGTTGAACAGCACCTCGCCACCGGTCGGCTCCTCCAGTCGGACGATGGAGGTCGCCGCCGTCGATTTCCCACACCCCGACTCCCCGACCAACCCGAGCGTCTCGCCGGGGTAGATGTCGAAGCTGATCCCGTCGACGGCACGGGTCGCCCCGACCTGTCTGGACAGCAGCCCCCGTTTGATCGGATAGTGTTTCTCGAGGTTCCGCACCGACAAAAGCGGCTCCGGCGTCATCCCTCTGTCACTCCCTCGGGTTCCGCCGCTTGCCCGCGTTCAATCATCGATCGGCTCAGCCTCCGTGTCGACCGTCTCCGTACCCATCTCGTGGTCTCCGACGACCGAACTGTCTCTGCCCTCCGCATAAAACACACACGAGACGCAGTGGCCGGATTCAACTTCGATTTCGGCGGGCTGTTTCCCCCGCCGACACGCTTCGATCGCGTGGTCACACCGGGGGGCGAACCGACAGCCATCCGGTGGGTCAGTCGGATCCGGGAGCGATCCGGGGATGCCGCGCACCTCGTTCCCTCGGCCCGGCAGACAGCCCAGCAGTGCCTGCGTGTAGGGATGTGCCGGCCGTTCGAAGATATCGAGGACACTGCCCCGCTCCATCACCTTCCCGGCGTACATCACGACGATCCGATCGGCGATCTCGGCGACGACCCCGAGATCGTGGGTGACAAACAGGATTCCCATGTCGAGTTCCGCCTGTAGCTCCTCGAACAGATCGAGGATCTGTGCCTGCACCGTCACGTCGAGTGCCGTCGTCGGTTCGTCGGCGATGAGGAGATCCGGATTTCCGACGAGTGCCATGGCGATCATCACCCGCTGTTTCTGCCCGCCGGAAAACTCGTGTGGGTAGTCGTCGAATCGGGTGCTCGCGTTTGCGATCCCGACCCGATCGAGCAGGTCGATCGCACGCCGCTTTGCCGCTTGCTCCGAAACGTCCTCGTGGACCTGAATCGCCTCGACGATCTGCCATCCGACGCTGTAACAGTGGTTCAACGCGTCCTGTGGGTTCTGAAAGACGTGTGCGATCTCGTGGCCACGGATCGATCGGATCTCCTCGTCGTCTGCGGACAGGAGATCCCGTCCCCGGAACCGAACCGTTCCCTCGATACGCCCCGGCGGCGAGTCGACGAGGCGGGTGATCGACTCCGTCGCAACCGTCTTGCCGGATCCCGACTCGCCGACGATACAGACCGTTTCACCGGCCTCGACGCTAAAATCGATCCCGTCGACGGCGACGAGGGTCCCCGCCTCGGTGTCGAACGTCGTCCGGAGGTTCTGTACGTCGAGCAACCGGGCGGTTTCGGCTTCGTCGTGGGTTCCTGTGTCTCTGTCCGTCATCGTTCGGTCTCGGCCTCCGCTTCGGGATTCAACGCATCGAGCAGTGCATCACCGAGGAAGTTGAAGGCGAGGATCGTGAGGAACAACACGAATCCGGGTGCGAGAACGATCCACGGCGCGAAGGCGAGGTCGCTGCGCCCGGCGGAGATGAGCTGTCCCCACGACGGGATCTCCGAGTCCCCGAGTCCCAAGAAGGCCAGCTGTGCCTCCGCGAGCAGGAATCCCGGAATGAGCAGCGTGAGCTGCGTGATGATGCTGCTTGCGGTGTTCGGCACGACGTGGCGTCGGACGACGCGATACGTGCTCGCCCCGCTGATTCGACTCGCCTTGATGTACTCTTCTTCTGCGATCGACAGCGATTTGCTGCGGACGTATCGCGCCGTTCCACCCCAGGCGAAAAGCGAGAAGACGAGAATGAACATCCCGAGTCCGGCGCCGTAGATGTAGAGGATCAGGAGGAACATGAGAAGCGTCGGGAACGACAGCACGATATCGACGAACCGCATCAGAACCTCGTCGACCCAGCCGCCGGCGTAGGCACTCACCGTTCCAAACGAGATGCCGATCGCCGCGACGATGGTCGTCGTGATGAAGGCGATCTGCATGCTGATCGTCATCCCGTAGACGATCGTGGTGAACACCCCTTTGCCGCCGCGGGTCGTTCCGAGCGGGTACTCCCACGTGCCGTGACACCTGCCGCCGCGTACCTCGCCGAGACACTGTGCGACGTTTGCCGCGTCGATCGAGAGAAACACCGGCGGCTGGTGACCGGCGAGTACGTCCTGCTGTGGCGCGTTCAACACGAGCGGTCCGAGGAGTCCACCGACGAAGACGACGACCAGCCATCCGAGGCTGACGACCGCCGGACGGTTGCGCTTGAACTCCCGCCAGTAGTACCGCGTCATCCGTGGGTTCTGATACAGCGGCAGGAGGAGATAGAAGGCGAACAAAAGCAGCGTGAAGACGAACATGTACTCGATGCTCGACCAGTTCGCCTCGAGGCCGATCGCCCCGAAGGTCGCCTCCCGCTCGCCGACGAACCGCCAGTCGTACAGAAACAGCACAAAAAGCGGGAGCGTCGTCGCTAGCATCCCCGCGGTGTTCGGAGAGATGTCGAGTCGACCCGACCCCGAAAGCTCCGTCCAGTCGACCTGATCGAACCGATCTGGTTTCTGTGTTGCCATGTTATCTGTCGTCGTAGCTGATCCGTGGATCGAGGATCGTGAAGACGATATCCTCGAGGAGGTTCCCGACCACCGCGATGAAGGTGAAGATCAGGGTCGCTCCGAGGACGAGATTCGTATCCTGTGCGATGAGCGCATCGAACGTCAATCTGCCGAGACCGGGGATTCCGAAGACGACCTCGACGAGCAGCGAGGAGCCGAGAAAGATCGCAAGCAGTTGCCCGACGAGCGTCGTCGAAAGCGGGACCATCGTCGGACGCATGACGTGGTATGCGTAGGCTCGAAGCGGCGAGACGCCCTTTGCCTTGGCCGTTTTCATGAAATCGGCGTTCTGGAACTCGGCGGATTCGTTCCGGGAAACCCGCATGATCGCACCGATCGACCCGGTCACGAGAACGAACACCGGAATCGCGAGCTGTCTGGCGTTTTCGAGGCTGAACACGGCCACGTCCGTGTTGTAGACGACGGGAATCCAGTCCAGCCAGACGCCAAACAACAAAAGCAGGATGATCCCGAAGAAGAAATTCGGGATCGCATACCCGAAGAAGGCAAAGCCCGTCGCGAGGTGATCCCGCCAGCTGTACATGTTGGCCGCGGAGTACACCCCGACGAGCGGTCCGATCAGGATCGTCAAGATCGTCCAGGGGATCGAGTACTGGGCGGTGTAGAACAATCCTTCGAGCAGCGCCTCGGTCACCGGCTGGCTGCGGTGTTCGGACCACCCCCAGTTGAGCGTGTAGACTCCGGTGAGGAAGTCGAGATATCTGACGTGAAGCGGCTGATCGAGGCCGCGTAGCTCCTCTTCGCGTTCGATCGCCTCCTGTGGGTCACCGCCCTCGAGGGCCGCCTGTGTCGCCGCCTCCTGAATCGCCGGGTTCGGTGCCGCTGCCATCAGGACGAAGGTAATCGTGACGATGATCAGCGACACTACCCCGGCCCAGACGACCCTCGCAGCGATGTACCGTGGCAGTCCCATAGTGTGGATACTCGAACGGCGGTTACTCCTCGATGAACCAGCCAGGGAAGTTCCAGCCGTTGGAGAAGTTCTCGATCGGCCCGCGGAGATTCGGATTGTACCCCGTGATGCTGTCGCTGAAGACGAGCATGATGTACGGCTGTTCCTCGGCGAGGTTGACGAAGATTTCCTCGAAGGCCGCAGCTAGTTCCGTCTCGGTTTCCGCCTGTCTCGCCTGCTCGAACAGCCCCTCGACGTCGAACTCCGGATAGTAGCCGACTGGATTGTACGTCGTGTTCGCACCGTCGAAGAAGACCTGATTCGTCAGTGGGTTTCGTGGATACGTGTTCAGCCCGAACACGAGCGACATGTCCCACTCTTCGTTTGCCGTGACCGACCGTGGCCCGGGGTTGTTCGGCGTCGGCGTCTCCCACTCGACTTCCGTCCCGGCGACGGTGTCCGAACCACCCTCCGGCTCGGCGGTCCAGAACTCATTGTCGAAGCGGACGCCGTCGATCGCCTCGACTTCGACCTCGATCCCGAGATTCTGCTCTAGTTCCTGTGCGATGAACTCCGCCGTGAGCTGCTCTGTCTCCTGGCCGGCGCTGTGGTAGATGTCGAGGACGACCTGATCGTTCTCCGGTGTGACGAGTGCGTCGCCGTCGAAGCCGTAATCGAACTCCGACTGCTCGAAGGCTTCCGTTGCGAACTCGCGGGCAACGTCGGCGCCGTAGAGGTCACCGACCCCGTAGGTCGGGATCTCCCCCTCGCCGGGATAAAACTGCGAAAACCGCGGCTGCCACGTGAAATGCGGCTCCGCGAGCCCCCGGTAGACGCCCTCGATGAGTTCCTCTTTGTTGATGGCACAGGCGAGTGCCTGCCGGAACTCGGTGATCCTGAAGAGGTTTCCGGGTCCGGCGTTCCAGCCGTTGTCCCGCATGTTGACCGAGATGATCTGGTTGAACGGCTGTGGGACCTGAAAGACGCTCACGTCTGGATTCTCGTCGAACTCCTGGAACCGCTCCGGTGGGATCCCCGCCGAATCCGCCTCACCGGTTTCGAGTGCGCCGAGCCGCGAGGCCTGCTCCTCGACGACGCTGATCGTCGCCTCCTCGAAGTACGGTGCATTCTGAAACAGCTCCGTCCCCGCGTCGATGTTCTGGATGTAGTAGTCGTCGTTGCGAGCGTACGACGTTCCCGCACCGCGGTCCCACTCCTCCAGGACGTACGGGCCGAGGTTGCCGGTGAATTCCAGCTCCAGTAGCTCCTCGTCCTGTCTGAGGCCGTCGGTATCCTCCGTTTCGACGTACGGTTCGACGAGGTCGCGTGGAATCGGGTATTCGAGTGGATCGAAGCTCTCCGGCCACAGAAGCTGTGGCTGTTGTAACTCCGCCTGAAACTCGAACTCGCCGGTCTGTTCGACGTTGATCCCTCGCCAGTCGGGTGCGTTGATCGTGTTCGCCCAGTCGCTTTGATGAAGCTCCTGAATCTGATAGACGAACGACTCGGCCGTGACCGTCCCGTAGGGATCGCTGAACTCCAGTCCCTCCCGAACATCGAACACCCAGACCTCCCCTCGATCCGTCGACATATCGTACAGAAGCGGGAAGTACTCCTGATTCTCGTCGAAGGTGTACCCCTGATCCAGCGCCCTTCCGATTGCCGTTCCGGCCCCCGATTCCGTGTTGTACAGTGGGTTGAGCGTCGTAAACGACGCTGGCGTGACCGTGTCGTACGATCCAGAGACCGACGGGAATTCATCGACTGTCTCCGGAAGCCCGGCGTCTCGATCCGCCCCGGTATCCGTTGGTTCGTCGCCACTTTCATCGCCACCACAGCCTGCGAGTGCGACACCTGCCCCGACGCCGAGTGCAGAGAGTATCTGCCGACGCGACAGGCCTCGGTGCCCGCTGGTTCGTTCTCTCATCGATATCGTTGTGACGTACTACCACGCGAGGGATTGAAAAGCTGTTCCCCACTGGCAACTGTCGCGCCGTCCGTGGATTCTGTTCTCTGTCACCCCTACGCTCTGTTACGAACCGCTTTTTGCCTTCCCGCGCGTATATCCATCTATGACGACTGCACTATTCGTCGTAAGCGAGGAAGGCTACTGGGGAGAGGAATGCGTCGAACCGCTTTCGACGCTCTCGGCGGCCGGCGTCGACGTCACCGTCGCGACGCCGACCGGTGAACCGCCGGTCGTCGACGAGGTGTCGGTCGATCCGGACAACGTCGGCGAGGAAACCGCCGCCCACGTCCGCGAGGTTGCAGAGACGGACGACCGACTCAACGACCCGATTCCGCTCGCTCAGGCGAGTGCAGACGGGTACGACGCCGTCGTCTTCCCCGGCGGTCACGGGACGCTCTGGGACATCAACACCGACCACCACGCCCGGACGCTGCTTCGGGATGCGGTCGAATCCGGCGACACGAAAGCCCTCGTCGTCTGTCACGCCGTCGGCATTCTCGCCTTCACCCGCGACAGCGACGGCGGCTTCCTCGTCTCCGGTCGGTCGATCACCGGGTTCCCCAACGAGTGGGAGGAAGGCATCGTCGACGACCGCGAACGCATCCGTGGCGGCCGAAAGCTCCCCTACTGGGTCGAAGACGAGGTCGTCGCCGCCGGTGCCGACTTCGATGCCGAACTCGACGACGACACGAGCGTCACCGTCGACGGCGATCTGATCACCGCCCGCGGTCCCGGTTCCTCCGCGGAAGCCGCCGAGACCCTGTGTGCGGAACTCGGCATCGAAATCCCTGCCTGAAGCGCCTTTTTATATCTCTTTGTTCTGACTGTTCGCAAACTGCTCACAAATCTACTCGTTCGACTGTCGTCGCTCACGAATTATTCGCGACAGAACATAGCCGGAGGTAGATTTGGACCGTGTCGACTTCGGTCGCAATGCTCCCTCGTCGCCGAGTTCAAATCTACTCGTTCTACTGTCGTCGCTCGCGGTTTGCTCGCGACAGAACATAGCGGGAGGTAGATTTGAACTACCGATCTCCGGGTTATGAGCCCGGCGGAATCTCCTGGCTATCCCATCCCGCTACCGATATCTACTCCGGTGGATCGGTTAAGGGTTGTGATGTACTTTCTGCGATAATCAACACCAGACGGCGGTATCGGTCTTCGATAACCGACCTCGTCACATGTACGCCGCGTCCCACCGGGTCGGCTTCACCCGATTGCCGCAGCTGTCACACTCGATTGCACCCATGGTGTCCATCGCCGTGACGATCGATTCACACGCCCCACAGTAGTAGCCGTATCTGTTCTCCTGCCGTCCGTCCGTATAGACCGTGTAGATCGCTCCCTTCGATCCCCGGTCGGCGTCCGTCTTGTCGACGTACAGCGTCTGTCCCTCGGCTCCTTCGATCGTCGGCACCGAGGTCTGCTCTTCGTCGACGTAGATGTTCTCGCGGAACGGTGTCCCGTCGATTTCGACCGTCGTCTCGTCGACCTTCACCAGGCCGCGGCGCTCGTAGAAGGTGTTGCCCTCGTTGTTGTCGGCGATGACGATGCCACGGATGGTTTCGGCACCTCCCTCCTCGAGACGCTCCTTGGTCGCTTTGAACAGCCTGTCACCGATCCCCTCTCCGCGGTACATGGCTGCGACGTGAAGCCACTGAATGTCGCCTCGGCTGTCGACGAGGACGCTCTCGGAGAACGCCACCGGTTCGCCGTCGATTTCGACGACGAGAAACTGGA
>JARWGK010000027.1:0-15999 GCA_040409725.1 Natronomonas sp.
CGTCGAAAATCCCCCGCCTCGAGGCGCTCGGCGGCGGCTTCGAGCGTCGTATCCGGTGTCACCGTCTGCAGATCGGCGCTTGCGATCTCGTGAACGAGGGTTTCGGTGCCATCCTTCCCCTCGGACAGCAGCCGAACGAGGTCGGATTCGGTGACGATCCCGACCGGTCGACCGTCGTCACACACCACGAGCGACCCGACGTTTGCACCGACGAGTCGGTCGGCCGCCTCGGCGACTGTCACGTCGGGCGCGATCGTCTCGACGTCCCGGATCATCACCTCGGAGACGGTGAGTGGAACCAACATACGTATCGGTCGGTCTCGGCACTCAAGAACACACGGCCTTTCGTTCGAAAACAGCTCGTTTCAGGAGTTCGGATCGATCGGCGTTCCGTCTTCCGTCGGCGGGGCGACGTGGTCGATGAACGACTCGACGTCGGGTTCGTGTACCGTGACGTCGATGTGGATGTCGCCCAGTTCACTCTCACCGCCGACGGCGAAGTTGATCACACCCCGAAACGCCGCCTGCTTTTTCACCCGAAACGAGATCGTATTGCCGTCTCGTCCGGCGAAAAACTGCCCGCGGGCGGCCTCTAAGATCGCCTGCTCGTGGAGCCGTTCGGAGAAGCGATCCATGCTGTGGGCGGTGCCTCGAAGCTCCGCAGAGTGGGATTCGATCTCTGCCTCCGGAAACAGGTTCTCGATCGCGTCCCGCACCCGATCTGTCACCTCCGTGTCGGCCACCGGCGCGACGATCTCGACGTCGATGCTGTAGATCACGACAACACCTCCCGAACCTGTCGACGGAAGGCGTCGAGTCCGTCGGTGTTTTCGATCGTGATGTCGGCCTGTGCCATCGCCTCGCCCAGCCCGAAGCCGAGTTCTCGCTCGTCGCGCGCGGCGAGTGATTCCGCCTCGTCGCCTCGTCCCCGGTCCTCGATCCGCTCTTTCCGGAGTTCGAAGGGTGCCTCGACGCTGACGAGCGTGAAGTTCTCGCCGAATCGCTCCCGGAACAGTTCGACCTCGACGTCCGATCTGATGCCGTCGACGAGGACGACGCCCGACTCGGTCGCGGCGTCTTCGATCATCGGAAGCGTTCGCTCGGCGATGGCGGCCGGACCTTCCTCCCGTCGAAGTGCCTGTGCCACCTCGCCGTGGTGTTCGTTCGGATCGAGACCGCGTTCTCGACACGCAGCGCGGATCACGTCGCCCATGGTCACGACCGGGATTCCCTCCGATTCGGCGACGGCGGCGAACTCTCCTTTGCCGCTGCCGGCCAGTCCGACGGTTCCGATGAGTTCCATTCGAATGACGGTAGCCCTGACGCAGATTTGAAGCCTTTGTTCCCGATTCGTATCCACACCGTTTTTGCCGTCGCCGCCAAAAGCCGACCCGAGGGCACGTAGCTCAGCCCGGAAAGAGCGTCGGACTTCTAACGTCCCCGGTCCCCGGGACGGAAGACATCCGATGGTCGTGGGTTCAAATCCCACCGTGCCCGTCCACTTTTTATTTCGTCGGGTCTCCTCGCGCGCCTTCGGCGCGCTGCGGGGACCACTCCTCATAAAAACGTGGGGAAAAACCCCCGGCGACTCACTTCGTTCGTCGCCGGTAGAGTGGAAAACGACAGCCGCATTCTTTTGAGTAGTGTAGGATCGCTCTACAGTGTGGGGTTGAAGTTACGTCGACAGCTGATTTCGGCCGACTGATTTATAAACAGATCTCTCTCTAAGACCACACTGAATCTCGGCTGACTCGACACCGTCCGGCGGCTTGCTACAAAGCGTTAAGGAGGCGTTGTGGCTATCGGTAGGCAATGGAGACCACCCATCGAATCGTCACCGGGGATTCCCGGTCGCTGTCGGAGGTGGCCGACGACTCCGTCGAACTGGTCGTCACGTCGCCTCCGTATCCGATGATCGAGATGTGGGACGATCTGTTCTCGGACCTCGATCCGGAAATCGGGGAGTGTCTCGAAGACGGGGCGGGACAGGCCGCCTTCGATCGGATGCACGAGGAACTTCGGTCGGTCTGGGAGGAGGTCGACCGGGTGCTCGTCGAGGGAGGCATTGCGTGTGTCAACGTCGGTGACGCGACGCGGACGGTCGACGGGAGCTTCCGGGTGTTTCAGAACCACTCCCGGATCGTCGACGCCTTCGAGACGCTCGGCTTCGAGCCGCTGCCGGAGATCCTGTGGCGGAAGCCCGTCAACTCGGGAGCCAAATTCATGGGGTCGGGGATGATCCCGCCCAACGCCTACGTGACGCTCGAACACGAGTACATCCTCGTGTTCCGAAACGGCAAACGGAGCCGGAGCTTCGAGCCGGGGGCAGAGCGCCGGTACCGGTCGGCGTACTTCTGGGAGGAGCGAAATCGGTGGTTTTCGGACCTCTGGACGGACGTTACCGGAGAACAGCAGGGGCTCGGAAGCGACGAACTCCGGGCGCGTTCCGGAGCCTACCCGTTCGAAATCCCGTATCGGCTGATCAACATGTACTCCGTCTACGGCGACACCGTCCTCGATCCGTTCTGGGGGACGGGAACGACCGCCTCGGCTGCGATGGTTGCCGGCCGAAACTCCATCGGTTACGAACTGGACGCGGAGTTCAGGGAACTGTTCGAGGAGACCGTCGCCGACATCCCCGACTACTCCGAGGCGGTCGGGACACGGCGATTGGCCGACCACCGCGAGTTCGTCGAGCGGCGACTGGCCGACGGAGAGACCTTCGCGTACACCGCGGACAACTACGACGTTCCGGTCACGACGAAACAGGAACGCTCCATCCGGCTGTATCGCGTCGCGGAGATTCGAAAGACGGCCGACGGATACCGTGTTTCACACGAACCACTCGGGGAGGCGGCCACACGGGAGGCGGAAACGGAGATCGGTGACGGCGAGTCGCCGTCCGACCGCCGCTGACGGGTGTGGCGTCCTCGCCGGATTACTCTCGGCGGTATTTTACGCCACCGCGCCGATAGGACACACATGTCGGAATCACTCGACGGCAAGACCGCGATCATCACCGGAGCGAGCAGCGGAATCGGTCGTGCAACCGCGACGGCACTGGCGGCGGAGGGAGCGAACGTCGCGCTTGCGGCACGGAGCGAGGATCGGATCGCCGCCCTCGCCGAAGAACTCGACACCGAGGCGATCGCCGTTCCGACGGACGTACGGGACGAGACGGCAGTCGAGGCGTTGATCGAGGAGACGGTCGCAGAGTGGGGCGGGATCGACGTTCTCGTGAACAACGCAGGGCTGGGACGCGGGAGTGCGGTCGAGGAGCTATCGACGGAGGAGTATCGGCAGATGATGGAGACGAACACGGACGGAATGTTTTTCGCCGCACGCGCGGCGCTTCCGCATCTCCGCGAATCGGAGGGGACGGCGATCTTCATCGGTAGCTTCGCCGGCGTGTTCCCCCGATCGTTCAACCCGGTCTACGCCGCGACGAAGTGGTGGACCCGGGGATTCGCGAAGAGCCTCTCGGCACAGGTCGGCGAGGACGTGTCGGTGGCGGTCATCAATCCCTCGGAGGTCCGGACCGAGTTCGGCTCCGAGGACGGCGAGAGCTTCAACGAACGCTTCGAGGAAGGCTCCGTCACCGAACCCGAGGAGATCGCCGAGGCGATCGTCTTCGCTGCGACACAGTCGCCGTCGATGGTGAGTGAACTCGATCTGTACCGCCAGGACAAACTCACCGACTTCTGATCGCCGGCAGCGGTACGACGGTCCGATCCGCAGGTTGTGTTATTCTGTCAGTATCAGGTGTTTGAATCTGGTTATTTGAAAGCTCCATCGGTTTTTTGTGACGAGCATTTGAGAAAGTATAGGAATGTAGTTCAAACAGCGTCTATTCGAGTCAATTAGTGACTCATCGGGAAGATTTATGTCGTCGCGGGTTCTGCCATCAGGTGGCATGCGACGCACAGACCGACGCCGTCGACCCGGACTGGTATTCGCCGGCAAAGACGGGGGTTCGAACCGACAGTTCGATTTGGGGGGTGGTCACTAGTCGGACGACGCACACCGCATCCGGTCGATATCCGACCGGAACCTGCCTCCGGCTGCCCGACGCTGCCTGCTCGTGCGTATCCTTGCGGTTCGGTCTTTCGGCTTTTGCGGTCTGTTTTCGTCGTTGCTCCGACGTACCAGCCTTCGGTCCCACACGTATCTCTTATAAGAGCCGCCCGTTCGTCGGACGGTCGCCGCGTGTGAGTTCAGGACTCGATGCCGATCCGGGTCAACCGCCCGTCGCCGCGAAACGCGACGAGGCCGTCGTCGACGAACACCGGTGGCACGAAGAACCCGACCTCGGAGGTGCCGCGGGCGAGTCGGGTCCCGTCCTCGGGGTCACAGAGCGTCAGACTCCCGTCGAAGCCGGTGACGGCGACGGCGGATATCCCGCCGATCGTTCCGACCGCCGGTGATTCGAGCGCCGAGTCGTCCTCGGCAACCGACTCCCGCCAGCGAACGGCCCCGTCTGCCGCATCGAACGCCGAGATCGTGCCGTCGTGGTCCGCGGTGTACACGGCGTCTTCGACCGCGTTGATCCGTGGTCGTCTCCCGACGGAATCACTCCAGACGGCGTCGCCGCGGTGATCCAGACAGAGGACATCACCGTCGTACGTCGTGACCGCGACGCCCGTCGTTTCGCCGCGGTCGACGGTGGTCCACGATCGGTTCCGCTCCGATAGCTCGCGGGTCCACCGCACCGTCCCGTCTGCATCGAAGCAGACGATCCGATTCGGTCGGTGTGTGGATACCGCGACCTCCGGCCGTCCGTCCCCATCGAAGTCGGCGACGAGTGGATCGGTCGGACTGTTGCCGTCGAGTCGGTCCTGCCATTCGATCGTTCCCGTCGAGTCGGTCGCGACGACGAGACCTTCGAAGTCGACGACCACGAGTCGGCGCTGCCCGTCGACCACCATTCCCACGGGGGAACTGTACCCGATGGAGTCGAGAACGTCGGCGGAGAAGGTTCTGTCGCCAGTTGTCGGGTCGTAGCCGAACACGTCACCGGTTTCGACAGCGACGAGAAACTCCGGGTCTGTCCCCGTTATCGATCCGACCCCGAGATCACCGACGGCGTGTGGATTACAGTGTGCCGGTGGCCGACGGTCGTCCCACAGCGTCGATCCGTCGGCGTCAACGGCGACGATGCCACAAAACGCGGAGTCGTCGAGGTCGTTGATCGGAGCGGCGATGACCGTCTCGTCGCCGACCGTCGTCGCCGCAATCCCGTGGTGGTTGCCATCGTATTCGACGCCGGTGTCGGTCGTCCACTCGACGCGCAACGCGAGGTCGGTCCCCGAATCGGAGACACTCCGGAGGCGCTCGGTCAGACCGTCGGTACAGCCGGCGACCGCGGCGGAGCCGACGACCCCGGCCCCACACAACAACCGGCGGCGTGTTACTCTGTCCGTGGGCATCGGCTGTGCTCCTCGGAGCCGCGTTCCGGGTGCATCAGTGTGACTCCTCGAAGCCGTCCTCGAAGACGAAGCGTCCGTTTCGCTGGACGATCTCGCCGTCGACCTCGATGAAGGAGTCCTCGGACATGTCGACGATCATGTCGACGTGAACCGCCGATTCGTTCGCCTCTCGGTTCTCGCCGACACACTCCTCGTAGGCGCGGCCGACGGCCATGTGGACGGTATCGCCCATCTTCTCGTCGAACAGCATGTTGTAGGTGAAACGATCGATGTCGCGGTTCATGCCGATTCCCAGTTCGCCGAGACGGTTTGCGCCCTCGTCGGTTTCCAGCACCTCACGGAGCAGGTCGGCGTTTTTTTCGGCGCCGTGTTCCGTCACCTCGCCGTCCTCGAAGACGAGTCGCGCGTCGGTGATCTCCTTGCCGCGGTGATACAGCGGCTTGTCGAAAAGCACCGCACCGTCGACGCTGTCGACGACCGGTGCGGTGAACACCTCGCCGCCGGGGAGGTTCTTCTCGGCGTAGTCGTTGATCGTGTGCATGCCGTCGACGGACATCCGAACGTCGGTCGTCTCCCCGGAGACGATTCGCACCTCACTCGCCGGATCGAGGATCTCGACCATCTGTTCTTGGTGTTTTCGCTGTTTTTCCCAGTCCTTGTTGATGGCGTCCCAGACGAAGTTCTCGTAGGCTTCCGTGGACATCTCCGCCAGTTGTGCGTAGGCCGGGGCGGGAAACTGCGTGAGACACCAGCGTTTCGACAGCGCGACCTCCTGAACCGGCTTGTTCGCTCGGGTGTTTGCCGCCTGTGTCTCGGGTGGGATGTCGCTTTGCTCCGTGGCGTTTGTCGTCCCGCGGATTCGGATCAACACGTCGCTTTCCTCATAGAGGGCTTCGGCGTGCGTCGGCGTCTCGATTTCCTCGTCGTCGACGGCCCGAAGATACGCCCGCTGTGCCCGGTCGTCGCTTGCGACGTAGAACGGCCTCGCTCCCCTGTCACCGACCGCCTCGTGTAACGCGACGGCGAGGTCGGCGGCGACCGGTGGGGCGCTGATGACGACGTTGTCGCCCGATTCGACGTCGGTCGAGTGTTCGACGACCGTTTCGGCGTGTTCACGAACCCGTGGATCCATACGAGACGTGAGGTGCCGCCGTCGTTTACGCTTTCGGCTCCGGCGTCGGCCCGTCGCCGATCGGATCGATCGTGCAGGAACGTATAAGTAATCCCCAACGATACGGTGTTGCATGTGGCGGCGTCGGAACGAGGATCACGAGGTGACCTGTATCGCCTGTGGGGAGGCGGTACGGCGCTCGAAGGCCCGAGAGTACGACAAACACGGCGACCGCTGGGAGCGGGCCGACAAGGAGTTCGAACACCTCTGTAAGCCGTGTCACCGCGGTCTGTGCCACCAGCCTCGGGACGGACTCGAGGCAGCACTCGTCGAATTCGACGACCACAGCCGCGAGGAGTTTCTCGCCGCGTGGATGGAGGAACACGACGACCGCCCGGAGTCCAGAGAGGAGTGACGCCCGATCGTCGTTCGTATCGATCCACCGCCCGACACGCCTAACTACCAGTCGCTGCAAGCGGAGCCATGAGCGATTCCGACGAACAGGCCTACGCCGGCACCGCGGAGGGGCAGGGACCGGTCGTGATCGACGAAGAACTGGCACGGCATCTGGAGAACAAACGCGAGGAGCTGTTCGAGGAGTTCGATATCCGCGACGAGATGCCGGCCCACGTCGTCCGGGAGGCCGAGGAAGCGGCGAGTGACCCACAGGGAGACATCGAGGACGAACTCGAGGACAGACGCGACCTGCGGGATCTGACGGCGTGGACGACCGACCCCGCCGACGCACAGGACTTCGACGACGCGATCTCCGTCGAACGGACCGAGGGTGGCTACCGGCTGTGGGTCCACATCGCCGACGTCACCCACTACGTGACGCCGGAGACCTCGATGTGGGAGGAGGCACTCGAACGCGGCAACACCGTCTATCTCCCCGGCTACACGATGCATATGCTGCCGCCGGTGCTCGCCGAGACGGTCTGTTCGCTCGTCCCCGAGGAGGATCGACTCGCACACACAGTCGAGATGGAAATCGACGGCGAGACGCTCTCGCATGAGTCGATCGACATCTACAAGTCGGTCATCCACTCCGACGCCCGGCTCACGTACAACGAGTGTGAGGAGTCCCTCGAAGACCCAGACCATCCCCTACACGAAAAGAACACACTCGCCTTCGAACTCGCAGAACGACTCCACGAACAGCGCAAGGAAGACGGCTCACTCGTCTTGAATCCGAAGCGCGACAAGGCACACACGATCATCGAGGAGTGCATGCTGAAGGCGAACAAGGCCGTCACCCACGAACTCCAGTGGAACCGTGGACTGGAGGCGATGTTCCGGGTCCACCCACAGCCGACGCCCGACGAATGGGACGAGGCGCTCCGAGAGATTCAGGACCTCGACGGCGTGTCGATCCCCGGCAGCGCGTGGGACGATCCCCGGAAGGCGGTCAACGCGACCTTGGAGGAGGCCCCGGGTCGACAGCTCGATAAGATCCAGTGGGCGGTGATGAAGGTGATGCCGCGGGCGAAGTACATGTCCGATCCCTTCGGCGGCCACCACGCCCTGAACTTCGAAATCTACGGCCACTTCACCTCACCCATCCGTCGGCTCTCGGATCTCGTCAACCACTGGATCATCTACACGAACGAGGTCCCCGAAGGAATCGCCGACCTCTGTGATCACGCAAGCGACCGGCAGAAGGCCGGCGAAACCTGCGAACGGATCTACAAGGACTTCCTCCAGGAGGTCGGCCTCGACCCACACGCGGTCAACAACCGTGGCCTCGAGGTCGTCGAGGACCCCGAGGCGGCAGACCACACGGGCTGAGACCGCGAGGAGAGGTCGATTCCTACGATATCAGACCGATCGACGGATTGGCTCGGTGGAACGTACAGCAAGTATATCAATTTCCACCCGCTAATTTGTGGTACTTTGCGCCGTACACTCGTCTTCCTCGTCGCGGTTTCGCTGTGTCTCGGACCGATCCTCCCGGCAGTTTCGGCGGTTCCCGACGCCCGGCTGTCGGTTGCGGACGTGAGCGTCGGTCCGGATCGACCGACGACCGGCGAACCGACGACCGTCTCGGCGACCGTCGCGCTGTCTGCCGGGAGCAACTCGCCGGCAGAGATCGATGCGATCCGGCTTCAAGATGGGACCGACACCCTCGCAGAAGCCGAGGACGTCGGTTCGATATCGCCCGGAGACACGGTTTCGGTCGATCTGGTTGCCGCCTTCGATGAGGCCGGTCGACACGACCTCACGATCAAGGTCGACGGAACGGACGACGCCGGTGTCTCCACCAGCGCGGAGCGACCGGTGACCGTCGTCGTCGAGGACAGTCCGCCGACGATCGACGTCGACGGCACGCTCGTCGCCGGCGTCGAATCGACGCTTTCGGTCAATCTGTCGAATCCGGCCGTCGATCCGATCCGGAACGTCGACGTGGCCGTCCTCGAAGGGACCTCACTCGGTGACTCCGACACCGAGGCGGTGATCGACCCCGGCGACAGTGCGAACTTCGAGGTAGCCACCCGTCCCGATTCCGTCGGTCCGACCGACGCACGGATCCGCGTCGCCTACACGACCGCGACGGGTGACAGACAGACGACCGTCACGAGCACCGAATTCGACGCCGAACCACTGGACGACGACCTCGGGGTCGAGATCAGGCCGATACAACCGGAGGAAGACGCAGATGACGACGCCGCGATCGACGACCTGATCGGCGGCGTCGGAGACGCCGGCGAGGGACTCGAAGCACAGGACGATGCGACGAACGCACCGACGGGGATCGAGGTCGTGGTGACGAACTTCGGCAACGTTCCGGTGTCCGACGCCGTCGTCGAACCGTCGGCAGCCGAGTCGGTCCCACGGGCCTTCCTCGGCGGGATCGAACCCGGTGAGACGGTGGCTGCGCCGATCGACCTGGCCGCTGTGGCTCCCGGGACGGTCGAAATCGACGTCTCCTATCGGATCGACGACGAACACGACGGAACCGCATCCGTCGTGTACGACCACCGGCCGGCGACCGCCGCCGTCGACCTCACGGGCGTCGACGTGGAGCGAACCGACGGCGACATCCGAATCACCGGCAACGCCGCAAACGTCGGCGAGGCGCCGGTAACCGGTGTCGTCGTCGGCGTCGGGGACGCCGAAAACGTGACCGGTGCCTACCCACAGCGAGACTACTTCGTCGGGACCGTCGACGGCAGCGAGTTCGCCCCCTTCGAGTTGACCGCCTCCGTCTCCGGTGCCGCCGACGCGATTCCGGTCGAAATCCGGTATCGGGTCGCCGGAGCCGACCGCGTCGAGGTGGTCGAACTCCCGATCGAATCCACGGACGAGGATACCTCGACCGCCGCGTCGCTCTCGCCGTTCGCTGCCGGCGCAGGCGTCGGCGGGTTGCTCGGCATCGGGGTCCTCCTCCCGCTGTACCTCTGGCGACGATGAGCCGATCGAACACCGAAGACGAAGGAGCGATCGCCTTCCCGCCGGCAGAGACACGACCCGGCGACCGGAGTGCCGAGGAGTCCGACACCGACGATCGACCGCCGATGGCACTCCGAGACGTTCGGAAGAGCTACGATACCGGCGCAGAGACGGTCGAGGCGCTCATAGACGTCGATTTTCACGCAGAACGGGGGGAGTTCGTCTCGATCGTCGGCCCCTCCGGATCGGGGAAGTCGACGATGCTGAACGTCCTCGGCCTGCTGGATACCCCGACCTCGGGCCGGGTGTTGCTCCGTGGCGAGGAGACGACGGATCTGAGCGACGCCGAACGGACCCACGCCCGCAAGGAGTCGATCGGATTCGTCTTTCAGGACTTCTATCTGGTCGACACGCTGACCGCAACGGAGAACGTGACGCTGCCGACGATGTTCGACGGCGACAGGGAGGCAGGCGATAGAGCGGAGGAACTGCTCTCGGCGGTCGGTCTCGGCGATCGGCTACAACACCGTCCAACGGAACTGTCCGGGGGACAGAAACAGCGTGTCGCAATCGCACGGGCGCTGATCAACGATCCGGATATCCTGCTCGCCGACGAGCCGACCGGCAATCTGGACGTCGACACCGGGCGACGGGTTCTGGAACTGTTCGAGGACGTCTGTGACGACGGTGTCGCCGTCATCGCCGTCACACACGACGAACAGGTGACGGAGTACGCCGACCGTTCCGTCGAGTTGACCGACGGTCGACTCACGACGCGAGGTGAGTGAGTTGCGAGAGTTTCCGGCACTCCTGATGGCGGTTCGGAACCTCCAGCGAAACCGACTCCGATCCGTGCTTGCGGCACTTGGAATCGTCATCGGCGTGCTCGCGATTGCCACGCTCGGTATCTTCGGAAACGTCCTCCAGCTTGCCGCACTCGATTCCCTCGGTGGCCTCGGCGATCAGGTGATCGTCTCACCGGCCGACGAGACCGGTTCCGAATCGCTGACGGCGCGTGACATCGCCGAGATCGAACGACTCGCCGAGGGTCGTGGCGCGGCCGTTCCGATCATCACCGGCGGTGCCGTCGTGGAGGGGTCCGGTGGCAACAGCTTCGCACAACTGTACGGAACGGACAGCCCGGCGGCGCTGTTCGATGCGGAGGCTGGATCGGTTCCGGAACACCACAGACAGGGAGCACTCGTCGGTGCCGAACTCGCAGAGAGCCTCGGCGTGCAGGTCGGAAGCTCCGTCACGATCGAGGGTAACTCATATCGCGTCGTCGGGATTCTCGCACCCGCCGAGGATATCACACCGATTCAGCCCGGCAACGCCGTCGTGCTTCCCGAGGGTGCCTTCGCCACGAGTGAGTACAGTCAGGTCGTCGTGCAGGCAAACTCCGGCGAGGAGGCACGACTGGTCGCAGACGGCGTCAGAGATCGGCTCAACGTCCGAGAGGAGCGCGTCGACGTGTTCGAACTGTCGGCGATCCTCGACGAAATCGAGGAGTTCCTCGGGTTGCTCAACCAGTTTCTCGTCGGCCTCGGAGCCGTGTCACTCGTCGTCGCCGGCGTGAGCATCTTCAACGTCATGCTGATGAGCACCGCAGAACGCCGCGGGGAGATCGGACTGCTGCGGGCCGTCGGTGTCGAGAAGCGAGACGTGCTGCGGACGCTCGTCGTCGAGGCGACGCTGCTCGGCGTGATCGGAGGGTTCTTCGGCGTCCTCTTGAGCATCGTCGCCGCCTTCTTTCTGTGGTATCTCTCACCGCTCGGACTGTCGATCGTGCTCCATCCGAGCAACGGCGTGTATCTGCTCGTCGGCTTCGTTTTCGGCGTCGTGATCAGCCTCGCAAGCGGGCTGTATCCGGCCTGGAAGGCGGCGAATCTGGAGCCCGTCGAGGCGTTGCGGGACTGACGGCGTCGATCAGGCCACGTCCGCCATCCGATCGCTGAAATCCCAGGTGTACAGCCGGTCTGGATCGATCCGGATGTGTACCTCGCTGCGATCCTCGACGAGTAACACGTCGGCGAGGTCGTTGTCCGTCCCGCCGAGATACCGCTCGAACAGCTCTCTCAACAGCGTCTTGTCCTCGTCGGGTTCCATCGTCGCGGTTCCGGCACCCCGAACCCCCCTGTACGGCGGGTCGTTGTCGCTCACCTCGAAGGCCGTCTCCGGATTGGCTTCGAGATAGTCGACGATGTCCGCATTCGCACTCGTCGCACAGTGGACGGCACCGTCGCGGTAGAGAAACCAAAGCGAGAGCATCCAGAGCCCGCCGTTGGGTCTGTGACAGCCGATTCGGATGGGGATTGTCGTCTCCTCCAGATACCGGGTCGTCTCCTCCTTCGACCACGCGCCACGACAGCGAACCATATCGGCCTATCGGGCGGCAACGGTGTATAACCCAGGGAAGCCGACTGTCTCGCTATCGAGGGAAACGAGCCGTCCCGCTGTCGAGAAAAAACGATCTGTCCCAAACGCCGTGGAAATGCGGCATTCGATTTCCTCGACGGCGTTCGATCACCAATCGGTCACTGAATTTCCAGTCCGCCACCCGCGCTGTGTTCGCCGTTTTCGTCCCACTCGAGTTCGAACTCGATGCTCAACTCGCCGGGACCGTCGGCCGGGCCTTCACGTTCGGCTTTGACCTCGAAGGTCGGGCGGGCAGGCGGCTCCATCGTTACGGACTCGGAGCCGGATTTGAGGGTTATCGGCGCACCCTCGTCGAGTTTGTCGGCGACGCTGCGGAGGTAGGCTGCGATCTCTTCGCGACTCTGATCCATCTCGGATTCGAACAGAACTTCTTCTGGCATGAGGTATGCTACGCCGTCAACTGCGATAAATACACCCCCTCTCGTGGCAGTATTTGGACACGAACGGACTCGTGTCCGACAGTAACTGACTTGTCGGGAGGGAACAAACGCAGACCAGATGCCGTACGAGTACACAGGCACCGCCGATCGAGACCTCGTCGAATCCTACCGAACCGACGAATCGCCGTTTCCGACGGGCTCGTCGCGGGTGTACCCCCGCCGTGACTCGCTCCGTGACGAACTGCCCCTGCTCAAACAGCTTCTGTTCCCCAGATGCTGGAACGCGACCGATCTACTGGAGAATCGCGACGAGGTTTGCTCCCGGTTGAGCGACCTCGGTCACTGCATACACATGGGCATCACCGCCTACGGCGACAGCGACGACCTGACATCGGTCGTCGACGAAACGCTCGATCGGTTGCCGGAGATTCGCCGTGCGCTCAAGAAAGACGCCGAGGCGGCTTATAAGGGGGACCCTGCAGCCAAAAGCTACTGTGAGATCATCCGGTCGTACCCCGGTTTCCACGCCATCCTGACCCACCGGGTGGCACACACCCTTTATGAACGGGACTGCTTCCAGTACGCACGCGAACTCGCCGAGTACTCGAAAACCGAAACGGGCATCGACATCCATCCCGGCGCAGACGTCGGAGAACACTTCTTCATCGACCACGGCACCGGCGTCGTCATCGGCGAAACGGCGGCCATCGGCGACTGGGCCCGGATCTATCAGAACGTGACGCTCGGTGCACTCCACTTCAAGGAGCGGGAAGACGAGGACAACATGCTCGAAAAGGGGTACAAGCGGCATCCGACCCTCGGCGATCACGTCGTTATCGGCGCCGGGAGCAACGTCCTCGGAGCGATCGAAATCGGCGACAACGTGAGCATCGGTGCGAACTCCTGGGTGACCGACGACGTTCCGGACGATACGAGCGTATTTATCACCGATCACCCGGAACAAAAGCGGAAGCCGAACCGGTAGCTATAGACGAGATGTGAGTCACAAGCGGTCACACAGGAATTGGTTGATTTTGGGTGGACTCGCCGGGGTATCGTCACGCCGCCTGAAAGAATCGGTTTAATCACCACAGTCGTGCGGTTTTAACGTTGATTCTTAGTCATCGTCAGCAGTATAGGCCCCGCTTCGATGTTCAATACGGTGAACCTCTAACACAGACGTACTATGATCGAGCGTGCAGGCGAGCCGATACTGTCCGATCCGGAGCTTCGAGAACGGACCGCCGGTCAGCGGTTCGAGAAACGCTCCGGGCTCGCGCCATTCGGACTCGACCACCTCGTCGAGTTTCGAGACGATGCGGTCTTGGACGTGTGGATCGAGCGAATCGAACTGGTTAACGGCTCGTGGCACAAACTTCCAGCTCCAGTCGTCCTCACCCGGCATCGTCGTTTTGATCCATCATCTCGACGACCTCTTCGCGCGACACGAGTTCGGCATCACCGGATCGAAGTCCGTGTTCGCTCGCCGCGATCTGTTTCCACCCTTCACGGGAGAATTCGGGGTTTTTCACCGCGTCGCGGGCCACATACCGGAGAAATTCGCTCCGCGAATTGAAGCCCTGTTCTTTCCACTTCGTGTCGATGTCTTCGAGGAACGCCTTGCTGAGCCGAAGGTTGATTTGAACCATCTCCGGCTCATCGTCTCCAGTTGCGGCGTCTGTGTTAGACATATACAGATGCTTTGCGGACGTATATACGTAAGCCTTGTCTCAGCAATCTACTTGAATGGCACTCAGACAAAAGATGCGAGCAACGCGCTCAATGATCGATCGATTTTCTCCCATACGTCCGGTGTCGAATCCACGAATCACAAGCCAGCGGACATCCCCAACACGAATCGTAATAGACTCTCTGGCAGTCAGAATATAAACACCAATCCGCTGTCTGGCGGTTTGGGTGAATAATCGACTCGCCGACCCTCGCGAAGCCTTCGGCTTCGCTCAGTCGCGCGAGCGAAGCGAGCGAGTGGGACGACGGCGAAGAAACGAGTCGAACGAAGTGGGACGAATGGGCTGGTCGGAGGTTCGTCACGCGGGCGGCGTAACCCTTCTTATCGAAAACCTCCTATGGATCTGTATGCAGTTGTATTGGCACCGCCGTACGCTTCAGCCACGTCCGAATCCGGGGCTTTCGACCGCCTTCACCGCTGCTAAACGGCATAATAGCTGTGTGGTGCCGGTGTTCGTGCTGGATGATGCGATTTTGTCCCGGGCCGACGGGTTGGGGGTCGCGTTCATGCTCGGTTCCCTCCACGAACTTCGAGACTGGTACCGAGACCATGGCGGTGATATCGTGATACAGCACGGAGACCCGACCGACGTCGTGAGTCGTATTGCGCGGACCACCGGAGTCGAACGAGTCGTGTGGAACAAAGACCATTCACAGTTGGCTCGTGGTCGTGACCGTGCGGTTCAGCGTGCTCTCACTCGCACCGGAGTCGCCTACACGTCCGTCCCAAACGAACAGTCAACCAAAATGAACGCATCGACAACGCTGCCCTCGAACCCAGAGGCGTATCTGGCTAACCCACACACACTGGAGATTGAGACCCAAGCGGTGCCACGACTCTCAGACCTTCGTGAAGGCGAATACGACTCAGCGCCCCTCACCGCCGGTACTGAATCTGCCCGAAAGCGATTACGAGCCCTATCGAACGGAACAACGTATCGTCGGTGTGACGACATCGGATGGTACGTCACTCAGCACGATACGGCACCCGATCGGGTTCGAACGGTTTCACACCAGTCGGATAATAGCCGATGAGGCGGGTTCTACCAGTCGTATCGATGTTCAACATCGTCAACGCAGTTCACGACCAATATTCGGAGAGGTTCTTTTCCATTTGCTTATTTAGCTGAACTGCCCGAACGTACACAGAAAGCATTTATAAAACACTACGGTACTTGGTCGTGCGAAACGACGGACTGCCCTAGCTACTGTTGGAATTGGATCGTGTTCGTTCGCTGGGTGTCTCAGTGGGGATCGAGACACCGCCGATTCGGATCTTGAACTCATCGTGGACACTGATCGTGATGAAATCTCTGGCAGTTAGAGTATAGATATCAAGCCGCCGTCTGTCTATTTTAATATATAAGTGGACTCGCCGGGATTTCGAAACGGCGCGTGGAAGAATCGGTTAAATCCCTACGCCACCTGGCGATTCGGTGGATCATCACCGGTTGTCGTCGATCCATTCACAGAACGTTTCGAAATCGTTCGCGCCGGCATCTTCGGC
>JARWGK010000028.1:0-15690 GCA_040409725.1 Natronomonas sp.
CTTCATCGTCATGTTCGTCGTACTGTACGTCACCCTCCGAAAGATCGACTCGGGCGACTCGGTCGTGGAATCCACCTAGATCAGTCATTGTGTACAACGATTATAATGGTTTGTCCCACCTTAGTCGTTACCCCTTCCGTGAAACTGGTATCGGTTACGCCGAACCGGGTAGATGTATTTATCCTATTCATTCGGCGTATCATCGATACTAATACGACATCGAGGGTACAATGGAAGAAAAAATACAGTATCGGTCGAGTCTCGGTCGCGGCGGAAACGGCCGACGGTCGACAGAAGGGTGATCGGTCGAAGACCCGTCATCGGCCGGGAACGCCCCGACGGGGAGGGATCTCGGATGGATGTCGTCGACCGGTTACGGCGTTCGACCTGGGAAAGGGAAAAGCGTTATACGGACAGGGATGTCAAAGATGATCGATAGTGACAGATATCGAACGATCAGCCGGCGTGTCCTCGTCGATCCGGGAGCGGCATCGGCGGGCCGCCACGGACCTGATCCGCGATACGGAACTCAAACTCTACATCGGAGGGGAGTGGGTCGACAGCGACTCGGGGTCGACGTTCGACGTTCCGAACCCGACGACCGGTGAGACGCTGGCGGTCGCACAGGCAGGGAACGCGGCCGACGTCGAGCGGGCGGTCACCGCCGCCTGGCGTGGGTTCGAGCGGTGGTCGGCGTGGAGTCCGAGTGATCGTCAACGCGCACTCACCGAGATCGCCGAGACGATCGAAACACACAGCGAGCGATTGGCTCGACTCGACGTCCTCGACAAC
The DNA here is from genome assembly GCA_040409725.1 of Natronomonas sp. GTDB lineage: Archaea > Halobacteriota > Halobacteria > Halobacteriales > Haloarculaceae > Natronomonas. The sequence goes on from JARWGK010000028.1 coordinate 793, forward strand.
GGAAAGCCGATCACGGAGGCCCGAACCGACATCGAACTCGCGGCCGATCACTTCCGCTACTTCGCCGGAGTCTCCCGGGCACTCGAGGGGAAGACGGTCCCATCGAGCGGCGACCGACACATCGAGACACTCAGGGAGCCGTACGGCGTCGTCGGACAGATCACGCCGTGGAACTTCCCGCTTTTGATGGCCGCCTGGAAGCTTGCGCCTGCACTCGCGGCCGGAAACGCGGCGGTCCTCAAACCTGCCGAGGAGACGCCGCTTTCGCTCGTCGAATTGCTCCACCAGATCGACGGGATCCTGCCGGATGGAACGGTAAACGTCGTCACCGGATACGGCCCGGAAGCAGGACGTGCGGTCGTACAGCACGATCGGATCCGAAAGATCGCCTTCACCGGATCGATCGAGGTCGGTCAAGGTGTCATGAAGGATGCCGCAGACAACGTCACGGACCTCACGCTCGAACTGGGTGGAAAGAGTCCGTTGATCGTCTTCGGGGACGCCGACATCGAGACGGCGGTGGAGGTCGCACTCGAGGCGATATTCTACAACACCGGCCAGTGCTGTTCGGCCGGGACGCGGATATTCGTCGAGGAGACGATCAAGGAGCCGTTCGTCGACGCGTTGATCGACGCCGCGGAGTCGCTGACCGTCGGTGATCCGTTACTCGAATCGACCGAGATGGGACCGGAGGTGTCCAGAGCCCAGCAGAATCGAACGGAACACTACATCACCTCCGCAAAGACCGTCGGTGCACGGATCAGGACCGGCGGCAGTCCCCCCGACGACCCCGCGCTGCAGGACGGCTACTTCTTCGAGCCGACGATCATCGACATGGCACCACACGAGACACGCGTCGTTCAGGAGGAGATCTTCGGCCCGGTCGAACTCGTCTTCGGGTGGTCGACGTACGAGGAGATGATCGAACTCGCAAACGACATCGAGTTCGGACTCGCCGCAGGCGTCGTCACGAAGAATCTCGACACCGCACACCGGGTCGCCCGGGACATCGAAGCGGGGAACATCTGGGTGAATCAACACAACGACTTCCCGGCGGGACAGCCCTTCGGCGGATACAAACAGTCCGGAATGGGGCGTGAAATCGGCCGAGAGACACTCGAAGCCTACACCCAGACGAAGACGATCAACTACCGGCTGGACCGATGAGTCCGATCGGTGTACAACTTCTCGTGAGATCGAAACGTGAGTGTGTACACGAATCCGTACATTATAAGCAGTACGAGAATCAAAATACCGATACGTCAGATGAATGTCCGCGACGGTAACCCGAATCTCGACCTTTCTCCGCGAGATACGGTTCTGTTGAAGATCCGAATCGACAACCCGACGGCACCTGTCAGAGAAATTAGAGATATCCTCGAAGAGGAGTACGGGATTTCGCTGTCACACAACCGCGTAAACGAGTTGCTGCGTGAGATGTCCGACAAGGACATCTTCCAGGAGGTAATGCGACCGAACGAGGAGATTCTCGATTTCTACCTGTTCCGGATCGCGTTTCACTATCCCAACTTCGAACAGGGATGGGAGGACTGCCACAACGAGTTGACCGAGGATCCACACGTCATGATGTTTTTCAACGCCGACGACTACTACGACTGGCAGCTCATCATGCAGTTCAACAGCGATCGGGAGGCCGAGCAGTGGATTCACAGCTTCTTCACCAAACACGGGGAGCTGATCGCACAGTTCGACAACACGAAGCTTCCGACCGTCCACAAGTTCAACAGCGACGCCGGAGTGTTCGATCACATGCTGTGGCAGTCCAAGGAAGGGAAGGAGTACCTCGAACACGCCGACGAGAATCCAAACGAGAAGGGGATCATCACGACAGAGGTCGACGACGACGGATTCGGTATCGGTGCCGCCAACGGCAGGACCGACAGAGACGGCAAGCGACCGGATCGATAACGCCCCGAGCTTTCACCGCAGTTCCGACGGAACCTATATGTCGTCGTGTGTCAGCAGCGTCCGGTCTATTTCAGCGGGAATCGGGTCGTACGTGATGATTTCGAGGAGGTTTCCGTCCGGGTCGAGGAGATAAAACCCCTCGAAGTCACCCCAGTCGTACGGCCCCTGTTTCGGGAACTGGCCGTCGAGTTCCGCGATCAGTTCCTCGTAGTCCTCGCGGTCGGTCTCGAAGGCAATGTGGGCCTTATCGAGTGGATGATCGAGTCCGCGTTCGTCCCATCCCTCGGCGCGACCCGTCTCGGCGAGCGTGACCACGGTGTCGCCCACCTCGAACATCGCGTGGGGGCCCTGGAAGTCCGACGGCGGCCGGAGGACCGACAGTCCGAGCGTATCCTTATAAAAGGGGTAGCAGGCGTCCAGATCTGTCACGTCAACGTTGATGTGATCGACGGCGTCCATACTCTGTGTGGTGTTTCTTCCGGAAAATAGAGTTTCGGGTGGTTGCGCCACGCGGGATCGGCTCGCCGGCGATAGAGTGTTATGTCCCATCGCCGTATCGACCGATTATGCGACACGTTCGTGGGCCGTTGCTCACCGTCGATGTTGGGCAGCGGGAAACGACCGAAACTGACATCGAGGAGGTCGCCGCCGAGTTCGTCGGTGGTCGCGGCGTCGGGACCAGACTCGCGTACGATCGGATTCCGTTCGATGCCGATCCGCTCGGACCGGAGAATCGGCTGATCGTCGCGACCGGACCGCTGCAGACTTCGAATATGAGCTTCACCGGCCGGACGTCGGCGACGGCGCTTTCGCCGCTGACCGACGGCCTCTGTTCGTCGAACGCAGGTGGGTTTCTCTCCCGGAACGTCGCCGACACGGGGAATGCGGCGATCGAAATCGTCGGATCGAGCGACGAACCCCTCGCCGTCCACGTCACGGACGACGGCGTCGACTTCGAGGCGGTGCCGGAACTCGAAGGCGCTCCGTCGTCTGCGGTCACCGAATACGTCGAAACCCATCGGGGACTCGACAGCGACTCGATCGCCTGCATCGGCCCGGCGGGCGAAAACGCCGTCCGATTTGCCGCGATAATGACGACCGAATCGCGGGCGTTCGGACGGGGCGGATTCGGGGCGGTCCTCGGATCGAAGAACGTGAAGTTGCTCACGTTTTCGGGTGACTCACCCCGTTCGGTCGAGTTACCGGCAGTCGAGATGGACGTCCACCGCGAGGCGGCGACGAGCGATCACATCATGCGTCGACAGGGAACGACGAGTCTCACGGATCTCGCAAACGAAATCGAGGCGCTGCCGACCCGATACTTCCGGGATCAGTCCTTCGAGGCCGTCGAGTCGATCAACGGCGACAGGGTCGAATCGAAGAAGTACAAGAAGGGGACGTGTTCGGCGTGTGCCTTCGCCTGCAAGCTGCCGACCCGTGACGAGGAACGCGGGATCGAAACGGAGGGACCGGAGTTCGAGACGGTCATGTCCTTCGGGAGCAACGCCGGCGTGGACGACATCGTCGACGTGATGCAGGCGAACGACCGGTGTGACGAACTCGGATTGGACACGATCTCCTGTGGTGACGTGGTGTCGGCGTATCTGGCGAGTCAAGACGCCTTCGGTGACGCCGAGTTGGTCGTCGAACTGATCGAGAAGATTGCCCACCGAGACGGAATCGGTGACACGCTCGCGGAGGGCATCGACCGGTGTCACGAGGAACTGGGTGTCGAAAACTGGAGCATGAAGGGCATGGAGTTTGCCGCCCACGACGGCCGTCGGCTCAACGGGCAAGCGCTTTCGTTTGCGACGGCGAACCGTGGCGCCGACCACCTCTACGGCTCGATGTACGCCCTCGAGTACCCGCTCGTCGACAACGACGCGGCACTGAGTCCGGACGGGGTCGAGGGGAAGGCGGCGGTACTCGTCGAAAAGGAGAACAAAAACGCCGTCTTCGACTCCGCGATTGCCTGTAAGTTCTCCCGGGGCACGCTCACGCGGGAGCGACTCGCGACGCTTCTGGATACGACCGTCGAGGCGTTGGAGTCGATCGGGGGGCGGATCGTCGATCTGGAGCGTCGATTCAACAACGAACGGGGGTTCGACCGGAGCGACGACGACGCGCTTCCGTACGATATCCCCGGCCTCGAGGCCGAACTGGAGTCCTACTACGAGATACGGGGCTGGGACAGCGAGGGCGTCGTCCCGCCGGATACGATCGCGTGAGCGACGGCGACCGCACTCGGAACGAAAACAGGATCGTCGGATGCGGCGACGCGGTCGGTCCGTCTCAGTCGTCGGATTCGGCTGTTGCGGTTTCGACGGTCTGTGCCTTCGTGTTCTCGACTGACGTCTCGACCCGCTTTTCGCCGGCCGAATCGGTTTCCGTCCCCCAGCTTGGCTTGCCACGAGGAGGACTCAGGACGCCGATACCGACCGCAGGTTCGTCACCGCGGTTCTCTGCGCCGTGGAGTTCCTCGCTCGGAAAGACGTAGGAGTCGCCGGGTTCCAGCCGTACCTCCCGGTCCTCCAGTATCGCGGTGAGGGTCCCGGAGATGAGGTAGCCGATCTGTTCGTGTTCGTGACGATGCGGTGGCAGCGTCGCCCCCGGTTCGATCCGCCACGATTTCATACTCGCCTTCTCCCCGGCGGCGAGGTCTGCCAGATACACGCCAGGAGACTCCTCCTCGTGATCGCGGTCTGCTCGATTCAGACGATCCATCATGATCGTTGTCAACGTATACCCACTTAAACTTTCCCTCAATACTTTTATTATATACTGGTAATATACACACGTATTGGCTATTATGAGTGACAGAATACGGCTGTTCCACCTTCCGTTCTCATTTATGCTTCCACAGAAGGTCGCAGTGGAGAACGGATACTTCGAGGACGAGGGACTGGACGTCGAACTGGTCGAGCGGGACAGAGGCGACGTCGACTGGAAGTACATTCCGGCCGAGGAGTCTCTGACCGACGACCACGGCGTCGATATGTACCCCATCTGCAAGTGGGAGAGCATCAAACGGACGTGGCGGATGAACGACGGACGGATCGTCGCCAAGGGGACCTTCGCCGATCAGCCCTACACGATCTACGTCGATCCGGAAAGCGACATCACGGAGCCGGAGGATCTGGCCGGCGTCGCCGTCGGAATCAACAAACGGACCGGACAGGAGTACACCGCACTCCGGGCGCTCGAAGAGCACATGCCGGAGGAGGAAGTCGAGATCGAACACCACGGGATGCCGACGGATCGGCTGATCGCGCTACAGAACGGCGAGGTCGAGGCCGTACAGCTGCTCGAGCCACAGAGCACGCTCGCGGAGGCGCTCGGATTCCGGCCGGTGTTGCAGTTCGAAAACCACATGGGAATCGTCGGTGCCGAACAGCTCGAAGGCAGGACGCTGGAGAAGTTCATGCGCGGATACGCCCGCGCTGCGGCGGAGATCAACGAGAATCCGTCCGAGTACCGGGAGGCGTATCTCGAAATGTTGCGACTCGACGAGACCGTCGCTCCGGAGCTGTTCGAGGGCGTCGATCACGAGGAACTGCTCGAAGCCATCGAGGTGCCGACCTACGAGCGGCCGGATTTCGTCGACAGAAACGACATCGGCGAACAGCTGCAGTGGATGAAACGGCGAGAGCTGATCGACGGAGACGCCGACATCGACTCGATCGTCTCCCCAATCGAACAATGAAGGTCGAAAAACAGCAGGAGGCCTTCGACGACTACCACGACGATCCGGGCGATCTTCCGGTGATGCGGGCGCGCTTCGAGCACAACGGCAGCCCGCGGTATATGCTGTACACGATCAAGCGACTCGGGCTGGACCACGACAACGGCTTCCATCTCGACGTCCAGCTCGTCTCCGACGAACTCGAGGGGGGCATGGAAACCGTCGAGGCGCGGCTGCAGGACGGCGACGCCGATCTCATCGACATCGACTACATCTCGACGGCACGAGAACGCTCCCACGGCGCGGAGATCGTCGCCTTCCACCCCTACGGACGGACGGTCGGCGGGTTCGTCGCCCCGGAAGGGACGGACATCGACGGACTCGAGGACATCTCGGGGCATCGGATCGGCGTCGTCCGCCGGCTGGACAAAAACTGGATTCTCGTCCGTGCGGCCTGTCGGAAGTACCACGGCTTCGATCCGGACGAGACGGCCACCCCGGTTGAGGCTGGCTCGAAGGTCGGACTCACGAAGATGCTCCACGACGGCGAGGTCGACGCCGTGCTCCAGTTTTGGCCGATCGTCCCCGAGATCACGGAAACCGGACCGTACGAGGAGGTGTTTCCGGTGTCGGAGATCGTCCAGCAGCTCGCAGAGACCGAAAACCGGGTGCCGATCTCGACGTTCCTGACGAGTGAAACGTTCCTCGCCGAAAACGAGGAAACGGTCCACCGGTTCCAGGACGCATACCGGGACGTCGTCGACAGGCTGATCGAAGAGGATCACCTCTGGGAGGAGGTCGGTGAGACGCTCATGACGTACGACGATCCGGAGATCGTCGCCGCGGTCAGGGACGGCTGGCGGGACATGGTGGTCAAGGACTGGGACGCCGAGACGGTCGACGGAATGTACGAGCTCTTCGGTCACCTCCGGAACGTCGCTGGGGCCGAGGCACTTGGCGTCGAAGAGATTCCCGAGGGAACCTTCCGGCTTCTGGAGGACCGATGACGACCGTCACCTTCCAGCTCAACTGGGAACCGAACGGATTTCAGGCACCGTATTTCCTCGCCCGTCGTCGTGGCTTCTACGAGGAGGAAGGACTCGACGTGCAGTTCGTCGAGGGACACGGATCGCCGTTTGCCGCCGAGGAGACGGCCCGCGGTCGGGCCGATGTCGGTCTCGCGGGTGCGAGTGCGGTGTTGGCGAAACAAAGCGAGGGATTCGATCCGCTCGCGGTCGCCTCGCTCACGAAACGAACGCCGGCGGCGATCTATACGCTCCGGGACGTATTCGGTGAGCCGCTGACCGATCCGACCCAACTCGCCGGGAAGACGGTCGCACCGTCGGCGACGAAGACGCGAATCCTCGCCGCACAGGCCTTAAAACAGGCCGGCGTCCTCGACGACGTGGAACTCCTCGACGTCGACCCGAAGACGCACCACCGGGTCGAACACAAGGTTCTGGACGGCAGCGTCGATGCGGCCGTCGGCGTCGTCACGAACGGGACGGAACTACAGTGGGAGCACGACCGGACGGCCGACGAACTCCCGATCGGGGAGCAGTTGGGCGTCTACGGAATGATGCTCGTCGCAAACCGCGAGTTCGCCGAGACGAATCCAGACGCACTCGAAGGGCTGTTGCGGGCGATCGCACGCGGTTGGATCGAGGCGACGAACGACCCCGAGGCGGCGATCGATGCGTTGATCGAGCGGAACGCGACCCTGGAACGCCGCAGAGCAATCGAGACGGAGAAGTTCCTCGCCGCCGCCGAGGGGCTGCAGTACACGGACCACGTCGCAGAAGCCGGCTGGGGCGTCCACGAACACGATCGCTGGCAGCGGCTTGCGGATCTTCTCGCGGAGACGGATCTCCTCGACGGCGAGGTCGAGCCGAGCGAGCTGTGGACGAACGACTACATCGACCGGGATGCACCCGAGATACGCGATTACGCGACCAGAATCGGCCGCGTGAGCGAACCGGCGACGGAGGACTGACGACGGAAGCACCGGCGATTCGAGACCCAAGCCGGCGAGGATGACAGATCACGATCGTGGGCGCACGACGGGGAAAATATTACAATCTTCGGGGGAGACCCCCACGGTGAAGCATGACAAACACTGACTTTCTGATCCTGCGTGAGCTACCGGAGCCGATCACACAGGAAGACCTGGATGCGGCAGCAGCGGCCTCGGGAGAGACACTCGAGGAGCTTCGTGCGGAAGGAACCGACATCGAGTGGGTCGACTCGGAGGTGCTGACAGACGACGACGGCGGAATCGTCGGCACGTTCTGTCACTATCGGGCCGAAAGCGAAGACGCGGTGCGGGAACACGCAGACCGCGCCGGCCTTCCGGCAACGAAGGTCACCCGCCGCGGCGAACCACTGGCGGGCGAATGAGAGAGGACGGAATCGACGGACTTCTCCCACGGTATTATTTTGGACTGTACCACTGGCGAGAGCGGGGTCGGCGGATTCTGCTCGGCCTCGCTGCGGTCGCGATCGGAATCGGCTGTGTCCGTCGGTCCGGAAAGCGGTCTCTGTGGGTTCGGTTGGCCGCATCCATCGGTGCTGTCGGTGCATCCGCCTGGGGTGTCGGACGGATCTACACGTCGCTGAGAGCGATTTCGACGCCGCCGCCGTGGCGTCTCGAACGAGCGAAGTACGAGGCACTCGCGGCCGAACTGCCGCTTTCCTCGGCCGATCGCTTCCTCGACGTCGGCTGTGGAACCGGACGGTCGCTCGTCGGGCTTGCGCCTGCTGTCGCCGAGGGCTGTGAGGTGATCGCCTGTGATGTCTTCGACAGCCGGATTATCCTCGGAAACGCCCCGCGGCTCGCCGTCCGAAACGCCACCCGGGCGGGGCTCGACGCTGCTGCCGTCCGCGGCGACGCGTCGCGGCTCCCGATCGCAGGCCACACGGCCGACGTGGTGACGCTCTGTCGGCTGCTCCACGACCTCCCGCAGTCCGAGGCACGGGGCGCACTGGAGGAGGCCCGGCGCGTCTGTGACCCGGACGGAAGGGTCGGCGTACTCGCGCTGCCGTATCCACACGAATCGGGCGTCGATGCGACGGAATACTGGAAGGAGATGGTCGAGGAGGCAGGCTTCGACGTCGAGACGCTGATCGAACGCGACGACGGATACACGATCGTCGTCGGCAGACCCTCGTAGCCGGATGACAATCTCCGATCCATCACGGTTTATCGGGAAAATTCTAAGACGGACGGTCGCGTGTGGACGGTATGGGAATCGAACTCCCGGCTGTGGGGCCCGGTGTCGAGGACGACGACGAGGAGGGAGAGGATCTTCCACCGGCAGAACTGGAGTATCTGAGCTATCAGGCGGTCGTGGAGTACGGCCTCGACATCGACGACGAGGACCTGTTCGATACGGCTGCACGTCTCGGGCTCGACGAACGGCTCTACGGTCGGATCGAGATCGATCGCGACGAAACGATCCTGCGGTCGGCGGAGGCAAACGACCTCAAGTGGGGCTCACAGTGTCGCTCGGGGACGTGTAACGTCTGTACGGCGATCGTGAAGTCGGGGGAAATCGAGATGGACATGAACCTCGCGTTGAGCGACGAACAGATCGAAGACGGGGTGCGGTTGACCTGTACCGGGTACCCCGAAACGGATCGGCTTCAGGTCGTCTTCAACACCTTCCCGCTGACAGCGGAGGAAGACCCGGGTCGTGGCAGAGAGCCGCCGTCAGAGGAGTAGTCCGATGGATATCGACCTTCCGGCCGTCGAACCGGAGACGACGGAGGACGACCGACCGCCGGCGACGGTGGAGTATCTCGACTACCGAACGCTCCGCGAACACGGCTGGGATCTCGGCGACGACCGTCTTTTCGAGAAGGCTGCCGCGGCCGACCTCCCGCCGGCACAGCACGGAACCATCCAGGTCCCACGGGACGAATCGATACTCGAGGCGGCGACCGAGGCGGGTCTGGCGTGGCCGTCGTCCTGTCGGGCCGGTTCGTGTGCGAGTTGCACCGCGTATCTGTACGAGGGAATCACGGAGATGGACATCAATCTGCTCCTCACCGACGAAGAGATCGAATCCCGGGGGCTCCGTCTCACCTGTACCGCCTCGCCGGAGAGCGACGAACTGAAGATCGTCTTCAACGCCGTCCGTTCGCCGTACGTCAACGAGACCGTTCTGAATCGGTGACGCGGACGGATCAGCCGTCGGTTTCCTCGAGAAGCTCCCGAAGCGTCCGTTTCGCGCCGGCGACGTTCTCGTCGTTTGCGAGTGGGCCGGCGTTGACACGCGCCTCCAGATCCGCCACGCGTTCGTGGATCGACTCGAGAGACGAAAGTGACGCGGCGTCGGCGTCGGCGTAGGCGGCGAGCGTCGCGGCGGCGTAGCGTTTCACCCGATCGGATTCGTCGTCGAGTGCTGCCTCGGTCGCTTCGACCGTCTCCGGAAACGACGACGGCTTCTGGACGACTGCACCGGCGAAGACGGTGACGATGTGGACGCGAATCGGGTGTGTCGCGGTTTCGAGTCGATCGGCGACGATCGGATCGGCGTCCGTGATCGCCGTCGGCGTCGCCTCCCCGATGGCTCCGAGCGCCTCGATGGCTGCCATCTCGAGTCCGGGGGCGTCCGTCGAACGGAGCAGTGAAACGAGCTTCGGGACGAAATCGACGACCGCATCCGGGTTCGACTTCGCCACCGCAGAGATCGAAAGGGCACCGGAGAGTCGGATCGATCCGTTGTCGTCGTCGAGGAACTCGATGAAGCGGTCGACGAACGGTCGCACGTTCCCGGCGTCGTCCTGTGCAGCGGTGCGGAAGGCCCGCCCGACGGCTGCTCGCTCCTGTATCCCGCCCGTTTCGAGGTATCGATCGATCGCCTCGATGTGGTCGTTCAGCGCCCGAGGGTCGGCGGAAACGGCGTGTTCGATCTCCTCGGGATCGAGCGTATCCCCGGGAGCAGCGGTGGTCTCGGGGCGTGCGGCGTCGTTGGAATCGGCCGTCATGTGTGTCTCGGAGTGGGATGCATCGATAAAAGTGTAGTCGTGGGTCCTTCAGGCCGCAAGCGAAAAGACAGCGAGTCTGTCTCCGCGCGGACCACGGCCGACGAATCCGGAGCCACCGACCTGAATCGCGACGTACTGCTTGTCCGTCCCGGGGTCGTACCAGCTAACCGGGTCGCCACCGATCGCCTTGTCGGTGAGGTCGTACTCCCAGAGTCGCTCGCCGTTTTCGGCGTCGTAGGCGATCACGTCGCCGTTCTGTGTGCCGGCGAACAGCAGTCCACCCGCCGTGGACATCGTGCCGCCCCAGAGGTACCGGTCGCTGTCGATCCAGTCACGCCACTCGACCGTGCCGGTCGTCGGATCGACGGCACAGATGGCGCTTATGTGACCGTTGTAACCGTCGGGGATGTCTTCCTCGTCCGGTTCGACGTCGACGACGCCGCCCCAGAACTTCTCGCCGGGTTTGTGTTCCTCGTTACGCCATTTGACCGAATGTGGCGTGTTGAGCACCTTGTGATAGCAGAGCCCGGTGTCGGGGTTGTACGACGCCGGCTGCCAGTCCTGTCCGCCGAGCAGCCCCGGAAGCATCACGTACTCCCGTTCCTCGTCGACGTGTGGCACCATCTTCATGAAGTTGATCTGCTGGCTGAGCGGTTCGCCGCGCTGCAGCAGATCGCCCGTCTCGGGGTGCATCGTGTACGACCACGACGTTTTGCCGGCGTTGTAAACGATGTCACCCTCGTAGTTGCGGTGTTCGACCTCGACGTCGCGGATCAGCATCCGCATCATCGCCGAGTCGTAGTCCCAGATGTCGTGTGCCGACTCCTGGTGGGACCACTCGATGTCACCGGTGTGGATGTCGACAGCGATGGTGGCACAGGTGTTGCGGTTCGGCCCTGGCCGAACGGTGCCGTTGAAGTCGGGACTCGGGTTGCCGACGTTGAAGTACAGCAACTCGCGTTCGGTGTCGAGGGTCGGACTCATCCAGTTCGTCCCGCCGGACTGTTTGATCGAGTCGCCGATCCACTCCTCCTCGGGGCAGGGGTGCATTCGCCACAGCTCCTCGCCGGTCTCGGCGTCGATGGCACAGTGGAACCCACGGACGCCGTACTCGCCGCCGGCGGAGCCGGTGAACAGCGTTCCGTCGTAGATGATCGGTGCCCACGTCGCGGAGTACCCCTCCTTGTAGTCGGCGGTGGAGGTGTACCAAAGCTCCTCGCCGGTGTAACGGTCGAGTGCCTGAACGCCCGAATCGAGCGACGTCAGATACACCTTGTCCTCGTACACCGCAACGCCACGGTTGTTGTCGTCACAGCAAAGCACCGCGTCCTCGGGGGCCGGGTACGTGTAGCTCCAGAGCACCTCGCCTTCGCGTGCGTCGATCGCCTTGACGTGGCTCGGGCCGTTCGTCTGGTACATCACCGGCGGGTCGCCGGGAACGATGACCGGTGACCCCTCCATACTGGAGTTGGCTCCGACCGTCATCTCGTATTCCAACTCGAGTTGATCGACGTTGTCCTTCGTGATGACGTCGGCCGAGGTGTGTCTGTGTGCCTCGTAGTTGTTGGCGAACATCAGCCAACTTTCGGGGTCTTCGGCGTTCGACAGCATCTCCTGGGTCACGTCGAACCGGGGGATGCGGTCGGTGTCGTGCTGGGATAGCACCGACTCTTCGGGGGCGTTGAAGACCTGATAACCGAGGTCTGTCTCTTCTACGATCGTCTCGCTTGCGGCCTTTATGGCCTCGTCTTGTTCTTCTGCTGCCATTGTGATAGTGTAATAATCGCGGTTAGTTATCTCGCCGACGACGGCGCGCGTTTCTCCTCGTGAATCCAGAAGACCTCCTGCATCAACTCCTCCTGGTTGACGATGCTGATGGCCGCACCGCCACTCAGTGCGGCGACCAGTTGTTCGTCGGTCAGGTCCTGTCCCTCGGTTGCGATCTCCTCGACCGCACGGAGGAACAGCAGCGTGCCACCCAACACGGCCTTGCTTCGCCAGAAGGCATCGTCGAGAATCTCCTCGGTGAGGAGGATCTCCTTCTGTGTGAGGTGTCTGTCGAGTGCCTTGAGCCAGAGCAACCCACCACCGATCGCACGGTGGTACAGTGGAGGAACGTAGTCGACGTCGAATTCGACGCCCTCGGGGATGTCTCGCGTCGGCACCCACCGAGAGAGCCGCGTGTCGTTGTTCGTTACGTCCATGAGCAGTGCGGTCTGCTCTCGCTCGTCGAATCCACGGCCGGAGAGGTCTGCGGTCAGTCCCTCCGTCGTCAGGAGCCTTCGTGCAGTGTGGTCGATGTGTTCCGGTGTGAATGCCGGAAGGTTCTCCGAGAGGCTCTCGAAGAATCCGATCTCGACGAGGTGGTGGTACACCGGCCACACCGGATCGATGAGCTCACGGTAGAGTTCGCCGACGCCGGCGTCGCCGGGACCGACCCGCTCTGGGACGCCGACCTCTCGAACCGATTCCGCGCCTTCGAGCTGTCTCCGCAGTCCATTCAGACTCGATTCGACCAGATCCGCATCGAGCTGTCCGGTCAGATCGCTTCGGATCGCCTCGCCCATCGAAGCAAACTCCGAATTCGCCTCCGTCCGGACAGCCCGCCGAAGCTCCGAGAGCGTCGGCTCACCCTCGACGTCCGTTGCATCGAACGCCGTGGCCAACTGCACTCTGTCCTCGGCAGTTACCTGTGGTTTGTATGACTCTACCATGAAGCAACCGTCTGATAGGATGGATCCCGCATAAATGTTACTATTATTGGTGTGGGATGTGGTGAGAGAGAATTTTTCACCTCTCGGATCGATATACTGTACGTGCCACGAACGAATCGGGGCGGAAGCGAGATCGAAGACGTGGGGGACGGTGGATGACGCTCTGTCCCGTGTCGACGGAGGAACGCTGATGAATCTCACCGCCAAGCCGGCCCTCAGGTCCGGATCGACGGACGGAGGGACCGTCGTTCTCGCCGCGGCCACGATGGGGGATCTCGGCGTGGAGGAGGGCGATCCGGTCGCCGTGACGGCAGCGGAAACGACCGTCGCCGGTCGGGTCGAGACCGGTTCGGAGGCCACCACCGGGACGGAGATCGCCCGACTCGTCCAGCCGCTTCGCCGCGCGCTCGGGGTCGAGGTCGGGGAGACGGTGTCGATCCGGAGCGTCGACCCGGAACCCGCCGATCGGATCGTCCTCTCGTTGCCGGAGAGTGTCGCGGAATCCCGCGTTCTCGATCTCGGAACGGCGCTGTCGGGTCGGTGTCTCGTCGCCGGGCAGACGCTTGCTGTCGGTGACAGCGGTGTCGCAGACGGCCACACCGCAGACGCAAGCCACAGCGTTCCGGTCCACGTCGTCGAGGCGTCGCCGGACGGGGTCGTCACCGTTCGTGACTGGACGTCGCTTCGGTTGCGCGGCGAGGACGGAACAAAGCCGCGGCCGCTGTCGGAGTCGAATACCGTCGGCTACGACGACGTCGGCGGTCTCGAATCGGTCGTCGACCGTGTGCGCGAACTGCTCGAAGTCCCTCTCACGAACCCCGAGTTGTTCCGATCGCTGGACGTCGATCCGCCACAGGGGATCCTGCTGTGCGGCCCACCGGGAACGGGCAAGACGCTGCTCGTCGAGGCACTCGGAGCCGAGGGGGAGATTCCCCTGATAACGGTACAGGGATCGGACGCGATTTCGGGCGATCCGAGGGACAACCCCTTCGAAGCGGCCGTCGAGGCGGCACTCGAGGAGGCCCCCTCGATCCTCTTCGTCGACGACCTCGATTCGCTTTCGGCAGGCCGCGACGGAGAACGATCTCACCGCCGGGTCGCCCGTCTCGTGTCGGCACTGGAGGAGATCGATCCCGACTCCCGGGTCGCGGTGGTCGGTGCGACGACAGATCCGGAGGCACTCCCGGCCTCACTCGCGCTGGCGAACCGATTCGACCGCAGGATCGAGGTCCCGATCCCGGATCAGGACGGTCGACGAGAGATCCTCGACGTTCACACGGCGGGTGTACCACTCGCCGACGATGTTGACCTCGCCGGACTTGCCGAACGCACCCATGGCTTCGTCGGGAGGGACATCGAACGGCTGATCAGAGAGGCCGCGATTCGAGCGCTCAGACGCAACGGTCTCGGCCCGGAGGACGGCGACGGGCCGACGGACCCGGCGACACTCGAAGATATCGCGGTGACGGGAGCCGACGTCGAAGACGCACTCCGGGCCGTCGATCCCTCGGCGCTGCGGGAGGTGTTCGTCGAGGTTCCTGATGCCACCTGGGACGACGTCGGCGGCCTCGAAGACACCACCCA